>JBLHTS010000127.1:0-9974 GCA_047627695.1 Yoonia sp. | reverse complement strand
CGTCCGCGTTCTCAACGCCGCTAAGCAGCTCGTCTAAAACTTCCTTGGAAATCGTCATTGTTGTCATGCTCCTTCAGTTTGGAAGCATGGGCCAAATTAATCATACACAGAAGATCGGACACTCTCGCACAAGGTACCCCGCACCATAGGCCAAACGCATCTGAACGAACTTACGAAAATTTCCAAGCACCTAGCTGACATACCCCACTGCGATTGCTGCCGCTGCGATCATCGCTTCAGCCAGAACGGCAAGACCAACAACAATCGTAAGCCAGGGAAAGCCAAATGATTTTTCGACATAGACCGCTTCGCCCGCGGCCTGCGGCACACGCCCGGACAATTCGGCGAAAGAGGCGGCGGTAAATCCCATTACGATGGTAGACAGCAGAAATGCGGCCGGCGCATACGAGACCTACTACTAAGTCTTACTAAGCCAGCCACGCGCGTCATCTTCGTCTTCAAAGCTGAAGTAACGCACCTCAGACTTTGCAAAAAACGAAGACAGCCAGGCTCCCCACTCTTCAAGTTTCGTATCGCCCACGACGGCGATAGACCCAAATTCACCGCGATGTTTCAGATCGAATGTCAGATCTTTCCACAACGCGCCAATTTCCCAACCGTGAAAGTCTTCTAATCGGATCAGCATTTGCAGCGGCCCCTTTGCTAAGGTCAGTGCGTTCTCAATTTCAGGTAAGGCGGCATCATAATCCGCCTTGGAAAGCGTCCCTGATGCACGAAGAGTGATGATGTCGCCACTTTGGCTGTGTTCAATTTCGATCATTGTATCCCTTTCCTGAAGACCGCTTCGACAAACCCAAGCGCACGACTTTGGTAATCCTAAAGCGATTACAAAACCGCTTAACGACACAGAATGTCACTCCAGATCAACCGCGGAATGCAACGTCGGGCATTCAACGGCCAAGCCCTTTTTCTCCAACTCGTTTTTCATATCGGACATGCCTCTGTCATAGTCCCCATGAACGAGGAAGATCGTTTTGGGCTTGCCTGTATGAGACACCCAGTACAAAAGCTCTCGTTGATCGGCGTGCGCAGAAAATCCATTTATTGTGTGAATGCCAGCCTTGACCTGAATGTCCTCGCCAGAAATCCGGATATGCTTCGCCCCGTCAACGATCCGCCGCGCAAGCGTTCCCTCAGCAGCAAATCCAACAAAAACTATACTGCAATCGGGACGCCAGATATTGTGCCTCAAGTGATGGCGGACGCGCCCGCCTGTGCACATGCCTGACCCCGCCATAATGACTGCCCCTCCCCTTATGCGATTGATAGCCCTCGACTCGTCCACTTGGCGCGTAAAGCGCAGCCCAGGCGGACGAAAAGGGTGTTGTCCGGCCAACATGGCATCGCGAACTTCAGGACTGAAGCCATCAGCGTGACGCCGAAAAATCTCGGTTGCTGAAATCCCCATCGGGCTATCCAAAAAGATTGCCAGCGATCCGGGTAAATCTTTGCTCTTAATCGCATTTTTCAGGTGAAACAGGATTTCCTGGGTGCGTTCCATCGCGAAGGTCGGAATCACTACATTGCCACCTCGCGCAACTGTTTCGGCGATCACTTCGGTAAGTTCGGCATTTGAGGTTTCACGATCCTTGTGCATCCTGCCGCCATAGGTCGTTTCCATGACAACGTAATCACACTCCGGTGGTAGAGTTGAATTGGACAAAATCGCATGGCCCGGGCTGCCCGGGCTGCCCAAATCACCGGAAAACACAATTCGCTTTGTCTTTTCGTGTTCAGTCACTTCCACGACCACAGAGGCCGACCCAAGGATATGGCCGGCATTGATAAAGCGAACCGTCACTGTATCATTCAAAGCAACATCTTCATCATAGCTGACGTTTGGTCCGAAGAAATCCAAGGCGAACAGCACATCAATCTGATCGTAAAGCGGTCTTATATCTTTGTGCCCACCGCGCCGCTTGTGACGAGAGGCGCGCAGGGCGTCCTCTTCCTGAATATGGGCTGAGTCTATCAAGATCAGCTTGGTGAGTTCGCGCGTTGCAGCCGTTGTGATGATCTTTCCGGCAAAACCACGCTTGACCAGCAATGGAATGCGGCCGCAATGGTCAAGATGCGCATGGGTCAAGAGCAGATAGTCAATTTCCGACGGCTCGAACCCAAAATCGCCCGCGTTCTCTTCATCTGCATGTTTTGCGCCCTGGAACATTCCGCAATCAATCAAAATCCGCAAACCTCCCGCCTCAAGCAAATGGCAGGAACCAGTCACGTTTTGCGCAGCGCCATGGAATGAAAGTCTCATAAGGTTGGCTCCTATGAAGTTTTGTGATGCCCGGTTACAGCTAGAGATTTTCGGGTTTTTCAATGAGTGGCTGGCCCGCCTGCGCGTACCAGTCAGCGATAATTTCCAGAATCTCGTCGGACGTTTCAGCAAAGCAGAACAGGTCAGCGTCCTCCGGATCGATGACTCCTTCTTCAACTAGAAATGGAAAATCTACGGCACGTGACCAAAACTCGTGCCCGACCAGAATAATCGGTAAAGGTTCGATTTTGCGGGTTTGCACCAGCGTGAGTGTCTCAAACACCTCATCCATTGTGCCATAGCCACCCGGAAAAGCCACAAGAGCACGGGCGCGGTTCAGAAAGTGCATCTTCCGCAGGGCGAAGTAGTGAAAGCGGAAGCAGAGCCCCGGCGTCAGATACGGATTGGGATACTGTTCGAACGGCAACGTTATATTCAGGCCAATCGACTTTGCCCCGGCATGAAATGCGCCACGGTTCGCCGCCTCCATGATACCCGGGCCACCACCTGTCATCAGGGCGATCCGTCCGCCGTCACGGACTTCTGTCATACGGCCGATAGCGTCGCCGAATTCCTGCGCAATTGTATAGTATAGGCTTCGCTTCAGGACGCGTTCCGCTATTTTCGACTGCTGTTGCAACGCAGGGTCTTGGGGGTCAGCATCCAAGTTAATACGCCCCTGTTCCGCACGCGCGCGCGCAGCGGTCGGCTCCGGAAGACGGGTACTGCCAAATACAACGATCGTATGCTTCACCTCATGATCCACGAGCCCTTGTTCAGCCTTCATGAAATCAAGTTGAAGACGCACGCCGCGCATGTCATCGGACCTAAGAAAGGCAATGTCTTCGTCGGCTTGCAGATACGCTTGGCTTTTCAAGATCGCAGCGAGTCGCATGGGGGCGTCTCTGTCTTCCTTGGCAGACTTTGGCGACTGCCACGGCAAAGGCACATCCCGCTTTTTCGGCGCAGGCCCCGGGACCTCGCCAGCCGGAAGCGCAATAGTACCCCGTTTTTTCAAGACCTCTCCCCTTGCTCCAATCCCGCACGACCGCGCCCCAGTGGCTCCATATCAAGCCGAAAATCCTCGGCTATGCTATAGATCGTATGGTCCGGAATCTCGTACCAATCCTCACCAAACGTGACGGGCTCGGATGCAATCTCCACTGCTTGGTAGGCAGTGCTGGCAGCGTGGTGCACATGCGGTTTGCCGCAGATGGGGCAGGAAAACACGTGATCGCGCACCAGATAATGCAGCGACCGATTGTACCGTGAGCCGATCACATGCTCGCCATCCGTTAGCACGATATTCAGGCCGATGCGGGCCTGCGGATCAATCTCATTGGACCACGTAATAATCTGCTCCAGACCGATGCGAACCGTCTCTTTCAAACCGCGTTCGGGATGGCGCAAGAAGAGGCTCATCAAATAGCGGAAAACGTGCTCGCTATCGGTTGTGCCCATGATCTCGGTACGGTGCAGAGGATCCATATGATCGAGTATGACAGGGCGGACACGCTCGAAATTTGGCACTGTGCCATTATGGGCGAATATCCATTTTCCGTGATGGAAAGGATGTGTGTTTTCGATGCTGGTGCCACCAACTGTCGCCCGGCGCACATGGGCAACAACGGTACGTGCATAAATCCGTGCCGCGTTGCGGGCGAAGTGCTCTCCGTGGAACGCGGCCCAAGTCTGTTTTTCAACCAGCGGCACACCATCGGCGTAATCAGCAACGCCCCATCCGTGACCATGCGCATAGCCCTGCATGTCCCCTTTGCTCTGCTCCATCAGGGCGTTTTGGGCCTTGACCAAGCCGCATTCAACGCGCGTCGGCTCATTGGCATGCATTGCGTAAAGGCGACACATCTCGTCTCTCCTGTTCAAGGACAGGCATAGGGTACCATGCTGCTCAGACGGCACCTGACATTGATCAATTTTACCAGAAATCTTCGGTGTAATTTCTACGGGGTAGCTCCAACGCTGGAATATCCGCATGTCTGACGACACCAAACTCATTGAACGCCTTGTCGCTGACGAGCCCGCGTTATTGTCATCGCTCGATTTCGGGCCATGGGTGTCTCAGGGCACTGGAACAGGTCCATCGCTGCTGATTGGCGACCAATCTGAGATCAGCCTAATGCGCAATGCACGGTCCTCGCACCTCGACCACCGGATGGCGCATCTGGCAAAGCCCGGTGATGTTGTGCTGATGCGCCAAAGGAACCCCGAATTTGAGGCCTATCTGGCAGAGTATCGCGGGTTTTCCGATGTCACCTTTTTATCTGCGCAGAATGCAGATGCAGACCCGGTTTCAAAGCAAGCCTATAGCACACCCGCATTGTTTGAGGCGCTCATCAAAATGGCGCGAAACGCGGGTGGTATGACGGTCAACTCTTATCTGACTACCGGGAACACGTGGCGTTTGGCTCAGGCAATTGGAGAAGCGGCCAAATGCATGATCCATGTCAGCGGCCCATCCCCGCGCGTCGCAAGGCGCGTAAATGACAAGCTTTGGTTCACTCGACTGGCCCGCCAAGTGATCGGCAACGAGGCGGTTCCACCGACCATGTCCGCCTATGGGCCCGACGCCGCCGCCGCTCTCGTCGCGCGGTTTGGAAAATCTGCAAGCCAAGTCATCGTGAAAGTTCCCGACAGCGCAGGTTCCGCCGGAAACATCCGGTTCGAAGCGGCGTTTCTCAAAGGCAAATCCCCCGATCAGATTAGGGCGCTCTTGCAAGATCAGCTGCATGCGACCGGATGGGCCGACAGCTATCCGATCCTCGTCGGGGTTTGGGACACTGATGTTACCTGCACCCCTTCGGTGCAATTGTGGATTCCGCAGTTGACCGAAGGGCCGCCAGTCTCTCACGGGGTGTTCGAGCAACAGGTATTTGGCGATGCTGCGGCTTTTGTTGGGGCTGTAAGATCAACGTTGCCGGTCGCTGTACAGCGTGAACTTGTTGGCCAATCAGTGAAGATCGCGACGGTCTTGCAGCATCTGGGATATTACGGGCGATGTAGCTTTGATGCCGTTATATGCAGTCGCCTTATGGACCCAAACACAATACACTGGATCGAATGCAATGGCCGGTGGAGTGGTGTGTCGATCCCGTTGGCGATCCTGCATTCAATCGCACCAGTTCAAGACGCATTGGGGGTTATGGTTACGCAGTATCCGCTTCCAGGTGTCACAGTCACGGCATCTCAAGCTGTCGAAGCATTGAATGGTGGATTGTATCATCATGCGACATCTGCAAACGGTGTTATCCTTCTCTCCCCGCCGCCCTCAACAGATGGGTCGGTCGCGAACATGCTCTCGTTTGGGAATAGCCAATCCGGCGCCGCCAGCTCTGGACGCGCGGCCATTCAACGTCTGAGAGAACTGACTACACTGACTTAAGCAGCGCTCCAATCTCGGTCGCGCTGAGCACCCGCCCAGTTGAGACAACTTTTTCGTCGATAACGGGACCAGTTGTGGACATGATGCCGTAGCTGGCGATGGCGACAAAATCAGTGACTTTTCGACCTCCGCAGTGATGGCAGCGGCTTGCAATGCGGCCTACTGAGCTCAACACTCACACGTATAGATCTTGCTCAACGCAACCAAGCCTTTGCAGGCAATGGTCTTGTCGAAAAGACGAGCGGGCACCCGTCCGTTAATCAAGAAAGCGTTAACTGCACAGTGATCGTCCTCGAACCGAGTGCATTGATGGCTTTGGCCGCAGGAGACGGCGGATGGGATTGCCTAACTTAGTACATCCCGTCTTGCAGGACATGGCTGTAGCCCAACTCTTCCAAGCCGCTGGCAAGTTGATCGGCCACCCTTGGATGAGACAACAGATAGCGCGACGTCGGACCGTCATGGCGTTCAGCGGCTAAGCTCATCGCCTCCGGCCATTCGGCAGCCGAAAAATCGCCCCGGCCCAGCCACATAAGGGCGACCAACTCGTGTTTATGATCGTCATCCATTGCCTCAATCTCCTCGGTCAACTCCTGCAAGAGCAGATCACCGGGCGTTTCCTGTAGGGTAGCGGGCCGCTCGTCGTCAGAGGCGTTGCCACCGATATCGGGCATGACCTCCCCTTCGCGGCCCATGACCGCCCGCAGCTTTTCAAGCAAGCGACGCATGTACTCAGAGTTGATTGTCAGTTCGTCCATTGATTTATTCCTTATGGGGTCGGCCAGAAATCTCTGATTTACGTGGGAAGATTGGCGCGGATGTCCTCGACCTCGCCCCGTGAAATTCGCGCATTTAGCATCTTCAAGACTGCCTGAATGTCCGCAGCGCCACGGTATTCCTTCACATCCGCGACCAGCACTTCGATCCTTGAAACGAAATCCTCTAGATGACGTTCCTTGATCGGCGTCGTCTTGGGCACCCAACCCTCAAAATACATGACCCGGATCAGCAATGGCAATTGCGCGGAAAATTGCGCTGTTTCGTCCACTCTCAGGTGATCGCGAATGGCACGTAATGTCGAGCGCATCAGCCGCAGGACATCCCGGGCGCTTGTCCAATCCAAACGGTCAGCTAACTCGTTGATCCACTCATGGGTCAAGTGGACTGTATGGTCGATGACTTCCAATCCTTGCGCAGACATCTTTAATTTCCTCTCATTCTGCTGAGTTTAGTCTCTGTGTGGGGTCTCGATCCGCGCCTGACTGCCCCGCAAAGGCCATGAATAGGGATCTTTAGGTTACCCCATATGCGAGCTCGTTTGATGCCCAGAACTAAGCCGTTCTCGTGGCCGGGAATTGACTCTTGTCAATCCTTGACTGGTGCGTGCGGATCTTCTGAACTCTCAAACCCCCTTCAAAGGAGCAATATTATGGCCCATCAAATCCTTCCTTCCGTATTCCCCTCCAATGCCTTTCAAAGCCCATTCTTTCGGTCTCTGCATGACGAGATCGATCGCACTTTGGAGCGGTTCAATATCGGCTCCATGGCAAATTCAGCGAATGGCGACTTGATGCCGGCCCTCGATGTTTCTGAAACCGACGACACGGTTGTGATCACAGCGGAAATCCCCGGCATTAAAGAAGGCGATTTAGACGTCTCAGTCACTGGCGACGTGCTGTTGCTGAAAGGCCAAAAGACCAAAGAAGTCGAAGAAACCAAAGCCGACTATCATCTTGTTGGGCGCCAATTTGGCAGCTTCCGTCGCCAAATCCCGCTTGGCTTCACTCCTCCGAAAGATGGGGTTAATGCCTCGTTTGAAGATGGCGTACTGAACCTGACAATCAAAAAGCCCGAAGAGGTGGCCGCGAACACTCAAAGAATCAAGATTGAGAAAAAGTAGTCTCAACGACGCGCAGGATACGCGCCGACATTGCGCCGCCTAATCGGCTTACACGCAATGGATGCCCTTTGGTCTACCCATGGGTTGCGAGGCACGTGCCCAAGCCGTCAATCTTGCTCTCAGGAACTTTGGTCGCCCAGTAACGTTGTACCGCGTGTGAGTGGGCGACTAGATTACAGGGCGTTTGAGCAAAACGTGGATCTCATCGCCACAAGAACTGCCGCCCATTCCAAGCGAGTGATTTCACCATCAGCGCTGCAATCGTTGATCGGCTTGAGCAATCGGCCGTTCCGATGTTTTTCAGAATGGAAGCTACCGCAGTTTCAACAATATATCGACCCGCCGAGTTCATCTCAAGATCCGCGTGTTATTGTGTTGTAGCCGATTGATTCATCTCAGTGTCAACGGCAGAGTAAAAGTGAGCCAAAGGGCAGCGCAAAATGTTGCCACTTTGGGGTTGGGATAATCAGCGTATAGACGAGCGCCAGCATCCGGGCGGCCGCGCTTGTCATATAGCTGGCGGTTGCCCGGATGCTTTGGCCCGTCAGGGCCAATCGGTGCTGATTGTGGTTCAGGTTTTGGGCGTTGCCTGACGCGCCTTACTTTGTCCAAGGCGGTAGCTTTCGCCATTCATCTCCAGGATGTTGACGTGGTGGGTCAGTCGGTCGAGGAGTGCGCCGGTCAGGCGTTCTGACCCAAAGGTTTCGGTCCATTCGTCGAATGGCAGGTTGCTTGTGATCAGCGTGGAACCGCGCTCGTAGCGTTGGGAGATCAACTCAAACAGGAGCTCGGCCCCGGTTTTGCTCAGCGGAACAAAGCCCAGCTCGTCAATGATAAGCAGCTTGTAACCCACCATCTGCTTTTGAAGCCGTAGCAGTCTGCGTTCGTCTCTGGCCTCCATCAGCTCATGGACGAGTGCGGCGGCGGTGACAAATCCAACGGACAGGCCTTTCTGGCATGCTGACAGGCCAAGGCCCAAGGCGACATGGGTCTTGCCTGTGCCGGAAGGCCCAAGCGCGATGACATTCTCGCGCCGCTCAATCCATTCACAACGCGCCAACTCCAGCACCTGCATCTTGTTCAGGGCGGGGATCGCCTTGAAGTCGAAGCTGTCCAGACTTTTGACGGCTGGGAACTTTGCGGCTTTGATCCTGCGCTCGATCATCCTGCGTTCCCGGTCAATCATCTCCAGTTCGATCAGACGTGCAAGGAACTGCACATGGTCCAGTCCCTCGGCTGCGGCTTGTTTGGCCAGTTTGCTGTATTCACGCAGAACGGTCGGCAGTCGCAGCGATTTGAGGCGGTGGTCCAGAAGGATTTGGGGAGCGTCGCTCATGCTGCCTGCCCCCGCTTCATCAGGGACATATAGCTGGCCGCTGACGTCGTGCCGACATTGGCCTTTGGCAGATAGGGATATACATCCAGATCCAGCTTGGGCGGCCGCTTCTCGATCTGGCACAGCACAAGGTGTTTGACAGCGTCAAACCCGATGGCCCCCATGCGAAGTGCGTTTTTGACGGCAACCTGCAGGTCTGCCATCTCGAATGTCTCCAGCAGCCGCAGGACCTGCACATACTCACGCCGGCCAGCCTTGATCATCCGCGCCTCCATCAGGCGGCGCAGGGTCGCAAATTCCTCTGGCAGATCCCATTTCGCCAAAGGGGCCGCCTGATCTAGAGCACCAATCTTGTGCTCTAGAAGAGGCAAGTAGTGAACTGGGTCAAAGACCATATCCTCCCGGTCCCAGCACCGGGGGTGGCGGGCGATCACATCGCCACCACAGCCAATGGCAACCTGATCGACATAGCCCCGGATCCAGACGTCCCCCCTCTCGCGCATGCAGGCATGCGCTGCCGGGCAGCGGGTGGCCATAGGCAACCGGCACCGAGTAATCATTGGTTTTGTAGCGCACCAAGGACTGCGAGTTTACTTGGCCGCTGGCCTGATCGCAGGCATCAAACGGAGACGCAGGCAGATCCATCATGGCATCAAGGTCACGGACCAGACGTTGCCCAATGCTCTCGCTGTGACCGCGCAAGACATCCGCCTGACGCTTGCGGCATTGCTCTTCAAGCCAAAGGTTGAAGGCTTCCCATGTCGCAAAATGAGGGATGGGCACCATGAAGTTGCGCCGGGCGTATCCGACCAGGCCCTCAACAGCGCCTTTATCGTTGCCCTTTCCCGGACGTCCATAGCGATCATGGATGAAGTAATGCGACAGGAACCCGCTGAACAGCTTGGTCCGTTTGCGCGAACCATCCGGCAGGATCTTCGCGACCAAGCATCGATCATTGTCATAGAGAACCGACTGTGGAACCCGTCCGAAGAATGCAAAAGCATGGACGTGACCGTCAACCCAAGCTTCAGACACCGCCGCAGGATATGCACGCACA
>JBLHTS010000126.1:0-9998 GCA_047627695.1 Yoonia sp. | reverse complement strand
CTCATTCCTGCCATTCGCTGCGCCGTCCACGAAGGTCGGGTCTGCGCCAACAACGCCAACATAACACTAAGGGCGGATTGCGGACCTTCGCTGCGCTTTGCACATAGGTCTGCTGTGCGGTGAGAACGCATCTGACACCATCGAGAACTTGCGGGGAGCTTGACATGGACGACGACTACAGCACGCCTGCAGGATATCAATTAATTACACCCTATTTCACAGTTGTCAGCGCGGACCGGCTGATCGAATTTCTTGGTACTGCATTCGATGCATGCGTGATCAAGGAAAGCAGATATCGTGACCACTGCATTCAGCTCGCACGACAGCGAATAGGCAACTCGATCATTATGCAAAATGAAAGTTCGAGCGACTATCCTGCCTATGTCTTTCAGATGCATGTGTACGTAGACGATGCCGATGGCGCGTATCAACTGGCTCTGGAGCTGGGGCAGTGTCACTGATGGAACCTACAGCCGGTATTCTAGTGACCCTGTCGGGTCAGGCTTGCGCTTCGGCTGCGACAAGGATGACCGAACAGTATCTCGAACGTTTCATAGCTGCGGCTCACATATAAACGACAAACCAGATGATATAAGAAATGGCATGTCTGCGCTTGAATTGTCATTGCTAGTGCTTCGGACCACCAAAGAGACGTACAATGATTATTGGAGCGAGCATATTTGTCAAGAAAGACCGTATGAACTGGAATCCTACAACGATCGTGGTTGCTCCACCAACAGCTTTGGAAGTCGCAATCATTTCACCCAACCCGCCTGGCGCCAAGCCGAGTACGAGTGACAGATGATCGGCGTCAGTGAAGGAAGCCATGACTGGAACCACAGCAAAGGTCATCAGGATAATCAGCGCACAGCCAGTTACTACAGCTCCCAAAGATACCAACGGAAGATGGGCAAGATTGGAAATCCGAAACCTTGTTCCAAGCGTAAACCCAATTCCAATTTGCGCAATTATCATCAGTGGTTGGGGTAGCGTCATGAGTGGAAACCCAAATGACACGAGGACGATCCCAACAACCATCGGCATAAGTATCCATGGGTTGAGAATGCCCAGACGGCTGACGCCATGGGCTATCGCTGCGCCGAACCCAAGGCATGCAAAGAGCGCTGCATAAGTCGCTCCCTCTACAATCTCGATTGTTGGTGAGGCTGTGGCGCTCAATTGCAGGATGATGGGAACCGAGAGGACCACAAGGACCACCCTCAACGAGTGTACGACTACCACAACTTCAGTGCGTGCGCCGATATCCTGGGCGAGCGAGGCCATTTCGGCCATGCCCGCGGGCAGAACCGACAGAGCAGCTGTTGTGCGATCCACCCCCGTGATCTTTGCAAATGGCCAGATCAATAGTGCCGCTGAAAGATTCGCTAACACCGCCGCAGCGATCATCGCAGGTAAGAGCGTGAGCATATATTGAAGAATACCCGGGGTCAGAATGGTTGCCGCAGCAGTGCCGATCAGTACCTGACCAATGCGCCTGACATTCGTGGACTGTGCTGGTGATCCTAATGTATTGCTAACGATTGCCCCCCCAAACATTGCGCCTAGTATCCACCCAATCGGCACCTGACCAATTGTAAAAAGCCATCCTATCAGTCCCGCCAATGGCAGACCTGCACAAAGGGCCAGCCAAGGCCGTGCGGTCACGACAGATATGCTCCACCAGTAATATGTAGGGTTTCGCCAGTAATATAGCGCCCGCTGGATCCGGCGAGATAGGCAACAGCCTCTGCCACATCCTGGGGCAAACCACGACGGCCCAACAGGTTTGCAGCATTGCCGCGGTGTTTGGGTTCGCCACTGCCAGCTGCCGCCATGCGCATTGTATCGATTAATCCCGGCACAACACAGTTCACAGTGATCCCGTCTGGTGCAAGATCATGCGCCATCGCTTTGGTAAGGCCAACAACCCCTGCCTTCGCCGCCACGACGTGTGCGCGATTCAAGGCACCCTTGTGGGCTGTCATCCCCCCGATGTTGACGATCGCGGCATGATCACTGTTCTTGAGCGCAGCAAGCGCCGCTTGCGACACCAGAAACACGCTGTCGAGGTTCGTGGTGATCACGTCACGCCAGGCCTGATAGGTGATGTCTGCAAAGGCCGCTTCCGGCCGGATGGCCGCATTGTTGACGACGATATCAAGCCCTCCAAAAGCGGCAGTGGCGTCGTCCACGACGCGTGCAGCAGACTCGGGTTCAGCCAGATTACCCGACACCAACACCGCACGCGCACCAGCAGCCGCTACCGCGGCAACGCTTTCGGCACCGGCGTCCAGATCGTGCGCCACATGAATGACCACATCTGCACCACGTTCAGCAAAGGCAATCGCAATTGCCCGTCCAATGTTGCGCGAAGCCCCTGTCACTAAGGCAACCCGCCCTTCGAGATTACTCATCATGCGCGCAATCCTTTGATCAACGTGTAATCTCCTTCCATCGCGCCAATCTGGTTGCAGATGCCGAGCAAGACTTCAGCATTGTCCATCTGGCCAAAGGCGACGTTCGCTCGGAACTTTGCATCGATTTCTTCACGGGTCAGCGGCTGGACCATGCCACCACGCATATGGCCCTGCGCGATCTCTTCAAAACTCCCATCATCGTAATCAATGCGAATATGGCCCGTAAAAGCAGCAGGATAGGGGTTTTCGGGATCGACTTCAAAGCCTACCTTTTCTGCGATTTCCAGCAGCGCAGGGTCTGCGATACCCTCTGGCGTGAAGTCTGCCAGATTTGCGTGCCCTCTGACCAGCCCTAGCGCCACACCATATGGAACCGAAAACTTCGCTGCGTAATCTGTCGGCGGGCAGCGCTTTAGATTCAGCGGTTCCCAAAGGCGATGCACGATCCCCTCAGCGGTCTTGCAGATGATCTTATCGATGCCAGTCAATCGCACTCCGCGCTTTTTAAGTCCGATCGCGCAGTCGATGTACGGTTGGACCATCGTGCCGCAAGGATAAGGCTTAAAAGTGATCGTTTCGCCAACCCAACGTGTCCCCAAATCATCAAAAAGCATTTCAGGCTGCGGTTTGACCGGATGTGCAAAACTTGAAAAAGCACCATGCTTGCCCTCAAAAACCCACTTGGGGCCGACAAAGCCTGCTTGCGCCAAAGCATGCGCCCGCAGACCCGATTGGGCAGCCCAACCGGGATGCATCCGCTTGGTCCAGCTGCCATCACCCAGATACTCGATAATCCCCGATGCCATACTGCCAACAATGCCAAGCGCGTGCGCGGTCGTCCTGGCATCCGTCCGGCAAGCTACACAAATCCCGAATGTTGCCGCAAATGCACCCAGAACGGCAGTCGGGTGGAACCCAGCTTTATGCACGCCTTTGGGCAAAGTCAGCGCAAGGCGGCACAAGAGTTCGGTACCGGCGGCCATTCCCAAAATGACCTGATCGTTTTCGAGTTTATGGACCTCGGCAGCGGCAAGAAGTGCCGGTACAATTACGACGCCGGAATGGACCGGCCCGCCTTCGAAGGTGTCGTCGAAATCCTCTCCATGAGACGCTGTGCCGGTCACGAGCGCAGCACTTGACGCAGCTGCGCCGTGGGGTTGGGCGATCACAGTAAAATCGCCCGGCTCAGAGGCCGCAATGACTGACTTGACATAGTCCGTGTCTTTGGACGCAACGCATAACCCGACGATATCAACAAGAATATCACGCATCTTGGATTGCGTCGCCTCAGGCAGTTGGTCAGGCGACAAAGACGCCCCCCATGCTGCAATTTTCTCGGAAATGCTGATTGTTTGAGACATATCATTCATGACTTACCCTTCCGTACCTTCTGAAAATGTGGCCCGCTTTTTGTGGCGGATAGCATCCCAGATACGCTTGCCGATAGAGCCAAACACGAACAGGCCGGATACGCAAAGCAAGGCGAGAGAGATGCGATCATTGAAGAATATTGCATAACTATCGCCTGAGATTACCAGCGACCGGCGGAAGCTGCTTTCAACGAGATAGCCAAGAACAAGACCCAATACAGTCGGTAGGAAAGGGAATTTGAGTATACGCATCAGGAATCCGACAACCCCTGCAGTCAGCATGATAGACAGGTCAAACAAGCTGTTATGGATCGAGTAAATTCCAGACAGGATCAGGGCGAAGATGAAAGCATTTAGATATTGGCGTGGACGGTTCACGATCCAGATACACAACGGTAGCACCGCCATTCCGATAAACAGCAGGCCGATGGCTGCCGTGAACAGTCCAGCATAAAGACCATAGACGACCTCGCCGGAGCGCTGGAAAAGCATCGGTCCCGGCACAATGCCGTGGATCAGGAAGCCGCCCAACAAGATTGCAGTCGAGTTCGAGCCAGGAATACCAAAGGATAGGAGCGGTACCAGCGCTGTTTCGGCAACCGCATTGTTCGCCGTTTCCGGTGCGGCGATCCCTTCGGGTGAGCCTTTGCCAAACTCATCCGGATACTTCGACCAGCGGCGCGCTTCATTATAGGACATGAACGAGGCAATCGTCCCCCCTGCACCGGGCATCACGCCTTCGAAGGTACCAATGACGCCACCAATGCTTTGCGGCTTCACAAGCCGTCGGGCCAACTTGAAGGATGGAAACTCGATCTTAGGCTTGGAAATGACGCGCTCGGATGCACCGCGGTTGGACACCTGCGCAAGAAGCTCACTCATCGCGAACAGGCCCACCATAACCATGACTGGGGCAATTCCAGTCAAAAGATCAGAAGACCCCATCGTAAATCTCGTACCACCAGTGACCGGATCTGTCCCGATCGTCGCAATCATTAGGCCAAGAACAGCAGCGATCATGCCCTTGATCAGCGAGTCGCCTGAGAGGGTCGCGATCACACTAAGACCCAAAATGCCCAGTGCAAAGTAGGCAGGCGGTGTAAAGGACAATGCAACAGCTGCTAGAGGTTTTGACAGCATCATGAGCATAATTAAGCCGAAGAGACTGCCAAGGACGCCAGAATACAGTGAAATGCCTAGTGCCAGCCCTGCCTTGCCCTGTTTATTCATCTCATAGCCGTCCAACACTGTTGCAGCCGCGGCATTTGTGCCAGGCGTTCGGATCAGGATGGCGGGAACAGAACCGCCGTATTCAGCTCCAACATATGTCGCGGCTAAAAGAACAATCGCAGCGGTAGGCTCCATTGAGTAGGTGAAGGGCAGCAGCAGGGCCATCGTAATGGATGGCGAAATCCCTGGTAGCGCACCCCCGATAATACCCCAAGTGACACCAATGAGTGCTGCCACAACAATGTGGTAATCAAGCAGATAGCTGGCTGATGTTAGAATAGTTTCCATAACGGTGACTCCAGTTGAAAATACGCATGTGACGGGTTCAAAGTCCGACGTACGTCAATAGGCCTGGCGGCATATGCACACCCAAAACGAAGACGAAGAGTGCCCAAAGCATGACTCCGCCAAATGCGGATGAAGCCAGAACTTTTGTCGAGAACCGTTCACCGTGATAGATCATGGTGGCTGCAATCAGCAGTATCATTGATAGCAAGTAGCCTACGACGTTTACGATGAGCAGGTAGGCGATCCCGATTCCCAAAAGACCTGCGGCCCACATGATACGCCGCCCCTGATCTTTCCAATGATCTGACTTCTGCTCGCGCCAGCGTGTGACAAGTGTCACAGCGCAAAGTGCGAAACCAAGGACGACCATCACCCAACCGTAGGCGCGTGGCATCCCTCCGGGTCCGACAAGATCATCGAGTGCACTGCTCCGAAGGTCATAGGCAAGGTTCAGATAGAAGGCACCTAAAACGATCGCCACGATACCGCCGACGAAGTCACGGCTGAGAATAGATTGCATGATGATTTCTCCGCATAAAATGAAGCGGCCGCACTCTTTTGGGGCGGCCGCAAAGGGTGCGTATTTATTCGATCACGCCAGTTTCGCGCAAGAACGCTTCAGTCTCTGTGCCAAACTGAGCAATGAATGCAATGTAGTCATCGTGCCCGATGTACTCTGCGCGCAAGTTGTTTGGTTCATAGACCGCCCGGTATTCAGCAGAGGCCAAAACTTCCTGCACTGCGGCTTCCCATATCGCTACAACGTCATCTGGAATACCCTTGGGCCCAGCAAGACCACGAAACTTGCGAACGACAACATCATAACCCAACTCCGCGACTGTAGGCAGGTCGGGCAGCAGGTCCAACCTTGCGTCAGAGAAGGTAGCCAGCAACCGGATTTCACCAGCTTCCAACTGGCTCTTCAATTCTTGCACCTCGCCAACACCGATATCAAGTGTCCCGTTCAGCACGTTGATCATAAGGTCGCCGCCACCATCGTGTGAAACGATGCCTGCCTCTACACCAGCTGCAGTCTTGAGTTGCTCAAGCGCCTGACGCTCCAGTGAAGCAGGGTTTGCAGCGCCCCAAACACCACGGCCTTCGCTTGCTTTAGTGATGACATCCTCAAGTGAGGTGTAGGGGCTGTTAGTAGCAGTATAGATAACCTCTGGATCAATGAAGAAGTTCACCAATGGCTCCAGATCCGTGTAGGAATATTCTGGGTTTGACAGCAAAGATGTGTAGATGAAAGTTGGTGTTGTGGCGTAGAAACGTGACCCGTCTGCTGGCGCTTGAGCCAGATCGGCCATCGCCGCCGCGCCAGAGCCGCCACGGACATTCTCGACGACGACGTTCACACCAAGAATAGGTGCGAGGTAGCCCGAGAGTTCGCGCAGGAACACATCGCTTCCACCACCTGGGCTCGAATGCGTGATGAGTGTCACTGTGTCCACTGGATACTCTTGTGCCAAGGCAGGCGCGCTCGCAGATATAGCAAGCGCAACTCCGGCCAACTTCATAAATGATTTGATCATAGATCTCTCCTCCTGGCCGGCTGTTGCTCCCAAAATGGAGCTTTAATACGACTCGCGGTCGGCCTCGCGTCGCAAGGCTAGGGCGCCAGCTTCTAAATTGTCAACAATGCATTTAAGCGCACCAAGTGTCTCGCTCTAGGAAAAGCCACCCCCACGGTCCCAATTTGGGCTGCTCACCTTGTGCTAAACCTACAATAAAATCCATAAAATAACTTATAAAAAAAGAATTAAATGGGGTTTTCGAAGACACCCCCACCTCTACAGGCAGCGGCCTGCAATATTTTTGTTCAGTTGCCACGCTTTTGTGGATTGCATTGAGCGCCGCCAAATTGTAGACAATCTTGATTGATTGATTGCTGGTTGATGGCCCCGCAGGCTGACGTTCCTGATGAACGTTGAGTGCCAGGGCTTTATGGACGCGCATCCGGCTTGGATGGGGTCGATTGATAGCAATTCGTTTTCATGCGTGGCGGAGCTGCGGTTACTTCAAATTAGGATCCGGATACAGCCGGGCGGCATAGGAGAATTGAAATGAGTGGACATCAACCAACCCCGGAAGGCACGCCCAAGGTCACCGAGATACTCGCGGACTGGGTCGTGGCGACCAAGACTGCCGACATCGCGGAAGCTGTACAAAAAGAGGGTCTGCGCACGTTTGTGAACTGGGTGGGTTGCGCCGTTGGCGGTGCGAGTCATGAAACCACCGACGCTGTTCTGCGAGCAGTCATGCCTTTTTCGGGCCCGCGCGAAGCAACAGTTTTGGGCCGCGGCGTAAAGCTCGACATCTTTCAGGCGGCACTGGTGAACGGTATTACCTCACACGTGCTTGATTACGACGATACGCATCTCAAGACTATCATCCACCCAGCAGGTCCTGTTGCGTCTGCGCTTCTCGCGCTCGCCGAGAGCCGGCCGATCAGCGGCGAGGATTTTCTAACAGCCCTGATATTGGGCATTGAGGTTGAGTGCCGCATCGGCAACTCGGTCTATCCACATCACTATGACAGAGGCTGGCACATTACAGGCACAACCGGTGTATTCGGCGCCGCAGCCGCAGTTGGAAAAGTTATCGGTTTATCGCCCCAAAAAATGCGCTGGGCCTTCGGACTTGCAGCATCACAGTCCTCTGGTTTCCGTGAAATGTTTGGTACGATGACCAAAAGCTTCCACCCGGGGAGCGCCGCCAAAAACGGGCTTCTAGCCGCCATTATGGCCGAAGCAGGCTTTGATAGTTCAGAAAGAGCTATTGAGGCTCCACGTGGCTGGGCCTGCACAACTTCCGACAAGCAGGATTGGTCCGAGATTGTGAGCGGCCTTGGTGAAACTTGGGAATCGGCGCTCAACAGCTACAAGCCGTTTGCTTGCGGGATCGTGATTCACCCGACCATTGACGGCTGTATTCAAGTCCGCGATGAAATTGGTGACAAGGTCAACGATATCGCAAGCGTCGCACTTTCGACCCATCCGCTTGTTCTCGAACTGACCGGCAAGCGCGACCCAAAGACTGGTCTCGAGGGCAAGTTCTCAGTCTTTCACTCCGCGGCCTGTGCGTTTTTGCGTGGCGATGGCGCACCAACAGCATTCACCGACGAGAGCGTCAACGCGCCTGAAATCGTGGCTCTGCGTGACACAATAACCGCAAAAACCGATGAAAGCTGCCATGAGGCATCCGTTAATATTCTCATTACTTTCAAAGACGGTACGACGATGGAGAAATACATTGATCGCACGATTGGCAGTAAAGAAGTGCCTTTGACCAACGATCAGATTGATAACAAGTTCATAGTGCAATCAGCACTGGTGATCGGAGAAGATGCCTCGAAAGCTTTACTGGATATCGCTTGGAAGACAGCTTCATTGGAGGATGTGGGTGATGTTGCTCGCATGTCGTCCACACATTTGAGCAAAGGGCAGACGGGGGCAGAATAACATCTGCCCCATGCTGTTGACAAAACAGGTATGCAACCGCACCAGCGGTTGCATAATGAGGCAAAAGGTTTTGAAGGACATGAAGACTTGTAAGCGGAGGGTCCTGTGAGGCCAGAAAAACAACAAACCGCTGCGCCGATTACCGGTAAGCCCCTTCTGGGCTCCGTTGAGGATCGAATCGAACACCTCATTCTGGAAGGCGAGCTTCGCCCTGGTGAAAGGCTTCACGAAATCCAGCTGTCGACACGACTTGGCATTTCGCGTGGTCCTCTGCGTGAGGCGACCCGAAGCCTGCAGGCCAAGGGTCTCGTCGTGGTCATTCCAAATCGCGGTGTTTTCGTGCGGTTTGTTTCATCTGATGAGGCATTGAAAATTTATGATGTACGCGCAGCAATCTTCGGGCTCGCTGGCCGTCTGCTGACGGATTTAGTAAATGACGCGATGCTCGCAAAGATGTACACATGCCTAGAAAAGATGGATGCAACAGCTGCAAGCAATGATTTTGACAAATACTACCGTCACAACCTCACCTTTCACGACTTCCTTATCCGGAGTGCTGGAAACGCGACTTTGAAAGAAGCATACAACACGCTTGTAAACAAACTTCATCTTTGCCGCGCTCGCAGCCTCGTTAAGGCTGGGGGCCTATCCATTTCGAACCATGAACACCGAGAGATGGTTGAAGCGGTCGCATCAGGCGATCGGGAACGGGCCAACAGCGCATTCTTTCGCCATGTAGAACGGTCAAAAAAGAGATTTATGTTGACGATTAATGAGGGTTGAATTTTTGATCTAATGGCCCTCCCGTACGACGTCAAAGCAACCCGAAAAGGAGTAAGGTCGCTGACGAATGTAGGGGCCATGGCTTAGGTCGGATAGCTTTGCTCCCCGTTAGTAGATACTCTTGAAAAGTATCGTAGTGTTCGTCTTTCCACCCATTGCAGTCGTCGATGACGCCTGCAGCAATCTGCACTAATGGGCTATTAACTGTAGAAGTCATGAAGGTCCGGTTTGGGCGGCGGTCTCAACCGATCCACGCAACACACTCGGCGAACTTCTCTGCTGGGGTTTGATATTGCAAGGTCTTGCGAGGGCGTTCGTTAAGTTGCCTTGCGATTGCACTGAGTTTTGCTTGGGAATGGACGGATAAGTCGGTTCCTCTTGGTAAGTACTGCCTCAAAAGCCGGTTGGTGTTTTCATTTGATCCGCGTTGCCATGGCGACTGCGGA
>JBLHTS010000125.1:0-10009 GCA_047627695.1 Yoonia sp. | reverse complement strand
CAAAGAAGTGTGCAGCGCGATCATGATCCCACAAAAGAGTATACCAACCGGCAGGGGTAGAACCCACAACGAGATCACCCAACCGGTATAAGCTGCCAAAATCAATAAAAGTGTCGGCCACTCGAAGCCCACGCGGGCCGCTGTTTTCTTCTGTTCCATCATTTGACGCTAGGTGATCGCGCCCAAGCGAACCATTTAGAGACTAGTTCACAAAACGCGCAAAATGTGACTATATTCACCTATGGTGATAAAAATAGACAAAAGAGAACGCGCGCGCCTGTTTCGCGACCGCCTGCACATCGCAATGACACTGGCCGAGGCGACGCAAAGCGCATTGTCTCGGCAGGCTGGCGTAGATCGTTCGACGCTTTCGCAGCTCCTTAAGGATCAAGGCGCACGACTGCCTAATGCGCAACTTGTTGCAGAATGCGCAGCTGCATTGGGTGTCAGCTCGGATTGGCTGTTGGGTCTATCGGACCGACCAGAACAAGCCGCCGATTTGATCGCGACCGCCCTGTCCATGCCCGAAGCGCCTCGTGCCATGATTGATGACCATATCTTTGCTTGGCACCAGGAAGCGAAGGGATACAAGATCCGGCATGTGCCAGCGGGCCTGCCCGACATGCTCAAAACAGTCGAGATGCTGCATTGGGAATACGCCCCATCGATAGGCAAGACGATTGATCAGGCAATTGGTGCAAGCACCGACCGGCTAAACTGGATGCGCAATGCCGGGTCGGACTATGAAATCGCAATTTCGATGGCTGAGTTGGATACATTTGCGGCTGGGACAGGGTATTACGCGGGGCTAGCGGCCGACGTGCGCCGCGCCCAATTGGCCCGGTTTCGTGATCTGCATGCGCAATTATATCCTGCCCTGCGTCTGCATCTGTTTGATCCGCGTTTGCTATATTCCGCGCCCATCACCGTCTTTGGCCCGCTTTTGGCAGTCATATATATTGGCCGGAACTACCTTGTTTTCCGCGATACCGAACGGGTGGCGGCTCTTACAATTCACTTTGACCATCTTGTCCGCCAAGCAAGCGTAGGCCAACGCGAATTGGCCACATATTTTGATGCGTTGATCGAAAAGACCGTTTAGCTGCGCACACCCACGGCTTTGCCAGCGCCTTCCGGGATTGGCAGTGCGGCATGGGCCTGCGCCACTTTTGCCAAGGTCGCAGCCAGTGCGGCGGCAGGGTCTGATGCGCGGCGAGTCGCAAGGCTGACATGGATCATCATATGTTCGCCCGTCGCCAGTTCGCGGTCACCCTCGAACATGCGGTGAAACAGATGCATCTTCTTGCCAGCCCCAGCCAGAACTTGCGTTTCAACGCGGATTATCGCCCCCGCTCGCGCTTCGTCGATATGACGGATGTGGGTCTCAGCGGTGAAATAGCTACCACCTGTCGCGATGTATTCAGCATCACAACCGATCAGCAACATCATCCGGTCGGTCGCATCGCCAAACGCTTGCAGATAGCGCGCTTCGTTCATGTGGCCGTTGTAATCGGTCCAATCAAGCGGCACGGCACGGGCGACTGTAACCAACGGCTGGCTAAGGTCGCCTGGAAGACTGACCGCCCCCTCAACCCGTCTATCTTGGGCGTTTAGCAGCGCCCCTGCACCCCAATTCTGTGCTTTTAGCCCGCGCAGAATAGTGACCAAATTATCGTCACGCGCGCGTTCAAGCTCGCGGATGGTATACTTGCCGGATTGCGCATCAGATTGACCTGCGACCATGTCGATCAATTCTTCTGTCAGTTCAGGCACGTCCATCAGTTTTGTCCACGGCCATTCCAGACATGGCCCGAACTGTTCGATAAAGTGGCGCATGCCTGCTTCGCCACCTGCGATGCGGTAGGTCTCGAACAGGCCCATCTGCGCCCAGCGCAGGCCAAAGCCATAGCGGATCGCGTCGTCGATTTCTTCGGTGGTAGCGATGCCATCCTTGATCAGCCAAAGGGCCTCGCGCCAGACAGCCTCTAGGAAACGGTCCGCAATATGGGCGTCGATCTCGGCGCGCACATGCAGCGGGTGCATGCCAATGCTGGTCAGGATATCCTTGGCTTTTTGCACAATGGCGGGGGCGGTTTGCGCGCTTGGAACCAGCTCGATCAGCGGTAAAAGGTAAACCGGATTAAAGGGATGCGTGACGACGATTTGTTCCGGTCGGGTCGCACAGCCTTGAAGCTCGGACGGTTTAAATCCGCTGGTCGAAGACCCTATAATAGCGTCGTGCGGGCAATGTTCTTGCAGGGATTGATAGACTTTGCGTTTCAGTTCCAACCGCTCTGGTACGCTTTCCTGCACCCACGACACGCCTTTGACGGCAGACGACATCGTTTCGTGAAAGCTAAGTTTCCCTTCAGGGGGCAAGGCCACATCTGACAAGCCCGGCAAAGAGCGACGGGCGTTTGCCAGCACTTCTGCGATCTTGCGCTCTGCCTCTGGATCGGGGTCGAAAACGCGCACGTCCCACCCCATCAAAAGAAAACGCGCGGCCCAGCCGCCGCCGATGACGCCGCCGCCGATGATTGCTGCTGAGGGTGTTGTCATGGTGTTAGCTTGCCGGTTTGTCGTCGGGGTGGTTGAATTCGTCAGCAGGCACAGGTTCGCCCCGCACGCTTGGGTCGCAGGCAACCATAGCCGTGTTGCTGTCGCGGATAATCAGACCACCACGTGCACGGCACTGCTCGAATGTCATGCGGTTACCGATCACCATTAATTCGCGCATGCCACCGCCCGCAGGTGCAGTCATGGATCCAGTGCTGGTGTCTTCGCAAGCCGCGAGGGCCAGAACACCCATCAAAATCAGTCGTTTCATTGCGTCATCTCCTCTAGGCGGCTGAGGTCGTAGCCGTTAAATGCCAGAATATCACGTGCCGCCTTCAAGCGGTCGGCGCGAACATCCGGCGTGCGGTTCAAAATCCAGCCGGAACGGCCATTGGGCGCACCGACTACTGCGGTGCGGTAATCTTCATCGGTCCAAAGTATCCAGTAATCTGCCGCAACAAAAGGCACCGAGGCAAAACGGACCTTGAGCCTTGCTGGGCCGACGATTTCAGCAGTGCCATTGATGCGTGATGTCTCGTTCCCATCTGCGTCGCGGCAGATGTTAAGAACAGACAAAAGCCCATCTTCGCGCAATCCATATTCGGCCGTGACACCGACGCATCCGGCCTCAAACGGGACAGGGAAACGGGCGACTTCGTGCCAGACGCCTGTGTAGCGTTCAGGTTCAAAAACAGCCTTTGACGAGATCGGCACATCCGTGTCGCGGTAAACCTCTAGAACACTGCACCCAGACAGCAAGAATGCCACGACAAATAGCGCCCTCATTTCGACACTGGTGCGCGTTTGGTCAGGCCAAGTTTGGCACGCACTTCTGCGGGTCCAATCACTTTGGAACCGAGGTTTTCAACAATGCCCGCAGCACGTTCCACCAGCTGTGCGTTTGTAGCCAGAACCCCGCGATCCAGCATCAAGTTGTCTTCAAGCCCGACACGCACGTTGCCCCCTGCAAGAACAGAGGCCGCCACATAAGGCATCTGGCTACGCCCCAGACCAAAAGCAGAGAAGGTCCAATCGTCGGGCACATTGTTGACCATCGCCATAAAGGTATTGAGGTCATCAGGCGCGCCCCAAGGCACACCCATGCAAAGCTGAACGAGCGCGGGGCTGTCTAGCACACCGTCTTTGACCAGTTGCTTTGCGTACCACAGGTGACCTGTATCAAAGGCTTCGATCTCAGGCTTGACGCCAAGTGCGGTCATCATGCGCCCCATCGCCACCAGCATTCCGGGGGTGTTGGTCATCACATAGTCGGCTTCGGCAAAGTTCATGGTGCCACAATCAAGTGTGCAAATTTCGGGCAAGCATTCGGCCACATGGGCCACACGTTCGGTCGCGCCGACCATGTCTGTGCCTGCGAGTGTCGGAAAAGGCTTTTCGGTGCCGCCAAAAATTATGTCGCCGCCCATGCCCGCGGTCAGGTTCAAAATCACATCAACCTCGGCATCGCGAATCCGGTCGGTGACTTCGCGGTAGAAGCTCAAATCGCGCGACGGCTTGCCTGTCACGGGATCACGGACATGGCAGTGGACAATTGCAGCACCCGCTTTGGCCGCATCAATCGCGCTATCGGCGATTTGTTGAGGTGAACGGGGGACATGCGGGCTGCGGTCTTGGGTCGATCCTGATCCAGTCACAGCGCATGTAATGAACACTTCACGATTCATCTGTAGCGGCATTGCAGTCTCCCCTAATCGCAACCGTCAAATTCAGGTGACCCTTGCCCAAAACCTGTCACCGCACAAGGCGCAATTGCGACATCGCGTGATGACAGATGAGACAGGTAAGGTGGATTTGGGCCAGCCATACTTAGTAAGGCATCGGGTAGAGCTTATGGACCGCGTCGATCTCTTTGACGACCTCATCAGACAAAACCATGTCTTTCCCTGCGAGGATCTGGGTCAACTGTTTTGATGTCGTGGCCCCAAAAATCGCCGACACCGCAAAGGGCCGCGTGCGCTGCCACGCCATTGCCATATGCACAGGATCAAGACCGTGCTTGGTCGCCAACTCCAGATAAGCCTGGACCGCTGGCCAAAGCCTGTCGGTGACCCGCCCGCCCAGGTTGCCGTTGATCGACATCCGGCTACCGTCTGGCACAACACCGTTCTGGTATTTTCCGGTCAACAAGCCGCATGCCAAAGGCGAAAACGACAGCAGCGTAACGTCCTCGTTCGCGGCCATTTCGGCCATGTCGGTATCGTAGAGGCGGCACAGCAAGGAATATTCGTTCTGAACTGCCGCCATACGCGGCAGTCCTTTTGCGTCCGCCTGATCAATCCACTTGGTCATCCCCCAAGCGCTTTCGTTGGACATGCCGATGCTGCGGATTTTACCCGCCTTGACCATATCACCCAGCGCTTCAAGCACGTCCAACATATGATCCATTGTCTGCTGGCGATCCTGACCTGACGGATCATAAGTCCAGTTCTGGCGGAACATGTAAGACCCACGAATGGGCCAATGCATCTGGTAAAGGTCAATCACATCGGTTTTCAGCCGCTTGAGCGATGTTTCCACCGCTTCGCGAATGACCGCCCCGTCATAGCCGCGCCCATCACGGACCCACCCGGGGTTATTGCCGGACACCTTTGTCGCGATCACAACGTCATCACGCCTTCCGGTTTTGGTGATCCAGTTGCCGACGATTTCTTCTGACAGACCAACGGTCTCACTGCGGATCGGGTTGACCGGATACATCTCTGCGGTATCGATAAAGTTGATCCCCGCATCCAGTGACATATCAATCTGGGTATGCGCGTCGTCTTGCGGCGTTTGATTGCCGAACGTCATCGTGCCAAGGCACCATTCGCTGACTATGATGTCCGTACGACCAAGGGGAAGTTGTTTCATGCGATCTGCCTCAATACCAAGATTTGACCGCAGACCCTAAAGCGCGAATAGCCAAGGGCAAGGTGCAAAGACGACGGCTTGGGTCGATTATGTTCTAGCAAAGCCCCTGTGACAGGCGCATATCTTGAAAATGCGGATGATTATCTCTTTTGCGGCCCTGTTTTTATCGGTGGCACTGTTACAACTTTCATCTGGGGGCGTCGGTCCATTGGATGCGTTGACTGGGCTAGAGTTGGGCTTTTCGCAATCCGCGGTCGGTTTCTTGGGATCAGCGCATTTCTTGGGCTTCTTTGTAGGCTGCTGGTGGGCGCCGCGCCTGATGGGCAGTGTTGGCCACAGCCGTGCATTCGCGACATTTACAGCCATGGGTGCAATTGGATTGGCAGCCCACGTGATCGTGGCTGATCCAATGTTCTGGGCTTTGTTCCGCATTGCATCGGGTATTTGCGTGGCAGGCTGCTATACTGTGATCGAGGCTTGGCTACAGGCTAAAGTCACCAACGAAACCCGTGGCCGCGCCATGGGAACCTACCGCATTGTCGATATGAGCGCGTCTTTCGTGGCCCAGTTCATGATTGG
Source organism: Yoonia sp. (assembly GCA_047627695.1). Taxonomy (GTDB): domain Bacteria; phylum Pseudomonadota; class Alphaproteobacteria; order Rhodobacterales; family Rhodobacteraceae; genus Yoonia. Next base: position 4,003 of record JBLHTS010000125.1, on the reverse strand, counting down.
CGCATTGGCCAATCTTGAAACCTACATCGCCTACAATATACTGACCATTTTGTGCTGTGCTTCTTTGCTCCCGCTTGCGCTGACCCGCGTGCCACAACCTGAAACCCCCAAAGCCACAAGGCTGCGGCCGTCGCTTGCATGGGCCTGTTCGCCGCTGGGGGTCGCGGCGGTTCTGGTCGCCGCTTTATCAAGTGCTTCGTTTCGGATGGTCGGACCGATCTACGGGCAAGAGGTCGGGCTAAACGCCAATCAAATCGGTTCGTTCTTGGCGGCTTTTGTGGCGGGTGGCGCGATTGCCCAGTATCCCATTGGTTGGATCGCGGACAAATATGACCGCCGATGGGTGATGATTTGGCTATCCGTCGCTGCTGTCGTGTCGTGTGGATTAACTGTGGGCACCTCCAATCTTGGGACCACCAGCATTCTAACGGCCTCATTTCTTTTTGGCCTCACCACCTTTCCGATCTATTCCGTTGCCACAGCACACGCGCATGATTTTGCGACCTCTGACCAACGCGTAGAGCTATCGGCAGCCTTGATGTTCTTCTACGCCGTCGGTGCAATTGCAGCGCCCTATGTCACGTCTGTCCTGATTGCGGCCTACGGACCATCAGCACTGTTCTACGTCATTTCAGCCGGTCATGTGATGCTGGTCATCTTCGGTTTAACCCGTATGCGCGTACGCCGTGCACCAAAAGACAGGACGCGCTATGTCTACGCACCGCGGACCAGCTTTAGCATCGGGCGTCTTTTGGGGCGCAGTCGCGACCGATAAATCCATGCGGCATCTGGCATCTATCCCCCTACCTCGCTAGATAGTGGCCAAACCTGCAAGGACTCTCTCATGGCCCGCCATCTGATCACTTCCGCTATTCCCTATATCAACGGGATCAAACACCTTGGGAACTTAGTGGGCAGCCAACTGCCCGCAGACCTTTATGCGCGCTATCTGCGCCAGCGCGGCCATGAAGTTCTGTTTCTTTGCGCCACTGACGAACACGGCACACCGGCCGAATTAGCCGCCGCCAAAGCAGGCAAGCCTATTGCCGAATACTGCGACGAGATGCACGACGTGCAGGCCAAAATCGCAGAAGGATTTCGTTTATCCTTCGATCACTTCGGACGGTCATCCAGCCCGCAAAATCATAAACTGACCCAAGCCTTTGCAGGGCGCTTGGCAGAAATGGGTTTAATCCGCGAAGTAACCGAAGAGCAGGTCTATTCTATTGCCGATGGCCGGTTCCTGCCTGACCGCTATATCGAGGGCACCTGCCCCAATTGCGGCTTCGAGAGCGCACGCGGTGATCAGTGTGACAGCTGTACAAAGCAGTTAGACCCTACTGACCTGATCAATCCCCATTCGACAATTTCAGGCGCGGCCGAACTCGAAGTGCGTGAGACCAAGCATCTATATCTGTGCCAGTCCAAGCTCAAAGACGATCTTGCTGCTTGGATTGCAAGCAAACATGATTGGCCGATCCTGACCACATCAATTGCAAAGAAGTGGCTGACCGACGGCGATGGCCTACAAGATCGTGGCATTACGCGTGACCTTGATTGGGGTATTCCCGTCAAAAATGGCGACGCCGATTGGCCGGGCATGGAAGGTAAGGTTTTTTATGTCTGGTTCGACGCCCCGATCGAATACATCGCCTGCGCCCAAGAATGGGAATATTCTGGCAAAGGTACCGACTGGGCGCGCTGGTGGCGCACTGATCAAGGTGCTGAAGACGTACGCTACACCCAGTTTATGGGCAAAGATAACGTGCCATTCCATACTTTGTCGTTCCCAGCGACCATCTTGGGCAGCCAAGAGCCGTGGAAATTGGTCGATTACATCAAGTCATTTAACTACCTTAACTACGATGGCGGCCAATTCAGCACGTCACGCGGACGCGGCGTGTTCATGGATCAGGCGCTTGAGCTTTTGCCGCCAGACTATTGGCGTTGGTGGCTTTTATCGCATGCACCTGAATCGTCGGATGCCGAATTCACTTGGGAAAACTTCCAAACGGACGCCAATAAGGATTTAGCTGATGTCTTGGGTAACTTTGTTAGCCGTATCACTAAGTTTTGCCGTTCCAAGTTTTCCGAAGCAATCCCCGAAGGCGGGACCTTTGGTCCAGCCGAAGACCAGTTTATCGCCGATTTAACCACACGGCTGCACGCTTATGAAGGTCACATGGACGCAATGGAAGTCCGCAAGTCAGCGGCAGAGTTGCGGGGGATCTGGGTGTTGGGCAACGAATACCTACAAGCAAACGCACCTTGGACGACCTTCAAGACTGACCCTGCAGCCGCAGCAATGCAGGTCCGTCTTGGCCTGAACTTGATCCGGATTTACGCGGTGCTTTCGGCGCCGTTCATACCGGACGCATCAAAGACAATGATTGCGGCGATGAAAACGGACGACGACGCATGGCCGACGGACATTGCCGCCGCACTGCAAGCTTTGCCCGCAGGTCATTCCTTCACAGTACCAGAAAACCTGTTCCGCAAGATCACAGACGAAGAGCGTGACGTATGGTCAGAACGCTTTGCGGGAACGCGTGACTAGCGCCAACCCTGCCAAGGTTTCAGCGCAGCTTGCTTGGCGGCAAAGCTGTGGGTCAATGCCTCGGGGTCGTACCCTGTCTTGATCCAGTCTTCGATTGGAATCGGTGATGCGGCATTGCAGGCTTCATAGGTGTCAAAAAAGTAGTCCAAAATGCCGGTTGAGCTCCGCCGGATATGCAAGAACCGAAAGCTGAGTTGCTTGCGGGCCAGATCAAGCGGCTGATCTTCTACGACCTTCAAATACAGTGCAGCAGCAAGTCCTGTTCGGTCTGCACCCGATTTGCAGTGTATCAAGATTGGTCGTTCCATTGTCTCAAAAGCCATGAGCAGTTTTTGCAGCTCTTTTGTGGGCGGGGCTCTGCGGGCTGACAATTTGATATCGACCAAAGTCAGCCCAAGTGCTGCACAGCTTTCGACCTCGAATAGGTAATGTGGCTGCCTGGCCGCACCCCGAAGGTTCAAAATGGTTTTGATGCCATCGGCAGCATAAGCCTTGAAACGCCGATGGTCCGGATGATTGGCGCGATAGACGCCCGGGGCGATTTGCGTGAAGTTATGCCAGTACTTGCGCAGGATGCCATGATCAAGCCAGTTAAAATGCAGCTGAGATTTCCTGCGCCCTTTAGGGTCGGTGATGTCACGCCCAAAAGACGTGCGAAATGCACGTTCCTTTTTCCTTAGAGCTGAAATTATCTTGTGCAAAGTGCTCTGCTTTCTCGCCACCTGCCGTTCATTGTACCACGGGCACGCGCAATGCAAGTCTAGGGGGCGTTTTCGACACCGTTCGCTGGGCTCTAAAAGAGGCGGCACCATCCCAAGATCCAGCGAAAGCCTATAGCGACAGCAGATGATCTTGCAATGCTTGCGCAAGGTCACCATCAGGGCTGCCGACGATCCCCGTTTCAAAGCGCGGCGCCTTCCAACCTGTCGTGGTCGCCTGAAAGTGCCAATAGTGGGTTGCCGAAGTTCGCGTAAACGCAAACAGTGGACCCGCTGGCCGATGCACCGCGAGAGTAAAACGATCTGCCAGGCCACCTGGCACCAGACACCATTTGGGGTTGCTGCACATATGGTCAAGATCGGTATGCCTATGCGCACGCTGCGGCTGCGGATCCGAGGCCTCTTGTGGGAAGGCCCATTTTCCAAGGAGCGACACACAGCCAGTATAGTGCGCGCGCGCCATGTCGAAGATCGTGCGAAGCGGACCCGAAGATGGCATCGGTCGCACAAACTCGTCGACATCAACTGACAAAATGCCACTTGCCCGCCCCAAAAACCTTGTACGCATCAGGTTAAGCGTCGCGACTTTAAGGTACTTGGCTGGCTGTAACAAAGCGCCCCCGCGCGATCTCCATGAGGCGCTCAATCGTCATGAGGAAACAAGGTGTTTGCGTTCTTCTCGGTCCATTCACGATGGTTTTGGCTGATGCTTGCAAACAACTCTACT
>JBLHTS010000124.1:0-10035 GCA_047627695.1 Yoonia sp. | reverse complement strand
GGCCCTTGTGCTGCGCGCGCACGTTCTTCGCATTGATCCGCCGCGGCTTCCGGTGAAATCGGCGTGCAAGCCGAAAGGCTTGCAGCGCAAACAGCAAGGATAGCAAAACCACGCATTAGAACGTCCGCTCTCTGGGCGCAATTTTCGCTTCAGATATCCCGCCTTCGGCTTCTGTGGTCAAACCCTTGGTGATGACGGGGCGGTAACTCAGCGTGACCCTTGCACCATCAACGTGGCTGATTGTATGCACCCGCCAGTTCTTGTCATCGCGCGTGGAATAATCTTCATGCGCGTGTGCGCCGCGACTTTCCTTGCGCGCCTCAGCACCCACAATCGTGGCCAGTGCATTGGGCATCAGGTTCGTCAGTTCCAGCGTTTCCATCAGGTCGCTGTTCCAAACCATACTACGGTCGGTGACAAAGAGATCGTCCATTTTACCAGAAATCTTGGTCATCTTCTCGACGCCTTCGGCCAGCGTTTTGTCGGTGCGGAACACGGCCGCATCGGCCTGCATCGCTTGTTGCATTTCCAAACGCAGTTCAGGCGCGCCGACACTGCCTTTGGCGTGACGCAACCCGTCGAAACGGTCAAAGCATGCGTCAACTGACGCTTGGTTCAGGGTTGGGTTAGGGGCCTTGCGGTCCACAACTTCGCCTGCACGGATCGCGGCCGCACGGCCAAAGACCACAAGGTCGATCAAGCTGTTTGATCCCAAACGGTTCGCGCCATGCACAGAGGCACAGCCTGCTTCACCTACAGCCATCAGGCCGGGTACAATCGCGGTCGGGTCTTTCTTGGTCGGGTTCAGAACTTCACCGTGATAGTTCGTCGGAATGCCACCCATGTTGTAATGCACGGTCGGCAGTACAGGGATCGCTTCTTTGGTCACGTCAACGCCCGCGAAAATGCGTGCAGATTCGGAAATACCGGGCAGGCGCTCGGCCAAAGCCGACGCAGGCAAATGGTTCAGGTTCAGATGAATGTGGTCACCGTTCGCACCCACACCGCGCCCTTCACGGATTTCCATCGTCATGCAACGACTGACATAGTCACGCGGGGCAAGGTCTTTATAATTCGGCGCATAACGCTCCATGAAGCGTTCGCCTTCGGAATTGGTCAGATAGCCACCTTCGCCGCGCGCACCTTCGGTGATCAAACAGCCTGCGCCGTAAATACCCGTTGGGTGGAACTGCACGAATTCCATGTCTTGCAATGGCAGACCCTGACGGGCCACCATGCCGCCGCCGTCACCCGTACAAGTGTGCGCGGAAGTGGCCGAGAAATAGGCTCGACCATAGCCACCCGTAGCCAGAACTACAGTTTTCGCGTTGAAGACGTGCATGGTACCATCGTCCAGCTTCCATGCGATCACGCCTTGGCAAACGCCATCTTCGGACATGATCAGGTCAAGCGCGAAGTATTCGATATAGAACTCAGCCTGCTGTTTCAGCGACTGACCATAAAGTGTGTGCAAGATCGCGTGGCCGGTGCGGTCGGCTGCGGCGCAAGTGCGTTGTACGGGTGGGCCTTCGCCGAATTCCGTTGTGTGACCACCAAACGGGCGCTGATAAATCTTACCCTCTTCGGTGCGCGAAAACGGCACGCCGTAATGCTCTAGCTCGTAAACCGCCTTGGGGGCTTCACGCGCCAAATACTCCATCGCGTCGGTATCACCCAACCAGTCAGAGCCTTTGACGGTGTCATACATGTGCCACTGCCAGCTATCCGGCCCCATGTTGCCAAGAGACGCCGCAATGCCGCCTTGCGCGGCAACTGTGTGCGAGCGTGTCGGGAACACTTTGGTAATACAGGCCGTACGCAGCCCTTGTTCAGCAAGGCCCAGCGTCGCGCGCAGACCAGCACCACCAGCGCCTACAACAATTGCGTCATAGGTGTGGGTTTCATATTCATATGCAGCCATAAGTGAGTGCTCCGCGGGAATTAAAGGGCGATACGGACGATTGCGAAGACCGCAAATGCCGCCGCACCGTAGGATAAGCAGATCATGCTAATGATCGCCATTTTACGGGCGAAACCATGAACATAGTCTTCGATCAGTGTTTGCACACCACCACGAAAGTGGAAAAAGCCAACCAGCATCGTCAACGCTGCCACAACGGCAGGGAATGGACGTTGGTAATAAGCAATTACTTCTTCATAAGACGATCCAAGGATCGACCCAAAGGTGAAAACAAACATTGGAATAAGAAGCAGCAGCGCCACAGAGGACACCATCATTTGCCAGTGATGTTGGGTTCCAGTTTTCGCGGACCCCATGCCAACAGCGCGTTTGCGATCAGTCAAGAATGCCATGATGTTGTTCCTTATGTCGCTATGACAGTGAAGATTGTCAGCAGGACCGACAAAACCATCATCATTTTCGCAGCCATCTCTGATTTGTCGACATCAAGCATACGGCCACTGTCCCACACAAGGTGACGCAGACCGCCCAGCGTGTGGTACCAAAGACCCAAGACCGACAGCGTCATGATCAGGTCACCAAACCAGCTGGTGATAAATCCATTCGCGATCGCAAATGCTGCTGGCCCTGTCGCGGCGGCGACGAACCACCAAACAATCAGCAATGCCGCCACAATCAGTGCGTTACCAGTGATCCGCACAAGGATAGATGAAATCGACGTCCATTGCGGACGGTAGATCGTCAAATGCGGTGAAAGCGGGCGATTGCCCCGGTTCACATCAGCCATAACAGTTCCCTTCGTTGGCACGTGTCGTCCGGCAAGACGACGCCTTTGCGCCTTTGTGCCTCATTCAGTGACAAGAGTCACGCGACCGCTCGGCACAAACATGTGAAAAAGTGACGCGCGGATACAGTTTTCATAATTTGTGATCACAGAAAAAATTTATGTGATCACGAAATGCATCTGGTAACGCTAAACTGGCATCAGCGCCCAATAATCCAGATCAAGCAACACATCAGGGGCATATTTGCCATCCTCACCGCGCAAAGCACCTGCCTCGCCCTTGGTCGCAACCAAGCGAAGCCGGATCGCCCCAACACCGGACGCGGCTGTTTCAGCGACATCCAAAACCTCTGACCAAGCCCGCACCGTATCGCCCGCAAAACACGGGTTCGCGTGCGCACCACCATTCAGCGCCACGATCATCTGCGCATTCGCCAAACCATTAAAGGAAAGCGAACGGGCCAGTGAAATCACATGACCCCCATAAATCAGCCGCTTACCATCGGCCCGATTGGTCGCATCAAAATGCACCTTGGCGGTGTTCTGCCACAGCCGGGTGGCTAACATATGCTCTGCTTCTTCGATGGTAACACCATCAACGTGGTCAATCACCTCGCCCACAGCGTAATCACCCAAGCGGTGCGGTTCGCCCGCTTGCGCAAAATCGTAATCTGCGAACGTCAGCCCCTCGGGCACGACAAGATCAGCCGCCGCCACAGTTTTCGCCAATTCCGGAATCACCGCTTCAGGCGCATCCCCCTGCCCGCGTTTACGCACCATCACCCAACGCACATAGCTCAGCACCGCCTCGCCGCGTTGATTGTGGCCCGTCGTACGCACCCAAACCACACCAGATTTCCCGTTCGAGTTCTGCTTGATCCCGATCACCTCTGACTGCGACGTCAAGGTGTCACCGGGATAAACGGGCTGCAGCCAAAGCCCTTCGGCATAACCCAAATTTGCAACCGCATTCAGCGACACATCCGGCACCGTTTTCCCGAATACCGTATGGAATGTGGCCAAATCATCAATAGGGGACGCTGGCAAACCGCTGGCACGGGCGAATTCGTCCGATGAATAAAGAGCTCCACGCGCGGGGTATAACGCGTGATACATCGCCCGCTCTCCACCCGAGATAGTGCGCGGCACGGCGTGGGTGATCACGTCACAGACGCCGTAGTCCTCAAAGAAACGGCCCGCGTTCGTCTTGGTCATTGCTGGCCCAGTTTCATATCGGCGGAATAGGGCGTGTCGATGTCTTTTGTTACCGCCTGCCCGCAGCGCATCACACCATTGGCATGGTCAAACCCATAGGTCGGATCGCCATAAAGCAGCCACCCCTTGGACAGTGCATCTGACACTTTATGGCAAAACGCGGACGTGTCGTCCCCAGTCAATAATCGGTAAATCTGCATTAGTTTATCCTACGGGCGGGACGCCCAAAGCGAAGTGAATGGCCATGACAACAATGACGACAACAACGGTCACAACAATTGCTGTGACTTCTTTCTTGGCAGGTGCGCGCGCGGGACGTTCCCACGGGCCTTCTTGGGCGTTGATCAACAAGATCTCGACCACGGCCCAGACCAGTAAGCCCCCGAATAAAACGAATGACGGAGTGTCACCATTCACCAGCAAATGCGCGCCCGCCCAGATTGAAAAACCCGTCAACTGCGGATGGCGAACTATGGTTCCGAGCCAGATTTTCGCGCCCTTGGCGGCACTCGCGGCATAAAAATAGAACGCGGCGACCATCAGAAGGTTGTTGATCCCGACCCACATCGGCGACGGGCCCCAGTAAAAAGCACCTTCCGCGCCACGGTAACCCACCACCATCAGCACGACGCTGAGGATGATGGTGACGGCCATAATCGGGTTGCCAGCCGTACCCAGCGCTTGGCGCGCGTTTGGCGCAAGCCGTTTGAACAAATGTGCCGCCCACCAAAGGACGACCCCTGCGATTAATAGTTTCATGCTGTCTCCAATGCCGCAATTGCGTCCGCTTTCGCCAAAGTCGCTCGGGCGGTCACGATATGCAAGTTCTCAACGATGCGGCCATCCACCACAGCCACACCCTGGCCTTCAGCCTCTGCCGCTTCGAACGCAGCAATCTGACGTCGGGAGAGATCAATTTCATCGTCCGTTGGGCCAAAAGCCGCATTGGCAATGGCGACCTGTGCCGGGTGGATCAAGGTTTTTCCATCAAAACCCATATCGCGCCCCTCGCTACATTCGGCGCGCAAGCCATCCTCGTCCTTGAAGGCATTATAAACCCCATCAAGGGCCACAACCCCCGCCACTTTAGCCGCGAGCAAACACAACTGCAACGATGTCATCAGCGCCGCGCGGGTCCGCGAATTCAGATCCTTGGCCAGATCGTTCGTGCCCAACACAAAGCCCGCAATGCCCGGGTGCTCTGCTATTGCTGCAGCATTCAAGATCCCTTGGGGCGTTTCCATCATCGCCCAAATCGGCAGGTCAGGAACGAGCTTTGCCAACGCATCAACATCATCCGGCCCATTTACCTTGGGCAACAAAATCGCATCGCAATTCATCGCAGCGACCGCGGCCGCATCTGCCGCACCCCACTCCGTATCCAGCCCGTTGATCCGCACGATTTTAAGCCGCGCACCATAGCCGTCATCGGCCAATGCGGCATACAGCGTATCACGGGCAGCGACCTTGGCATCAGGCGATACCGCGTCCTCGAGATCGAATAGAATCACATCCACCGGCAAGCCACGCGCCTTTTCCAGTGCGCGATCTTTCGATCCAGGAATATAAAGGGCGGATCGGTAGGGGCGGTCATGCATCGAATCTTCCTCGCAATAAAGTTGCGCAAAGAACGCCAGAAATGCACAGATCATTCAAGGTAATAATGCCGCGTCGCAGCAACGCCGGCATCGCTACGATTTAGGCAGGGAGATTGTGATACCGTTTCAAATCGCGATCCAAATCAGGCGCACACCGGTCAGCACCAACAGTACGTAAGTAAGACCAAAGAACAAACGCCCTGGCACCATATGGCGCACTTTGACTCCGATCCATGCGCCGAGCAACGCAAATGGTGCCAGCAGCAAACTGCCCATCAGCGTGTCCCAACTGAATATCCCCAAGAACGCATAAGGCACAGCCTTCATCCAATTGACGGCCCAGAAAACAACAACCGTGGTTGCTTGGAACGCAGTTTTGCTTAGCCCTTGCGACAACAAGAACACCGCCGACGGTGGCCCGCCCGCATGGCTGACAAAGCTGGTGAAACCGCTTATCAGCCCAGCAAACCACGCCCAAGGGGCAGAAAACGGCATAGTAGGTACATTGAGCCAATCCAGCGTGCGCGACAACTGGAAGGCCACAAAAGCAAGACAGATCACCCCGATCAGCAACCGAAACACATCGCCGTCAACAACCGCATAAAGGGCCGCCGCGATAATGCATCCCGGCACCGCGCCGATCATCAATCCTTTGGCAGAGGGCCAATGCCACTTTCCCCAATAGGGTTTCAAAGTGGCCGCATCGACCAGCATAAAAAGGGGCAGGACGATGCCCAAAGCGGAACCCAGCGGAACAACCAAGGCCAGAATCGCCCCGGCGACAAATGCGGCCCCCGAGCCGAATCCGGCCTTCGAGATTCCACCAAAAATGATTGCAGGGATACCTACTGCAAAAAATTGCCAGCCGAACTCGATTACGCGGGATGCCTTGAATTATTCTGTATTCAACCTTCGTTAGCTGGTCCGCTTGTCGTTGACCATATCCCACTTCGTGATGCCGCAGCGCAGCACACTTGCGCAAATGCTGCCAAACGCTTAGGCAAAGCGCCGAAACCATTTCACCAAAGGACCTGTTTCAATGGCCAGACCTAAGATTGCCCTTATCGGCGCCGGACAAATTGGCGGCACGCTTGCACACCTCGCAGCTGTCAAAGAGCTCGGCGATGTTGTTCTGTTCGATATCGCGGACGGTGTTCCACAAGGTAAGGCGCTTGATATCGCCGAATCCGGCCCTGCCGCGAAATTCGACGGCAGCTTCAAAGGCACCAACGATTACGCTGACATCGCAGGTGCAGACGTTTGCATCGTGACCGCAGGTGTCGCTCGCAAACCAGGCATGAGCCGTGATGACCTGCTGGGCATCAACCTGAAGGTTATGAAATCCGTCGGCGAGGGCATTGCTGCCCACGCGCCAAATGCATTTGTAATCTGTATCACGAACCCGCTTGATGCGATGGTTTGGGCACTGCGCGAATTCTCTGGCATGCCGACAGAAAAGGTTTGCGGCATGGCTGGTGTTCTGGACAGCGCGCGCTTCCGTCACTTCCTTGCGGACGAATTTAAAGTTTCCATGCGTGACGTCACAGCATTCGTTCTGGGCGGACACGGCGACACGATGGTCCCACTGACACGCTATTCAACAGTTGCGGGTATCCCATTGCCTGATCTGGTCGAAATGGGTTGGACCACACAAGACAAGTTGGACGCGATCGTTCAGCGCACCCGTGATGGCGGCGCAGAGATTGTTGGTCTGCTGAAAACAGGGTCGGCGTTCTACGCACCTGCAACTTCCGCGATTGAAATGGCCGAATCCTACCTCAAAGACCAAAAGCGCGTCCTGCCTTGTGCGGCATACGTTGACGGTGCCTATGGCCTTGATGGCTTCTACGTGGGCGTGCCGACCGTTATCGGTGCCAGCGGCGTTGAGCGTGTGGTCGAGATTAAGATGAACAAAGACGAACAAGCGATGTTCGACAAATCTGTCGAAGCAGTCAAAGGTCTTGTTGCAGCTTGTAAGGCGATCGATGACAGCCTTGAATAAGCACTGGGTTTTTGCATAATCTGTAGACGAAAGGGCGCCTTTCTGGCGCCCTTTTTCTTTGTCGTCTCACAGATTAAAGGTGATTTTATGCGTTTCACCATCTTCATTGCTGCCGCAATTTTCAGCCTGACAGCGCCTGCGTCCGCACAGGTAGATTACTCGCAAATGATCCGCAACACGGGCCTTACCCAGACCGAAACCGCCCTGTCAGCCCTGCCCGACAAAACCCCGTCCGATATGTTTGCCCTTGGCGGCGTGCGCTTTCTAGGTGCTGTCGAAGGCGCGCTACAATCGCTTTACGCGACTTAAATCAACCGCGAGATGGCAGAAATGAGTGGCCTGCCGTTCCTGCGCCTGCCCCTTCCGCCCAATCCAGATGCTGTGCCGTTTCGTCCCGAACTAATCGCGGAAACGTACCAAGCCGCACTCGTTGATCTGCAGGGCAGCCTGGATGCGCTGGACACGATCACCGACGCAGACGCGGTTGCCGTCACAGTCAACACTGGCGATCTGTGGTTTGATATCAATGCAAACGGCACCCGCGACCTCGGCGAAGGCATGCTTGAAAGTGCAGGGGCTCAACTCAACCAAGGTTTGGCAGGCAACATAGAAGGCCCGACAATCCGCTTCGATACTGCTGACGCGGCGTGGCTTTCAGCTTATGCGCATTTGCTTTCAGTGGTCGGTGAAACAGTTTTGGCCCTTAATCCGACATCGGCGATAGCGCGGGTGATCGAAAGTGCGGCCGCGATCAGGGAATTCAGTCCTGCGCCAAAATCCTTGGGCCTGTCGCGTGATGACACGATGTGGGTCGATGTCGCGGCAATGTCCATTCACGCAATTGAAGGACAGCCAGATGCCACGCGGTCGCAAGACGCGCATGCACATTTTGTTGGAATGATCACGGACAACCGGACCTTTGGGGCGCGCGTTGCAACCGAAACGGACAACAAACTCGAGCGGATTCCAAACGCGCGCCAGACCAGCGCCCTACCACTGGAATATCCCGCAGACATTGGTGCGCGCTGGCGTAATGTTCTCGCAGAGGCAGAGGCCCTGCTGAACGGTGACTTGCTGATCCCCCATTGGCGTCTTGGGGACGGGGCGGGCATCAATCTGGCCTTGGCGATGCAAAACCCGCCTGAAATTGACATCATTTCAATCATTCAGGCCGAAGCCATATTTCCGTTTGCCCAAGTCGGCCCGCGCATGTCGGGCCAAAGCCTGACAGCTTTTGCTGGAATGCTAAGTGGTGATGCCGCGCTTTATATGATCGTGCTGAACTAGACAGAATTGCAGCGCTAACCGTCACTCAGTCAAGAATGTCAGGACATGCCGCTTGTGTCTGCGCAACCAATCGTCAATCGCAGCTGGCGCAAGATCGATGCTTTGATCCGGAAACCAATGCCGCAATGCAGGCATAGGAGCAAATGCAGGTGCGGCCCACACATCATGGTCTTGCAACAAGGTCTGTTGGACATCATCCGAAGTTTTGAGCCGGTGATAGACTTCAGCAGCCTTATCGGTATCAGCAAGCAAAGCATTTGCCTGTTTGCGTCAATGTGGCAAGGCGGCATTCCGCCTTTCTTGACCAGCGCATGTGCCATGCGGGCCAACTTAAATGTCCATTGCAAGGGCGTCAGCCCATCAAAATGTAACAGCTCAAGCTGGTCGCAATCTGCCCGCTCGCTTACCAATTCACTGTGTCCCCCCGTAGATTGTGCGCGGAGGATGGAAAGCCGCAACGGGCGACCCGTCCGCACAAACACCTTGCCTAGGGCATGTCCGGTCAATCCTTTATAGGTCATCGCATAGTCCGGCCCAAAAACCGCAGGCCCCCTTGTGATCGACGAGACAAAAGGGCGACGAAAAGCCCCCTCAAAAATGGACGTACTCTGCGCGCCTTCCAGATGCACCCTCTCTGCCACAGGTATGATCAGGCTAATCCGCCGCCGCAGAAACTGAATAAAGGTGGTCCGTCAGTGGCCCTTGCGACCACAAGAATTCATCCGCGTCGATATGGACCAACCAGTCTGCATCCGCGCGTGCATATGCATCACGGGCATTGGCAACCTGCCTAACCTGATGGCGACGAGGGCGGCTTTTCCCGATCCGCAGCCAATTTGCTTCGTCACAAGCAACAGCACTTACCTGTGGTAAATGCACTACGGCCCTTTGAACCGGATCGTCCGGACGGTCGAAGTACAAATACACATGGGCTGCCCCCAAAGACAAATGCCATGCAACAAAGGCCTGGACGACCGCCGGAGGCTCGTCCACGGTTGCGACCACTGCCCAAGTTGGCTCGGATAATGTCATGGCAACTTTACCAGCATTGGTGCGGATCTTTTAAAACTGAATAAAGTTGTCATAAATCCAAACACGTTGCATTTGTGATCACACAAAAAAATTATGTGATCACAAATGTTCGATTTTCCGGGGATTTGGCATTTTTCCCTTAGAATCTTCCATTTTTTTATGTTTAGTTCGCCTTAACCGTAGCCAAATTGGAATT
>JBLHTS010000123.1:0-10081 GCA_047627695.1 Yoonia sp. | reverse complement strand
TGGGTGGCGGACAGACAGGGATTCGAACCCTGGAGACGGTCTCCCGCCTACACACTTTCCAGGCGTGCGCCTTCGACCACTCGGCCACCTGTCCGTGGCGGCGGTTTAGCCCTTTCTGCACGTCGATTGCAAGACCCCAAACATATGTTTGTGAGTGCTGTTTACCTCTTCCCCTCGAGCGCCCTATAAATAGACTTCGCGATGTCACGGGAACCCTCGCAATGCTGCACGACCCACCAAAGACTTCCGCCTCGGAAAAGCCTGCAGAAACGCAACGTCTGCAAACCGGTGCGTTGTTGATTATTGCCTTCGCAGTGGTGTTATTCCTGCTTGTCCAAGCGCGCTTTGTGCTGATCTCGTTGGCCACGGCAATCATTCTTTTCAGTCTGACCAGCGACGTAATCAACTTTATCGCCCGTCAGCGGATTGGTCCGTTTCGCATCCCCAACGCATTGGCAAGCTTTGCCGCGATGCTTTTGATTGCGGCCGCCCTTCTGTCGCTAACATCAATATTGCTCACGCAAGTAAATACCGTGCTGGTCACAACCCTGTCTTACGCAGAACGCGCGCCGTCCGCTGTTGCTTCCCTTTTCGCGTGGCTTGGGGATGACAGTGAGCAAGCGGTGTTCAACGCACTGAAGTCGGTGAACCTGTCAAGCTATCTGCGCATCGCGGCAGGACAGGTCAACGGGATCACGCAAGCAACAGTGCTGATCATCTTGTTCGTAGGTTTTCTGTTTGCAGAGCGGATCTGGTTTCAAACCAAGCTGATCAGCCTAGTCGGCGACGCCCATCAGGCAGAACGGGTGGGCAAGATCATCCAGTCGATCATCCACCGCGTGAACTATTATTTACTCGTGAAAACAGTGATTTCAGCCATTACCGGTGCGATGGTCTTTGTGCTGGCCCGCGCCTTTAGCCTTGAATTGGCGACGTCGCTGGGGATTATCACTTTCGTGCTGAATTTCATTCCCAATATCGGGTCAATCATCGCGACGGCTTTGATCGCGCTGGTCGCCCATGTTGAGATTGGCGACGCGACAATAACCTTGGCCGTGTTCAGCATTGCAGGGGTCATTCAGTTCGTAAACGGCAGTATCATTGACCCCATGCTGATGGGTCGCGCGCTGCGGCTGTCATCCTTTGGCATTATCCTGTCGCTCGCGTTTTGGGGCGCGGTCTGGGGCATTCCGGGGATGTTCTTGTCGGTGCCTATTATGGTGATGCTATTGGTGGTGTGCAGTCATGTGCCCAATCTGCGCCCCTTCGCCGTGCTTTTGTCGCGCGAAGGTTTGCCTGAATCCGAAAAGATGCTGGATCAACCTGTTGACCGCGACTTGTTCGGCAGTGAACGCGATTAGCGATCATTGCGCAGCGGTGGCGGGGGTTTGTTCGCCAGCGGCTGACGCGCGAAATACGTCACATCCTCAGTAAAATACTGATAACTATCGGCATTACCGATTGCCCGCCGCGCATCTCTGCTTGCCATGTCAGCGCAGGCGCTGCGCGAATAGCAATAATCTTCTGTCCCGGCGACGCGCAAGAAATGCGACAACTCGTGAACAATAGTGCCTTCACGTGTGCCGTTCTCGCTACGCCGCATCCCGGGCTGCAACGCTTCGAGGTGGGGCAAATTAAAGAATGGCGGACAGAGATTTACCAAAAACGGAGAGTTCGCAAAGACGAAGGCATATTCCCCTGAACGGCAACCATTCACCGTCGCCTGATTGCATTGCACAGTGACTGCGCCTCCGCGAATGGCAGTAACCATTGACTTCAGTCTCGACCGGACCTTTTCAGCGTTCTGCATGGAATAGCCGCCAAACCAACGCCGGTAATGCGTCGTGTCGCCAATGGCTGAGGCGGCCCTGAGCGTCAGAAACTTGGCACTGCCCAACGCATCGTCGACAACCTCTGACTCAGGCACACTGCATCCAGCATAGCGTTGCGCCATAGCAGGTTGGGCAAAGAACACAAAAGATGCAGCGATGATGATCAAGTGACGCAAGGGTTATTCCAGATGCACATAGACGCGCCGGTTTTGACGGCCCTTCTTTTCGATTTTGCCGATGTGGACGCGGCCGATTTCTTCGGTATTTGCCACATGCGTGCCGCCACAGGGCTGCAAATCCGCTGTCTCTGCTCCAACGCCAATGCGGATCAGTCTAATCTGACCATTGCCGCGCGGCGGTTGCACAGACATCGTTTTAACCAATTCAGGCTGCGCATCAAGTTCGGCCTCGGTGATCCATTCCTCGGTCACGGCCATGTTGCAACCAATCAGCCTGTTAAGGTCAGCCTCAAGCATCGCTTTGTCCTCGGGCGCCTCCGGCATGTCGAAATCAAGACGGCCTTTATCGACGCTGATGGAACCGCCAGAAACAGGCAACGGGATCACGACGGACAGTAAATGCAAAGCCGTGTGCACGCGCATAAGGCGGTACCGGCGGTCCCAGTTCAAATGCTGGGTCACCTGTTGCCGGACACCTGGCAGGCCTGCCGGTTCCGAAGGTAGCAAGATCACATCCTCCCCTTCGCCTTTCACCGCTGTCGCGATCTCGATGTCGCGCTTGCCCCAGCGCAACGTTCCACTGTCGCCGGGTTGACCACCAGAGGTTGGGTAGAAAAGCGATCCATCAAGGATGATCCCGCCTTCTATCGTGATCGTTTTGACGCGGCCTGTCGCTTCGCGGGCGTAAGCGTCAGCACGAAAAAGAAGCTCAGTCATCTAGATTGCACCTTTAAGGACTTCGGGATTGCGCAGCCAGATGTCGCGTTGCGCGAATGGAATTTCAATCCCCGCGGCGGCAAATTGCTTAGCGATCTCGTGGTTCATCTCGGACTTTGTAACCAGCACGTAATTCACATCACGCAAGATCGCGCGAATTTCGAAATCAAGCGAGTCAGCGCCAAATCCTTGGAAAATGACTGCGGGCGGCGGGGTCATGATGACCAATGGGTGCGCTTCGGCGATACCGCGCAAGATACGCGTCACCTCGTCAACGTCCGACCCATAGGCCACACCGACAGGTACAATAACGCGGCCAACAAGATTTCCGCGAGTCCAGTTCGTAACCTGACCACTGACCAGATCAGCGTTAGGAATGATCACGTCCGTGCGGTCAAATGTCTCGATCCGGGTAGAACGTACCGAGATCGCGCGCACATACCCCATCTGCCCGCCCACTTCGATCCAGTCGCCTTCGCTGACGGGGCGTTCGATCAGCAAGATGATACCGGAGACGAAGTTCGAGACGATGTTTTGCAGGCCAAAACCAATACCAACGGAAAGCGCACCGGCAACGATCGCAAGGTTCGACAAATCAATCCCAGCGCTTGTGATCGCAACAATCGCGGCCAGCATGATACCTACATAGCCAAAGCCTGCGACGACAGCGTTCTGCCCACCCAAATCCAACCGGGTGCGCGGCATGACCGACTTGCGCAAAGTGCCCTGAATAAACCGCGTCAGGATGTAACCAACCGAGAATACCACCACAAACATCACGAAATCAGTTGGCGAAATTCTGGTTTCGCCGATCCCGTAACCTTCGCTAAAGCGGGTCCAAAGCTCTGACAGGTCATCCACGCGCGCGCCCCAAATCAGCGCAAAAATTGGCAAGCTCGCAAGATAAAGCGCAAGGCTGATAAAAACCGGCAACAAAGCATAAAGACCACGGCGGTCTTCCTCATCCTCATAGGCTTGGCTGAAATCATGACCGATACGTTGCAGCAACAAAAGCACGCCAATCAAACCGACAGACGCGATCGCGGGGATTAGCAAAGCGCGGCCAGCAGCCACAAACCCGAAGGCGGCGATGACCGGAGCGATAATGGCTACAACAACACAAAAATGGCCCATATATCCGCGCATACGCCCGGCCGATACTATTCTGCCTTCGATTTCTTGCGGGACGGTTTGGATCACCCGACCCATGCGCCAAAACAACACACCAAGCACTGTTAAGATCGGCCAGACAATCGCAGCGCTGGTACCTGCTGAGGTATCAATCGTGCGCAAGCCCCCGTTAATCAATATCCCCAACGCCAAGACCCAGGCTAGCGATGCCGTATAGCGCCGCCCCTTTGCGCGCGTTTGCTCATCATAGCCCAAGAACCCGTTTGTGGTGCCGAATGGAAATACATGTCGCGATAGCCACCAGCCAAAGATCACCGCGCCGCCTGCCGAAGGCACGGCATCCAGAACGTCACCGCTTCGCAAACCAAAGACACCCAACATCCGCAAAGCTTCGGTTGTGATCAAAAGTCCAACTATGGGCACGATAATCTGAACCAATGACAAAAGGAAAAGCTGGGTCGCACGCCAGCGCCCCGCGCGGGTTTCAAGCTTTTCACGCCAAGCTGTCACAAATCGGCGCCCTACTCCCAGCAGTCCAATGCCCAGAATGAACAACACAACTGCACGTGGCAGCACGGATGATAGCGCGCCCGAATTTTGTCCTGCCACGATACCTGCTGCAAGTTCGACACCAATGACCTGCGTCAGCCCCCAAAGTGCTGTCAGTGCTGCAACAAGATGCGTAGGGCTCAATGGTGACGGGCTGCGCACCCCTAGTTCGGCGGTTTCGCGCTGCAAGGCTATAGCGTCGAATTCTCCAATGATGCCATTGGCACGCGCGTGGGCCTCTTGCGCCAAAAGGCGCGGCGCGTGCAAGTTTTGACGCTGCAACAGAAGTTCTGCACGACGTGCAGCAACTGCCGCAGGTTCGCCCCCGCTTTCGGGTACAGGACCAAGTGCCGCGAGCTGTGCATCTACTGTCGCGATGCGGCCTGCGTTGACTGTGGCGTCCTTGATGAATTTGTCGCGCCAAACCACCAACTCGCTGCGCAACCGACCAACGGCAAACAAGGACGCATCGCCCATGGCGGCCAAGTCTTCTGCCCGTTGCGCCAGTTTCTCGAAACTGTCGTCAGTGTAAATTCCAGGCGCCTGATCTGCGGCAGGCACTTCTTGCGCAATGCCAACGTCTTCTACACCAACGTCCTCTACCCCATCCGCTTCGTCTAAAGTGGCAGCTTCTTGTGCTGCTGCAATTGTCGGCCCAAACAGGGCCAGCATTGCCATCAAAAGCAAAGATGCCAAATACCGCGTCATACTTCTGCGAACACCGACGGTACGTCGATCTGCGCTTCCAACCATTCCGGCGTCGGAAGTCCCTTGCCGCGCAAAAAGCTCGGATTGAAAATCTTCGACTGATAACGGGTTCCATAGTCGCACAGGATCGTCACAATCGTATGACCAGGGCCCATTTCACGGGCCAATCGCATCGCGCCCGCAATATTGATCCCTGTTGATCCCCCCATACAAAGCCCTTCGTTTTGAAGCAGGTCAAAAATAATCGGCAGCGCCTCGGCGTCCGGAATTTTATAAGCAAAATCAGGAGTAAAGCCTTCAAGGTTTGCCGTGATGCGTCCCTGCCCGATCCCTTCGGTAATGGAATCGCCCGCAGGCGGCACTTGACCAGTATAGAGCTTGTAAAGCCCGGATCCGTCCGGGTCAGACACCCCGACCTTCACGCCCTTTGGTTGTAACACCTGCGCTACCCCCGCAAGTGTACCACCGGAACCGCATGAGCAAGTGAAGCCGTCAACATTGCCGCCCGTCTGTTCCCAAATCTCTGGTCCAGTTGTTTCAACATGGGCCTGCCGGTTTGCGGTATTGTCAAACTGGTTGGCCCAAACGGCACCGTTCGGTTCGGTCTTGTTCAGGGCTTCTGCCAACCGCGCTGAATACTTCACGTAGTTGTTGGGATTGGCGTAAGGCACTGCAGGAACTTCGACCAAATGCGCGCCTGCAACGCGGATCATGTCCTTCTTTTCCTTACTTTGGGTTTCAGGAATAACGATAACGGTTTTGAACCCCATCGACGCACCCACCAGCGCAAGACCGATGCCGGTATTGCCCGCAGTCCCTTCAACAATCGTGCCACCCGGCTTGAGATCACCGCGCGCAATTGCTTCTTTGATCATAAAGAGTGCAGCGCGATCCTTGACCGATTGACCGGGATTAAGAAACTCGGCTTTGCCCAAAATGGTACACCCTGTCGCTTCTGAAGCGGCCCGCATTTTGATCAACGGGGTGTTTCCAACAGCGTCAGCCAAATCGTTCTTAATGGTCATCGCACGGCCCTTTCATGAGTTTATATCTGTGTAAGGCTGCCCCTACCGGACATCAAGGTGCGATGCCCGATAACAGTCAGACTGCCGCACGCAGGCGGTCGCGGTGGCGCAACAACCAATAAAGCAAATAAAGCGCCGGACCGGTTGCGATTTCACCTTGATCCGCTAAATCCATTGCCGAGTCAAAGCCAAGAGGATGCAGCCTGAGATCTTCAGCTTCGTCAGGCAAGCCACCCAAATAAGGGGCATCTTGCGGCAAGTCACAAACTCCGACGAACGTATAGAAATAATCAGTCGAGCAACCCGGCGAGACATAAAAAGCGCCAGCGCACTCAAGCGTTGTTATCGTTAGTCCCGCTTCTTCTTTGGCTTCGCGTAACGCGGCGCCTTGGGGGGTTTCGCGCGCATCGATGATCCCTGCAATCGGCTCTAGCATCCACGGGTTGGGATCACGACGCAATGCAGGTCCAAGGCGTGCCTGTTCGACCAATATAACGCGGTCGCGGACAGGGTCATACGGCAAAATGACAGCGGCATCCACGCCCAAGAAACCTTCGCGCGTCAACACATCAGAGCGTGTCCCATTAAACTGGCGATGGCTGACCTTGGTACTTTGAAAGCGGAAAAACTGGCCCGCAGGCGGATCGGCTTGCACCACAGTGAAGTCTTCAGCCTTGGCATGAAAGCGGCGCGTTGCAGGTGCTGCAGCCGCACGAAACTTTGCCCAAGCGCGTGCTTCGATCATCGGCCACATTGCACGCAACTGCGCATAGTCTGGCATCGGATCAAGTGAGAACAGCTCTTGGGCAGCAAGGACCGCGGGGGTCAGATGCCCGGCCTCCCAATCGGCCAGCGACCATTCGCCGACACCAGCTCCAAATTCAACATGCGGCAAATAGGCTTGCGCGATACGTAGCCCTACAGCCGTTTGCACCTCTACCGGACCGAAACTGTATCCAAAGGCCCCTTCATAAGCGTCTAACCGCGCCATCTGTGCGGCATTTAAACCCTGCCAAACAAGCCCTTCCGCCTGTCCACCAGCGATAGGCGCAATGAACGGCACCACATTTCCAGCGAGAGGATAAACGGCGTAGTCATTCATTTGTGCCAGCAGCGGCGACATCGGACCTGGCCCCGCGACAGCCGCCATAAGGACATGGCACTTCAGGGTCCCGTATACAAATAGATCCATGCTTTAGGAAAAACGCTGACCGAAAAACTCGGTGAACCATGCGCACACGATGCCCCCGACAAAAAGCGTCCCGATTAACTGAAAATCAGCAAAATATGTACCATATTCAAGCATTTCGACGAAGATATTCACGACCGCATCCATCGGGCCATTGTACCGCAGGCGCATCGCATTATCGATCATCCGCATGAACGCGAGCGCAAAGATCAAACAGAATGCCATCGCAGCGCTTGCCGTCAGACCCATGCCTATTGCAGGGTTATACCCACGTCCGGCGCGGACGCCACAAACCCTCCAGCCAATAAAAAGACTGATAATTGCCGCTAGAGGTATCCAGAAATCCGGCGCGATCTCATTGGGAAAAAAACGCACGGAAATCCCTGCCATATACCAGCCAAAAAGAGCGAATATAATTGCACCTGCAAGACGTCCGGCTGTTGGCATGTCACTCGTTCCTTAATTTGGCCGCAACCAGGCGCCAAAGTTAGGCAGCGCGGGTCACTGTTATCTGCGTCACGTCACAGTTTCGGCTATCAAATGTCGCGGCACAAGAGGTCAGATAAAAATCCCACATTCGCTTAAACCGGTCATCAAAGCCCAAAGCCGCAACTTGATCCCATTTATCGTTGAAGGTTTCGTGCCAGCGACGCAATGTCAAACTATAGCTTTGCCCAAATTCGATTGAACCAGAAACTTTTAAGCCAGCCTTTTCAACCTCCTGGCGCAATGCTTTGGGGCTGGGCAGCATACCACCCGGGAAAATGTACTTCTGGATGAAGTCGACGCTGCGGCGATAACTTTCCCATCGGGCGTCGTTCACGGTGATGATTTGAAGTGTTGCGTTCTTGCCGGGCTTGAGGCGCGTGCGCACTGTTTCAAAGTACTTGGGCCAGTATTGCTCGCCTACGGCTTCGAACATTTCAATGCTGGCGATGCCATCATAGACACCCGTTTCATCGCGGTAATCTTGCATTTTAATCTCGACCATGTCGGACAATCCGGCCTTGGCCATGCGCGCGACCGCAAAATCATGTTGTTCTTTGCTAATCGTCAGGCCGGTCACTTTGATACCCCGCTCTTTTGCAGCAAATTCAGCAAACCCGCCCCAACCGCAGCCGATTTCCAGCACATGATCGCCCGCTTTGACGCCCATCTGATCCACCAAGCTGGCATACTTTGCGGTTTGCGCGGCTTCGGTGCTTTCTTGACCTGTCTCAAAAAGCGCCGATGAATAAGTCATCGTATCGTCCAGCCACAGGCCATAGAATTCGTTGCCAAGGTCGTAGTGATAGCTGATATTCTTGCGCGCTTGGGTCTTAGAATTGCGCTGCATCCAAAAGCGGACACGCTCATAGAATTTGATCAACTTTTGCGCAGGAAATCCGTCGTAGATGTGATTGGCATCGTCATGCATGAAATCCATCACCGCCATCAAATCAGGAGTCGTCCACCAGCCGTCGATGTAGGCTTCGGAAAACCCCATGTCGCCTTCGCGGACTGTACGCGAAAACAAATCCGCATTGTGCACATGCACTTCTGCCACAAATCCCGGGTTGGGGCCTTCTGCGCGGAAATGTCGACCATCAGGCAGCGTGATATCAACACGCCCTTTATCGAGGTCTTTGATTTGGTCAAAGACACGTGAAAAATAGCGTGGCAAGCCGGTTTGGCCGTCGGTACTGGTTAAAATCATCTGCGTTCCTGTCGTCTTGTCTTAGCGTGCAACAGTTTGCCGTCGCTTTATTAATATAAAATAACTCTTGATGCAGTGAAGTCACGGGAAACGTTCAAAAAAAATAAATTGACCTTGGGGCAATTAGAATCCACGCCCTTGATAGGCATCCAATGCACGCTTGCGTCCCTCATCTGCCGGAACAATCGGACCGGGATAGCGGTCAGTGGCTTGCATGCCCCACTGGCGCGGAATCATATCAAAATACGCAAGTGACGTGCCTGAAGGCGATTTAGTTTCTTCGGCAATCCAGCGTTTGACGTATGTGCGATCCTTATCGAACTTATCTAGCTGGCTGACCGGATTGAACACCCGGAAATAGGGCGTCGCATCAGGGCCAGAGCCTGCAGACCACTGCCACCCCATCGCGTTACTGCAAGGGTCCCAATCGATCAGACAATCGCCGAACCAATCCAACCCGATCTTCCAGTGGGTCAATAGATGCTTGGTCAGATATGAGGCCACGATCATGCGGCCCCGATTGTGCATGGTGCCGGTGACATACATTTCTCGCATTGCGGCATCGACGAAGCGGATCCCGGTGCGCCCTTGTTTCCATGCGGTGACCTGTGCGGTTTCATCGGTGTTCCACGGGAAAGCGTCCCAGTCTACTTTCCAGTTGCCGCTGACAATCCGCGGCGTGTGATGGGCCAGATGGTACGCAAATTCGCGCCAGACCAATTCCTTGAGGAAGACCTCGGCATTGCCCGCTCCGTCATGCAATGCACGCCAGCCTGCGTGCCAGCAGACACGCGGACTGATTTCACCATAGGTCAGGTTTTCGGACAGGCGCGATGTACCGTCTACACTTGGCAGATCACGGTTCTTGACGTAAGTCTTAACACGGCTTTCGATGAAAGCATCAAGTCGATCGCGCGCCGCAACTTCGCCCACGGTGCAATGTTGTGCAAGGACTTCAGCCCCGCGCCACATCGGTGCCTCCATCTGCCAACTTGCCAGATCATCGCTGTCAGGCCACTTCGCAGGAATAGGTATCATTGCTGGCGCAGGCAATG
>JBLHTS010000122.1:0-10152 GCA_047627695.1 Yoonia sp. | reverse complement strand
CATTGCCGCGGTTGTTGCGATTGTTATCACTGCAATTGCATTGCCGCCGCTGGGTATTGCTTTGGCGATTGCGGCGTTGGTGACCAAGGGGCTGTCTGCGACGACGGGATATGTGAAAGAGTGCATCGATTACTCAAAGCAATTCAACTCTGCGATCGTCAAGGTCGATAAGCAAGTCAGCGATGCGACGGGGATCATCAACAAAGCAATTGCCGACATGCGGATCGCCAAAGACGCGAGCTCTGTCATGCAGATCAAAATGGGGCAGGCCATCGTCGGGCTGGACAAAGCCAAGGCCAAGGCGGCGTCTGAAGCCAAGGACAAAGAGGTCGCCCAATGTCTCAAGACGCTGGAAGCGTCGCGCGCTGACATGGTGTCGTTTAACAAAGCGATTGGCGGGAACCCCGATATGGTCATCACGCAGTTGGGAGGGGCGCTTAAAGCCCTGAAAGAATCCAGTGCGTCCATGCCGGTCAAGACCAAGGGTGGATCCGGTAGCCTTGGTGACATCATTGGCAAACTGGACAATGCTGCGGGAAAACTGAATGACGTCGTTGGAAACCTTTAAAATTGATCTTACCTGAATGGGTGGACGTGCTGTGCCAGATTGCAGGTTGTGATCGCCATGTGCTGAAAAAACACTGCTTTTCGCGGCGCAAAAGCTGCGTAGGGCGATATCAAATTGACGACAGGACAAGACTTTATGACTGAGGCGACCGCACCAGAAGACGGGATCTTGCGCGCAAAAGTGCGCAATTTTGTTGAATTGCGCATTGTGCGAAACGCAATTCTTGGGATCATTATCTTTAATGCGGTCACTTTAGGCCTTAGCACCTCTGAGGTTATCATGGCTAATGGTGGCGGCTTGATTGGGTTAATCGACAATGTGGTTCTTACGGTGTTCGTCGTTGAGCTATTGTTGAAGTTCTATGCCTATCGTATGGATTTTTTCCGTAACGCGTGGAATATATTTGACCTTCTGGTCGTATCGGTTGGTTTATTGCCGCAAACCGACAGCCTGTCTGCCTTGCGGGGGTTGCGCGTTATCCGGGCCATGCGTCTGTTGTCAGTGGTGCCGCAAATGCGCGCTGTTGTGCAGGCGTTGTTGGATGCCTTACCGGGCATGTTTGCCGTTATCATCATGATTTCTATTGTTTTTTACGTCTTCGCCGTTATGGCAACAATCATGTACGGCGGAAGCTTTGACGTTTGGTTTGGCACGTTGGGCCGATCACTATATTCCTTGTTCCAGATCATGACGCTGGAAAGTTGGTCTATGGGCATTGTGCGACCGGTGATGGAAATCTACCCTGGAGCCTGGGCATTCTTCGTTCCGTTCATTGTCATTACCGCGTTTTCGGTCTTGAACCTGTTTATAGGTCTGTTGGTCAACACAATGCAGACGGCTGTGGAAGACGACCCCAAAGACGAAATTGAAAAGCTTAAGATCGTCGTCAAAGAAGAAACCTACCTTGTCGGCGCGCAGGTCAAGGAATTGAATTACGAGATTAAGGCCTTGCGCGATGAACTTCGTGCGATGCGAGGGGGCTGAGATATGACCTCATATGCTGCACTTACCCTATTGAGAGGGGCGAAACATGACTGATGTCGTTGAAACACTGGAGCCCAAAGATGCCGTAGAGCCGGATATCATTATCATCGGCATTGATCGCGGGGCCTTTTATCTGCTTAAGGGTGATAATTATCTGGATCAGATGTTGCTGGAGGATGGTCTTTTTCCGACGCCAATACTGTGCGTGCATTTCAAGTCGGTATTTGATGCCAAGCAAATGTTGAGCGACAGGTTCAATGTGGCAACAAGTTGGACCATCCATCCGGAAATCTTGAAGCGCCTTCGGGATAAGAAATGCCTAGTCGAAACAGATGCATAAGACCTGCAACGTTAGGTCGGGGGAAATGACATGGTAGAATTTGAAAATCGTTCAGCTTGGATAAAGGGGCCCTTGGGCTCCAATGAAATGATGCTGAAGAACGCGCGGGTCCGCGAGGCACTGAGCGAGATCACAGAAATTACGGTCGAGTTCTTTTCCGGAAATCGCGAAGTCGAGATCGCCGATATCCTTGGCGAGCCGGTTAAAATCGAAATCGAGATGCCCGGAGACGAGCCCGACCGCGCCTTTGAGGGGATGTGTATCTCGGTCGAGTATATCGGCGATTTTCAGGGGCTGCCGTTGTTTGCCGCCGAACTGCGCTCGCCGTTGTGGCGGTTGACGCAAACCCGCGACAATCGGGTTTTTCAGGAGATGACGACCCTCAATATCGTGATGGAAATTTTCGCCGATTACGGATTGTCCGCCGACATCACGCAAAAGCTGTCCAACACCTACAAAAACCGGACGTATTGCGTTCAATACGACGAAACCGATTATGATTTTGTCATGCGGCTGTTCGCGGAAGAGGGCATCTATTATTACACCGAAGAAGGGGGCAAAGCCGGTAAAATTGTGCTGACCGATGACAGCGGGCAACATGCACCTATCCGCGCCGAAAAGGACCTCGATTTTCATTCATGGGATCCGACGGACAATCGCGCTGACGATTATATCTTCGAGTGGAACGAACGTGGCTGTTTGACGACAGGCAAAGTGACTCTTGTGGATTACGATTTCAAAAAGCCGAGCTCGGAGTTGAAAGCGGTCGTGACCTCAGAGAAGGGCTCACTGAACGCCCCGAACGAATTTTACCACTACCCCATGCGCACCCGCGACAAGGCCGAGGGTGAAGCCTTCACCAAGATCAGGGTGGACGCCGAGGCTGTGCGCAACCAGACCATGCGCGGTATGGGCAATGTGCGCACGATGCAGGTGGGCTTTCGCTTTGATCTGAAAAAGCACCCGCGCGAAAGTTTGAATCAGGAATATTTGACTACCCGCGCCGTGCATTTCATCGAAGTGGATTCCGATTATGACGACAATAACGTCGTGTCCCCCACGTCCATTGGCGACAGCAAGATCGAATCTGATGACCGTTTCAAGCGTCTCTATCGCTGTGAATTCGAAGTGATCCCCGCTGAAACGCAATACCGCGCGCAGTTCGTTGTGCCGTGGCCGAAGATCGCGGGTGTTCAAACCGCCATCGTGGTCGGCCCGTCCGGTGAGGAAATCAACGTTGATGAAAATGGTGCCATTCA
Organism: Yoonia sp.; assembly: GCA_047627695.1. GTDB lineage: Bacteria > Pseudomonadota > Alphaproteobacteria > Rhodobacterales > Rhodobacteraceae > Yoonia. Next base: position 7,001 of record JBLHTS010000122.1, on the reverse strand, counting down.
GGTGCAATTCTATTGGGATCGTCTGGGGCAGAAGGATGAGACGTCATCTTGCTGGATCCGCTGCGCCATGCCATGGAGCGGCAAGGGCTTTGGCATGATGGCCATTCCGCGCGTCGGCCAAGAGGTCGTGGTGCAGTTTGAAGACGGCAATCCTGACCGTCCAATTTGCACGGGCATGATGTACAACGCCGACACCAAGCCGCCCTATGCCTTGCCCGCCAACAAGACGCAATCGGGCATCAAAACCCGCAGTTCCAAAAGCGGCAGCACGGAAACGTTCAACGAGTTGATGTTCGAGGACAAGAAGGACGCCGAATTGGTCCGGCTGCAGTCCGAAAAAGACTATGTCGAGATCATCAAGAACAGTGCGGACATCACCATCGGGATTGAAAAAGGCCCGCAAGACGGCGGCCATTTGACCCAGACGATTTATGGTGACAAGAAAGAGACTCTGAAAGACGGTAATCACATCTTTAAGGTGGAAACAGGGTTTCAGAAGATCGAAATCAAGGGGGATCACAGCGAGAAGATCGAAGGCAAATCTACGCAAACGATTACGGGCGATAGCAGCCAAACGATCGAAGAAGGGGCACTGACCCAAACAGTGACGAAGGGGGATTATACCCAAACTGTGTCAGCAGGCGATGTGACGCGCAACGTGGAAGGTGGGAACGAAGTGCTGACCTTGAGCGGCGATTATGAAATCTCATCAGGCGGCCAAATCACGATTTCGGCGTCTACATCAATTACCCTCGAAGTCGGCGGCAGTTCGGTTGTAATCGACAGTTCCGGCGTCACGATCAAAGGGACAACAGTCGAAATGAGCGGCACCGCAAGTGCGGATGTCAAAGGGCCGGCGGTCACCGTCGAGGCCAGCGGTATTCTGACGCTCAAGGGCGCTACGGCGATGATCAACTAAGGGGATAATGATGGACAAACGGTTTGCGGATCTAAAGAAAATTCCAGCGGTTCCGGCGGCGCGGTTGTTGGCGGCGGCGTCGATCAAATTGAAAACAAAGTTGAAATCACCCACAAGTGCAGATGTGTCGACTGTTCTGACCGAGCTGGCCGAGGCGGGCGCATGGGTCGAGGCGATCCAGTTGATGTCGGTAGCATTGCCCCCGCGTGAATGTGTCTGGTGGGCTTGCATTGCCGCGCGCGAAGTGACCTCAGGCGAAGACACGCCCTGTTTGCTGGCGGCCGAAGCATGGGTGTTCAAACCCAATGAGGCAAATCGCGAAAAGGTCCAACTGGTTCTGGACACTGTGGATCTGGATGATGATACAGCCCTGGTCGCTACGGCCGCACTTTATGCGCCGGGGACTTTGGGGCCGGGGGAGGATGTTATGGATATTCCCGCCCCGCCCAGTGCGGTGTCAGGGTGCGCGTTTGGCATGAATATCAAAACCTTGAAGGTTGTCGCGGATGCAAATCAACAGTTGCAGGTGGTCCTTGATCGTGCGCTGGATATCGCTCGGGGCGGCAACGGAAAAATCACGGACAATGTGCAAGCCGAAGCGGTGATGTCGTGATCGGCGGACAGTTGAAAATACGTCAGGGGGATGCCGCGACGGTGAACGAAAACAGGCAGGGTCTTAAATAAATGGCAAGCATGGTGACACTCCATTTCCAATCCACCGGAACCATTCCCGGTGACGGGCAGCCCGTGCAGATGCAGGGGGCTAGCCTGACGTTGGGCCGCGGCAGCGAAAACGATGTGGAACTGCCCGATCCGGACCGGATGCTCTCAAAGCGCCACTGCGCGATTGAAGACCACAATGGCAGCATCATTGCCGTTGATATGTCCACAAACGGCACGTTTCTGAATTACGGTAAATTGCCATTGGGCACGATTCCGACGCCTTTGCATGACGGGGATATCCTGTCGCTGGGATCGTATGAATTTATGGTCAGCATCAGTGCAGGCGGTGTGAAGTCTAACGTGCTGGCCGACCCGTTGGAAGATGGCGCGATTGGTCATGGCGACGCGGGAAACGCGCCAAGCATTGATGATTTTCTGGATGCGCCCGGTGACGGCGTTGATTTTCTGGATGATCTGCTGGGGGATCGCGATGCCCCCGTCGGCCCGCGCGGTGTGTCGCGCGATGAACCGGGTGAGGACGACGGACTGTTGCCGCCGTGGGGCGAAGACGACGACCCGCTGTTGCCGCCCCCCGCTGACCCCGACGCGGGGCTGGGTGCCAGTAGTCCCGCACACAACCCGTCCGCACAGGATCATTTTTTGACCCCAAGTGCCATACCAAGCGGTGGCGGAGGGTCCGCGATTCCGGATGATTGGGATGATGATTTTCTGGCCTCTGATGGTCCGCCGATAACCAACCCCTTTGCCGAACCGACCGCTTCGCCTGTCATTACTGACGATTTCGCCCAAGTTACTCCAGCCGCGCTGCCGATCGAAATTCTTGCTGACATGGAGGTCGGTGTTGAGCAGACGCCCGTTGAACCGATCCCGGCTGAGCCAATGCCAGAGGCGCCGACCCCCGTTGAACCTGCGACTGTTGCCGCGCCAATTGCCGAAGCCGCATCTGCGGGCGGGGATGCCGCAGCGCGCGCGTTTTTGAAATCGCTGGGGGCAGACGGCGTGACCTTGGCCGAAAACGAATTGACGCCGGTGCTGTCGCGCATGGGCCATGTCATGCGCGTTCTGGTCGAAGGCATTCGCGAAATTCTGATGACGCGCACGTCGATCAAATCCGAATTCCGGATCGAACAGACGATGATCAAAGTGGGTGGCAACAACCCGTTGAAATTCTCGATCAGTCCCGAACAGGCGATCGAGGCGATGGTGCGGCCCTCGGCCAAAGGATATCTGGACGCAACCGAGGCCGCCAATCAGGCCCTGCAAGACATCAAGGCCCACGAGATTGCGATGATCACCGGCATGGAAAGTGCGCTGAAGGGCATTCTGGCCAAGCTGGACCCCGCCATTCTGGAAGAGAAAATTCAGGACGGTGGCGGTTTCGGGTCTATGTTAAAAAGCAAAAAAGCCCGCTATTGGGAAGTGTATGAAAGTATGTATGCCGAGATTTCCGATCAAGCGGAAAACGATTTTCACGAGCTTTTCGCCCGCGAGTTTTCGCGCGCCTACCAAGCACAACTGGATAAACTGAAATGAACAATACCTTCAAAGGGGATTCATAATGTCGTGGGATAGCAAAGTCTTATGGACCGAAGGTCTGTTTTTGCAGCCCCACCATTTTCAGCAGGCCGACCGCTATGTGGAAAGCCTTGTAGGCGGGCTGTCGCGACGTGTGTCGCCCTATGTTTGGGGGGTGAATACGCTTGAGATCGATGAGGAAGTTCTGAAGGTTGGGCAATTCGCGATCCGCTCTGTCAGTGGGCTGACCCATGACGGCACAGTGTTTCGTGTGCCCAGCCATGACGATCACCCGCCTGCCTTGGATGTGCCCGACGGGATCAAGGATTGCGTGGTCTATCTGACCGTGCCCCAGCGTCGCGAAGGCGCGGTCGAGGTTGATATGACAGGGGCAGAACTGTCCGCCGCTCGTTTGCGCCCGTCCGAGATTGAAATCACCGATGTCACCAGTGCGAGTAAAAAGGCCGTTACTATGGGCGTGGGAAAGTTGCGTTTGCAATTTGCGCTTGAGGTGGATGATTTGTCAGACCGGCTGGCCATCCCGATTGCGCGCATCATCGAGGTGAAGGCCGATCAGGAGATCGTATTGGACAAGGGCTTTGTGCCGTCCTGTCTGGATGCCCGTGCCGCGCCAGCCCTTGAAGGGTTCATGCGCGAATTGGACGGCTTGTTGAACCACCGCAAGATCGCGCTGGCCGGTCGTTTGTCCGAGGGGGGAGGCACCAAAGGCGTGGCTGAGATTTCGGATTTCCTGTTGTTGATGGTGATCAACCGTATGCAGCCTATGATCCGCCACATCGTCGGCATCGAAAATGTGCATCCGGCGATGTTGTATCAGACCTGCATCGGCTTGGCCGGTGAATTGGCCACGTTCATGGCCGCTGAAAAAGTGGCCCCAGATTTTCCGGCCTATGCCCATGATAATCTGGGCGAAACATTCAAACCGGTGATCAAGGCGCTGCGGCAGTATCTGTCGTCGGTGCTGGAGCAAACGGCCGTGGCCATCCCGCTGGAGCCGCGCAAATACGGCATCAGTGTCGGCGTCATCTCGGATCGCAAATTGCTGTCCACTGCCGGTTTTGTGCTGGCCGTTCAGGCAGATATTCCGGCTGAAAAAATTCGCCGTCATTTCGGTGGGCAGGCCAAGTTGGGCCCGGTGGAGGAAATCCGTCAATTGGTGAATTCCGCTTTGCCGGGCATTCCGTTGCGCCCATTGCCCGTTGCACCGCGCCAGATCCCCTATCATGCTGGGGTCGTCTATTTCGAAGTCGACGGCGACAGCCCGCATTGGGGCAAAATGACGACGTCTGGCGGCGTTGCTGTGCATGTGTCTGGTGAATTTCCTGGGCTTAAAATGGAACTCTGGGCGATCCGTCAAGGATAAGGGGCGATACATATGTCTGACAAAGACCCATTTGCAGAACCAGACGATGCTGATCGTACAGTGATAAAACCCAATCCGGGGGGACGGCGCACGTTGGCGGCGCCGCCTCCGGTTACGCCGCCGCCGCAACAGCAACGTGTGGCAGCGCCTCAGGGTGTGCCAAGCCAGCCTTCTGCGGGCGGCGAGGCAAGCATCGGTCACAGCATGACCGGCATGAACCAGATCAACGCCACGGCTGCGACGTTGTTTTCGCTGGTCAGCCGCATTCGCAACCGTGCCCAGCACATGGAAGCCGATAAGTTGCGCAATTCCGTGGTGGCCGAGGTGCGCAATTTCGAGACCTGTGCCCTACAAGGCGGCGTCGAGGCCGCGAACGTCAAGGTCGCGCGATATGCGATTTGTGCCACGCTCGATGATGTGGTGTTGAACACGCCGTGGGGCGGGCTGAGCGGATGGGCGCAGCAGTCCATGGTGGGCACCTTTCACAAAGAAACCGTGGGTGGCGACCGTTTTTACGACCTGCTGGCGCGTCTGGAAAAAGAACCGAGCAAGAATATCGACCTGTTGGAATTTTTGTACATGTGTCTGTCCTTGGGCTTCGAGGGTCGTTTGCGCGTGGAAGACAACGGCAGCGACAAACATCTTCAAATTCGTGCAGGTCTGGCGCGTATTATTCGCGCTCAGCGCGGTGAGGTCGAACGCGATTTGTCGCCTCACTGGAAGGGCCTACAGATTCCGCACAAGGTTTTGTCCATGTGGAAACCTGTATGGATTACATCGGCTGGACTAGCCGTGGTGTTGACGGGAATGTTCATGACGATGTCATATATGTTGAACCAGTCCACTGAACGGGTGTTGGGGCAGATGTCGGTGTTGAACACGGGGCAGGTGGCTGAATTGTTCCGCCCCGCGCCGCCCCCGCCGCCGACAATCATTCCCGATACCAACAACCAGATCACCCGCTTCATGGGCTTTCTTGAGGAAGAGATCGACGAGGGCCTTGTTGAACTGTTCCAGGACAACCAAACGATCACGGTTCGCATTGCGGGCTCGGGGATGTTCGGGTCCGGGTCCGACAGTTTGCAGTCCGCATTTGATGTGCCCTTGTCGCGCGTTGCGGCTGCCCTGAATGACCAAGAGGGTCCGATCATAATCATGGGCCATTCCGACAACGAACCGATCCGCACGGCGCGCTTCCCGTCCAATATGGCGCTTTCGCTGGCGCGTGCGGAATCCGTGTTGCGCACGCTGACCGGCCAGTTGGATGACCCCGACCGCCTGCGCGCCGAAGGGCGGGCGGATCAAGAACCGGTTGTCAGCAATGACACCGGGGAAGGTCGCGCCAAAAACCGACGTATCGAAATTGTACTGATCCGGGAGAACGCGACATGATGAAGCGTATTTTGAAAGCTCTGGGGTCATCGATTGCGATCACCTTGTTCGTCGCCCTCGGGTTTTCGATCCTAGTTTGGTTCATGGGGCCGTTGATCGGCATCGGCGAGTCCCATCCGTGGGATTCATCCCTGTCGCGTCTGATCACCATCGCGGCATTCTTTTTAATCGCTTTGTTCGTTATTTTGATCATCCTGTTGCGCCGCTCACAGCGCGACAAAAAGATGGAAGCGGACATCGTCGAGAGCGTCGATGACGACGGGGACGGCGAAGATGATGAACTTGTTCAGGCCGAACTGGGCGAGCTGAAAGGCAAGCTGAAAGAGGCCATGGGCGCGCTGCGCAAATCCAAAATGGGACGCCAAAGCCTGTATGAATTGCCGTGGTATGTGATGATCGGCCCTCCAGGGGCAGGCAAGACCACTGCGATTGTGAATTCGGGTTTGCAGTTTCCGCTGGGCGATGCCCTTGGCAAAGAGGCGATTGGCGGCGTCGGTGGCACGCGCAACTGCGATTGGTGGTTCACCAACAACGCTGTGATGATTGACACCGCAGGGCGCTACACCACACAAGAAAGCGACGAGGCCGAAGACAACGCCGGCTGGATTGGGTTCCTCAAGTTGTTGAAAAAGCACCGCAAACGCCAGCCGATCAACGGCGCGGTTGTGGCGATTTCGCTGGCGGACCTGTCGCTTCAGGATGAGGCAACTCAGCAAAGCCATGCCGCGGCGATCCGGCGGCGTCTTAACGAATTGCGCGAAAAACTGGGCGTGCGCTTTCCGGTCTATGTGCTGTTCACCAAATCTGATCTGATTGCTGGGTTCACTGAATTCTTCGATAACCTGGGTAAAGAAGAGCGAGAACAGGTCTGGGGCTTTACCCTGCCACAACCCAAAAAGACCAAAGACGAAGTGTCGGCTGTGGCCGCGTTCGATGCGGAATTTGACCTGATCTTAAGCCAAGTGAACACGCAATCGCTGGAGCGGATGCAGCAGGAAACCGATCCACAGCGCCGCAGTCTGATTTCCAGTTTCCCCTCGCAGGTGGCCAGTATTCGCCCAACCGCGCAGTCCTTCCTGAACGAGATTTTTCAAGACAACCGCTTTG
>JBLHTS010000121.1:0-10238 GCA_047627695.1 Yoonia sp. | reverse complement strand
CGTCTTCAAGACGATTTGTGCAACAAAGCCGTCTGTTACGGTTCAGCGCGGAAAGCCACGCTAAGGATGTCGCTCACGGCCCACAGCGGACCTTTGAGCGGCCCGCAGCGAATGGAAGCTCCGAGCCCAACCTGTGAATTGGACTTTCATGCTGCGTGCGCTCGCAGCGCGAATATCGCCGCAGCTACGTAGATCTCGGTGTTGCGCTGCGGCGGGAAAACCGGTCCTTTATACATCGTGCAGCACAACTACAAAAGCGACGGATCAAGTTGCCTTTAACTTGGTCTATGACGGGAAATCTCCATGCTTTGAGCCACTCTTCATTTGACTCAAAACGGTCCGTTGTCCCAACAAAAACTCCATTCGACCCAAATAAAGTTTGCTCCTTGAAAGAATTTAGATGTTGGAAGGCCTCTTGGCGTTGCCCAAGGCGATGCCCATCAAATTTGCTCTACGATCAAGGCAGCAGGTCCGCCACCGTCAGGCCCTTGATGTTCTGCCCCTCCGGATATGTACAAATCGCATCCTGAGATAAGACCCGCCAAAGCACCCCCAACGAAGGCACGGGCATGACGGGTCGAGGCGATGTCGCTGTCATCTAACATCGTATGACGTTGGTCGCGAATGAGGCCACTGCTGGAAGCTTCAGCCTTGGCAAATACTGCACGGAGCCTTGTCGTTTCTCCAACGCCCAAACGCTCAAGCGTTTGAGCGACGGATGCCACATCGATCGCATCGTTCATCACCGCATGATCCACCATCAAGGGGCCGGTCCAGCTGTCACTCATCCCGAGGACAACGATCTCGTGCCCCATCAATTCGATCCCAGCTGAAGTGCTTGCCCGACCAGACCAGACAGCGGTATCAATGCCGATCTTTGTGGTCTTAGCCGTTGCGATATTAATCTCGCCCAATGCTAAAGCGACGCCAAGCGCACTTGCCCCGCGCGAAAGCCCCATGGATTTCAAGGTATCTGTTGTGGCGACTGGCCCTACAGAGTCTGCAACGCGTTGAGCGGTCAGCAGCGGGCATTTGACTTGCACGAAATGCACTTCGCCAAGCGTTGCGATCCCGGCAGAATTGATTGCGGCGCTTACAGAGTCAGCGACACATTCGATCTGCGCAAAGGTGCCAAGTTCATGTGCTTCGATGTCACGCGATATCTGTGCCCCTATTGCCATGGCTGGACCGGGACCATTATTTTCCAACACTTCAAAGGTCACGATATGTGGGGATAGCCCACCTTCGGTGCCACCAGACATCACCATGCTCACACCAGCCGCGTTGTCTTTAAGTTCCTGCTGCAAGGCTGAAACGGCAAAGGCGCGCGTGAAATCGTTTACGCAGCCATTGCCTTCTGTTTTGCCGAGGATGGCGACCAATTTGCTGGGGTCCAAGTCGCCCGCATCAATAAGTGCACGCAAGCCTGATGTGTCATTCGGTCCGGATGTTGGTATGCGATGAATGCGTGCTTGAGGCATTGGTTAAGCCTTTGGTCGGTATAGGTCAGACGGCCCGTGGCATCGTTTGATATCGGGCGCGCTTGTGATTGTTTTGGCGGCCTGTAACCCGGCGACGCGAAGCTCTTCCACATCCCATCCGATAGGTTTGCCCTGCGCCATGGTCACTTTGCTGTTTACGACAACCGCATCAACCTGATCGCGGTTATAATAACGCACCAGTTCCCATTCGAAATCATGGCTCGGCAAACATTCAGGGTGCATCATGTCCAGGATTAGAAAATCCGCAGCCATGCCTGGTTCCAATGGACCGTGATTGCCAGCGCCACCCGTCGCGCGCGCACCTTGGGTGGTTGCGGCATCAACCCAAGTCCAAGCCGCCCCACAAGAAAAATCTGCAACGGGCATGGCGTGCTCGATCCGTTGGCATGCCTCCGCGGCCATCAAGTTCTTGAACCCATCCGCAGACGTTGTATCTGAACCGATACCAAAACGGACGCCTCTTTGCGCCATACGCAATGCAGGCGCAACTGCGTTGCCTTTCCAAACACTGGCAAGTGGATTGTAACTGGTCGCCGTATCTGTTTCAACGATCATCTCGATCTCGGGTTCAGCCACCAGCGTTGTATGATGCAAGATCACATGTGGACCAAGAACATCGTTTTTGTATAAAAGTTCAGTCGGGCGCATACCGTGGCGCAGGATACATTCATGCACCTCTGGGAAATGCTCATTGGAATGGATTTGTAGCAGGATGCCTTTCTCTGCGCACAAAGCCGAAAGCTTGGTCAAAGTTTCCGGTGTGTTGCCCATAAAAGAGCTGCAACAAACCGACGGCGCGATCATGTCGTGCGGGGCGCAGTGTTCGATATGGGCGAGGATCACATCTTCAATCTGGGACCACGTATAGTTGCCGTGCCCTGTTCCTATATCGCCAGAGAATTCATCCAACCCGCACGCAGAGACAAGTCGGATCCCTGTTTCCAACGCTGCGCGATGGACCCCTTCATTTTTTTCAATACTGTTAAGACCATAGTTTACGACCTTAGTAAAACCCCCGCGCATGGCTTCCCAGAACGCCCATTTGGCAGACAGGTAGGATTGTTCTTCGTCCATGTCCCGTTCCATTGGATGCCAAATACGCCGCCAGATTTGTGCCGGTTCGCCGCCGATCAGGGCTTTGCCAAATATTTGTCCAACATGCGTGTGGGCATCAACCATACCTGGAATGATGGCGCGACCCGGCAACGGCGTGGCGTCTGGAAATTCCGATGCTGGGCCGACGCCCGTAATTTTCCGTCCATCAAAGCTGAGGGCCCAATCACGTTTGACGCCATCCGAGGTCAACAAAACCTCTGGCGCGAGCGTCGCAGGAGATTGAAGAAGGTTTTCATAATCCATAGGTCATTTCGGGCGAACCAAATTCGGCCCGCCCGCCTTTTCAATTTATTCCAAAGTGATCCGCGCTGCGTCGACAGCTTCGAGCGGGCCGGTCGCCAAAAAGCCCTTGATCAGATCGCGGGATGGCTCGGCTTCGACCATGCCTTGTTCGACAACCCAATTGGCTTGGACTTCAAGGATATCCAAGAGACCGTTGTCCAAACCAATCTCGTATTCCGCCTCCGAGAATTTCGCTTGGATGACCTCCATCGAAAGCAGACCCTCTGACGCCGTTTCAAGGGCAGCCATCGCGCCGTCTGGGTTGGCTTTAATGAACTCCTCCGCCTTGACCAAAGCACGCACAAAAGCGGCAAGCTCATCTGGGCGTTCATTCAACATCTCAGGCGTGGCAGAGAGAACAAACCATGCAATGTAGGCATCGCTTCGGAATTCGCGGTAGTCGTCGCCAAGTGCCTTTTCAGCAGCTGGATAAAAATCAGGGAACATGATGCCTGCATCAATGTCACCACGGGCAAGGGCAGGTACGATATCAGGCGGTGATACATTGATAACTTCTGCGTTCACTCCGAATTCGGTGAGCAATGCTTCGGTGAAGAACTGCGTGTTTGAGCCCATCGTGGTGCCAATCTTCATGCCCTCAAGGTCAGATGGATCTTCAAACCCGGCGGAGGCCTTGGAAATCATTCGATTGGCCGTATAGCGCGAAAGCGTTGTGAATGTGCCGAAGGGTTGATCGCGTAGTGCGGCGATAGACACCGGGTATTCGGCCATAAAGGCCACATCTAGCTGACCTCCGATTAATGCTTCGAGCGCACGACGGCCTGAGGTGAAGTTGACCGTCTCAAGCGTGATGTCTTCCTCGGCGAAAAAGCCCTCCGACTGAGCGACGACAATCGGTAAAGTCTGCAAGTTTGGAGCATAGCCGATCGTTATTTCGGCTGCTAAGGCACTGGTCGCCGATAGTGTTAGCGCAGTGGCTGCTCCAAGAAATTTCATAAACATTGTTACTCTCCTATGTTGGTTTTAGTCTTCTTGTTGGTTTCAGTCTTCATGGCTTAGCAGCCCCAAAAGCGTGCTGCGTAAGGTTAAGAATCCATCGCTCATCCGGTCGACCGGGCGGGGTCTTTCAAGATCAACAGGCACCTTTTCGATGATCCGACCGGGGGCAGAGGCCATAACATAGACAACATCTGCAAGGCGCAGCGCTTCATCCACATCATGGGTGACAAACAAAACTGTCTTGCGACGGCGCATCCAGATGCCTGTCAAAAGTTCATGCATCCGCAGCCGTGTCTGCGCGTCTAACGCGCCAAAGGGCTCATCCATCAGCAAGACATCTGGATCGGCAGCGAGGGTGCGCGCAATCGCAACACGTTGTTTCATCCCCCCTGACAACTGGCCGGGAAACTTCGTCGCATGTTCGGACAAACCAACCTCGCCAAGGGCTTCCATGGCCCGTTCACGCCGCTCAGTTTTGGACAAACCAAACCGCTTGAGCGCGAATTCAACATTGCCCCGCGCTGTGAACCACGGAAACAGCGCAAAGTTTTGGAAAATGACTCCAACACTCGGATGTGGGCCCTGTACGTTGCGGCCATCCACCTGAACGGCCCCTTCGGTCGGGGCTGTAAAGCCTGCGACTGCATTCAAAAGTGTAGACTTGCCGCAGCCCGAGGGACCAATCAACGCAGTGAATGTGCCTGCCTCAAGTTCCAGATCTGTCGGGGTAAGTGCAATTGTCTGTGTCGCGCCCTCTCCAAAAACCACCGAAAGTCCAGCAATGCGAACCCAGCCCTTGCCGAGTCGCGTAGTTAAAGCTGATTGATGTTGAGTGGTGGCAGTTTGGTTCATTCTTTTGGCAATCCTTGTCCGACATTGTCAAAAGCTTCTTATAAAAAATCGTTGCGTCATAGTGCTAGATATTTTGCAGTGCGGTGCAATTTTTGCATCGGTCATAAGCCCCGCAACCCCAATATTTTTATGTCCGGAAAATAGGCACACGACAAAAGAAATGCTAAGAATATGAGCGTTCTGGAGGCCGCGCCCGTCAAACGACAACCGACTGATAGACAACGTTTTACCACTTCTTCGCGCAAGGTATGGTCAAGGAAATAGCACTATGACTGATGCCATGATTACAAAACAGCTCTCTCACCTGAAACCGCTTTTATCGATTATTTTTGTGATCGTCATTTGGCAGCTTGCGCACAGCCTCGGGCTTACAAATCGCAATCTGTTTCCCGGACCATGGGATGTCGCCACAGCATCTGTGAAATTGTTCAACGACGGCGTGATGATGAAGGATCTCAAGATTTCAGTCTCGCGCGCTGCCGTTGGATTTTCGATTGGGGCAACCCTTGGCGTTCTGGCAGGTATCCTGACAGCCCGCGTCGCGATTGTACGACTTGCTGTTTACCCGTTCTTCAATATCTTGCGCCCTATCCCGGCGATAGCATTGGTCCCCATTGCCATTGTTTGGTTTGGCATCGGTGAGGAATCCAAGTACTTCGTGATCGCTTACACAGTGTTTCTGGCTGTCTGGCTCGCCACGCATCACGGTATGGAACATGTGCCGGAAACCTACATCCGCGCGTCCCGCTCTCTTGGTGCACCATGGTGGCGCGAATTTTTTGAGGTGGTGGTGCCTGCCGCGGCACCGCATATTTTCGCGGGGCTGCGCTTTGGAGCCGCACTTGCCTTTCTCAGCCTCGTCGCGGCGGAACTGACCGGGTCTTCGGCTAGTATCGGGTATCGATTGGAAGAGGCAAGGCAGTATTTCCAGATGGATCGCATGTTTGTTGGCTTGATCCAGCTTGGCCTCCTTGGCGCGGCACTGGACAGCTTTTTCGTCTTTCTAAGCAAGCGTGTCGTGCATTGGGAAGCGGCCTGAGAATTTAGGCGGTCGGTTGCGGCATCGCGGCCATTAGTTATTGAGTGTAGGAGCTTTGCGGCGAGGATAACACGGCGACTGTTGGGCCGTATTACACACACTTGCCAGAGCGCATAACAAGAGCCGTGTCACAGAGCATTTGCAAGACGGCGAGGTCGTGGCTGACGAAAAGATAGGTGAGGTTTCGCGCGGTCTTCCGCATCGTTGTCTCAGGCCCGAGTGGCCAGATACTTTCGCCAATCCGCTAGATCGGTGATGTCTTGCGCACCTGTCACGGCGATAGCTTCGCACAGGAAACCTTGTGCAGTGCTGCCGTCGGAAAGCGTCAGCGTGCCAATGCCCAAAGGTGACGAGATTGTCTTCATGAAGCCGCCAAACGCGGGCAGCGGCATGTCCCAAAGCTCCAACGCGATGGCGGCCCCTTGGCCCGGTTGCGTGCGCACCATGCCCGGACGTGCGACGCCTGCACCCGGCAAGGCGTGAAACGTATAATCCGGCGCAGAGGTGTCAGTGCGCACAAATGCGGCCCCGCGTCCGGTCAACGTGTGGTTTAGCGGTAGACCCGACATATGCGCGCCGCAGACCGCGATGCGGATCGCGTCCTCGGATGGGTCATCGGGCAAGGGCGCTGTGTCGAGCGGCCAGCCTGTTGCGCCAAGTGTCCGACTGCCCCAGCTTTCGATCATAGTGGCAAGTGCAGCGGCCTTTGCATCTTCACCAGCCTGCGCCAAAACGGTCACGCTGCCGGGCCGCCCATCAGAGCGCGGCGGTGTCGGCACGGCGATGCCACACATATCCATTAGGTTCACAAAGTTCGTATAGGTCCCAAGCATGTTGTTGGGGCCCATGGGGTCTGCCTCTAGATCGGCGACGCTGGCGAATGTGGGAATGCTTGGCACGCAGAGCAGATCGCACGCGTCGATCGAAGGCTTCACGCTCGCGATCAGATCCTTCAGTTTATAGAAATCCTTGAAGGTGTCTGCTGCCGTCTTGCCAACCGCCGAGCCGATAATTTTTCGGGTCACTGGGAACAACGCGTCCGGATTACTTGCCATCAGGCTTTCGGTTGCGACATAACGCTCTGCGACCCACGCGCCAAAGTAGAGCATTTGCGCGATCTCGTAGAGCGGCGTGAAGTCGATCTCAGCAATCTCTGCGCCGCTGTCTTTCAGGCGAGCGACTGTGTCAGCAAATGAGGCCGCTTGCGCCGTGTCGCTCTCAAACCGGATGCTGTCTTGACTTGGAATGCCGATTTTGAGGGTCTGGGCAGGGGCCACTACCGCAGGGGTTGCGATGTCACGGGCGTAAGCGTCGGCGGGGTCATAAACGGCGGCCGCGCTATAGGCGGCATAGGCGTCTCGGACGGTCAAGGCAAAGACCGAAATGGTATCCAAGGTGCGGCAGGCAGGCACAAGCCCGGTCGCCGAAAGCGCGCCCAGCGTGGGCTTTAATCCCACAATATTGTTGAGCGCTGCGGGCACCCGGCCAGACCCTGCCGTATCTGTGCCGAGCGAAAAGCTAGCAATCCCATGGGCCACAGACACACCAGAGCCACTGGACGAGCCGCCGGGCACGATCTGAGGGTCGATAGCGTTTTTTGGCGCGCCATATGGGGTGCGGACGCCGACAAGACCGGTTGCGAATTGATCGAGGTTGGTTTTTCCGATCAGCAGCGCGCCCGCCTCTTGCAGGCGCTGCACCACAAAGGCCGTCTCATCTGGGGTATAGGCAAAGCCCGGACAGGCGGCAGTTGTCGGATGACCTTCAACATCGATGTTATCTTTGATCACAAAGGGCACACCCCAAAGCGGACGACTTGGGTCATGGTTTCCGAGGCGTTCAGCCGCTTCCAAAAGTTGCTCTTTGGGGAACAGACACAGGAAAATGCTTGGATCGGCAACGGCATCGATGCGCGCATAGACCTGTTCGACAATCTGCTTGGGTGATGTTCCTGCCCTGTAGGCCTCCGCCAAAGACGATAAAGTGAGCGAAATTTCAGCGTTCATGCCCAATTCCTCATCAAAATGTCAGTCATATCGATTCCCCGTAAATGTCAGGTAAGGATTAAAGGACAGCAGCGATAATACAAATGCTAAGAATTCATAAAAGCGGTGCAAAAGATGCACCACCAAAGTGAGGATCCATGCGACACTTAAAGGACTATGAATTTATCGAAGGCGTAATTCATGCCGGATCGATCCGTAAGGCGTCTGAGGATATGAACATAACCGCCTCCGCTCTGAACCGCCGGATCAATCGGTTTGAAGATGATTTTGGGTATAAAATCTTCGAACGTTTGCCGCGCGGTGTCCGGTTGAACCCGGCGGGCGAGTTGTTGCTGCATCATATCCGTTCGCAACGGTCCGACTTTTCGCGGCTGAAATCCCAAGTTGCTGACCTTTCAGGGGTGCGGCGTGGGCATGTGTCTATTGCCTGCTCGCAAGCGCTATTGCCATTTTTCCTGCCAAGCGAGATTGCCAGCTACAGACGAGATCATCCTGGTGTTACCTTCACGGTCAATGCCCGCGACCGGGTTGCAGCAGAGCGAGAGCTGTCCGAGTTTGCAAGTGACATCGCCATTGTGTTTGAACCGCTCACCTTGGTGGATTTTGAAATACTTCACGCAATTACACAACCAATCCATGTGGTAATGCAAGCGGGCCATCCGCTAGCTAATCATGCTGAGATCAGACTACGTGACGCTTTGCGGTGTCCCCATGCTGCTCCATCAGAGAAATTTGCCGTTCGGATACTGCTGGAAACGGCTGTGCGGCGATTAAGCGGGGTGGAGGTCAAACCGTCAATTGAATCTGAAAGCTTTGATTTCATGCGCCACTATGGTGCTTGGGAAGACATGATCAGCTTTCAATTCCCTATAGGGCTCAACATGACCAATTATCCGGGCCTAGTCACGCGGCCCTTGGCGAAACGGGATGTGGAGCCGGGAAATCTCTTTCTTGGGCAATTGCGGGGCCGGACTTTGCCCGTCGCCTCGGCAAGGTTTATGCGGCAACTGATGACTGCGCTGTAAGTTCTGACGAGTGTCGGAGGTAGCGGTGAATTTTTTGCACCGCTCTGGCAAAAAATGGGCAGAAGACAGGGTGGTCACGGCCAAGTATTAGTCGTGCATGAAAACCATCAATAGCCACCCTTACCAATGGCCCTACAACGGCGATCTGCGCCCGGAAAACACGGCGCTGATCATTATTGATATGCAGACCGACTTTTGCGGCAAAGGCGGTTACGTCGATGCAATGGGGTATGATTTGACACTGACCCGCGCGCCCATTGCGCCGATTAAAGAGGTGCTGAGTGCGATGCGCGAGAAGGGCTATCACATCTTGCACACGCGCGAGGGTCACCGACCCGACCTAAGCGATTTACCCGCCAACAAACGCTGGCGGTCACAACAAATTGGTGCGGGCATCGGTGATCCCGGTCCTTGCGGCAAGATCCTTGTGCGGGGTGAGCCTGGGTGGGATATCATCGAAGAACTTTATCCGAAAGACGGAGAAACCATCATCGACAAACCGGGCAAGGGCAGTTTCTACGCTACGGATTTAGAGATGGTTTTGCGCATGCGTGGGATCGAAAACCTCGTGGTCTGTGGGATCACAACAGACGTCTGTGTCTCGACGACGATGCGCGAGGCCAATGACCGTGGGTTTGAATGCGTCGTGCTTGAAGATTGCTGCGGTGCGACCGACAAGGGAAACCATGATGCGTCGATGAAAATGGTCACCATGCAGGGCGGCGTGTTCGGCGCCGTGGCGGATAGCAAGACGTTGATTGCGGGTTTGGTCTGAATGCAGACGATACCTGCGGACCCTTTTGCGTTTCCTTTTGAGCGGGGCAGGCTCGGCTTGATTATAATCGACATGCAGCGAGATTTCGTCGAGCCCGGTGGGTTCGGGGCTAGCCTTGGCAACGACGTCTCGCGGCTAGGGGCGATTGTTCCCACCGTTGCCCGACTGCTGGCCGGGTTTCGTCGCGCGGGCTTGCCGGTGATCCATACTCGAGAATGCCACAGGCCTGATCTATCGGATCTACCTGATGCGAAGCGCGACCGCGGCACGCCCAACCTGCGCATTGGCGAACCAGGGCCAATGGGCCGACTTTTGGTGGCGGGTGAGGCAGGCGCGGAGATTGTCCCAGAACTGGCCCCCATGCCCGGTGAGACCGTGTTGGATAAGCCCGGCAAAGGTGCGTTTTGCCGCACGAATTTTGAAGCACTTTTGCAAGAGCGCGGGCTTCGGCATTTGATTTTTGCAGGCGTCACGACAGAGGTCTGCGTGCAAACCACAATGCGCGAAGCCAATGATCGGGGCTATGACTGCCTGTTGGCGACTGACGCAACCGAAAGCTATTTTCAGTCTTTCAAGGCTGCAACGATTGAGATGATCACAGCCCAAGGCGGCATTGTAGGTTGGGCGGCCTCAACCGATAAGATCCTAGAGGTGCTGAGTGCTTAAACCAACTATTTTGAA
>JBLHTS010000120.1:0-10362 GCA_047627695.1 Yoonia sp. | reverse complement strand
CCCAAGGAAAGCATGCGCACCGCATGTTGCACTTTGCTAAAGCCTTGAGCGATCTCTCCACCCACGGCGTCGCTTGGGCTGTCGTTGCTTTTAAACTGCGGAAACTTCCCCTCAATTTCTGTGTTGCGCTGTTTGAGGGCATCGTAGGCTGCATCGCTCATCTTGGGTGCATCATCGCGATGATAAGCTGTATTTGCCCCAGAAAGCACGGACGCCAGCCAAGCAAGCTCAGCCTTGGCTTGCTCGTTTGTTAAAGCCGCCACCGGTACATCACCAGTGTCTGGATCATTTATCTGGTCTGTCTGCGCCACTGTTGCAGTCCTCTAACTATGAACATGCCCGACAAGAAGGGTTACTTCATAATTAGGCAGGCAATCGCAGTGCGTCCAGCGCAGAGCGACCTTCAAACCGGTTAATCTTCGAAAGCGCACTATGCCCCAATCGCAATCCTTCGCGCCTGGGTCACCGGTTCAGGGTCACGCAGCACGTAGCCACGGCCCCAAACAATTTCGATATGATTGTCGCCATGTGTGGCTTCGCTCAATTTCTTGCGCAACTTACAGATGAACGCATCGATGATCTTATGTTCCGGTTTATCCATGCCGCCATAAAGATGATTGAGAAACATTTTCTTGGTCAAGGTCGTCCCTTTTCGCAGGCTGAGCAGTTCAAAAATCTGATATTCTCTCCCTGTCAAATGCACGGTGTTGCCTTCAACCTCGACGGTCTTGGCATCCAGATTGACGGCGATTTGGCAGGTCTTGATAATGGACTGTGCATGCCATTGCGGGCGGCGGATAATTGCATAGATACGCGCCACGAGTTCTTCGCGGTGGAAGGGTTTTTCTTAAATAGTTATCTGCGCCAAAACAAAAACCGTTTGGCTTGCTTTCTGTCCCATCGTCCCTTGGATGGATCAATATAGGCGTATCTATTCGACTAAGGCGCAACTGTCATAGCAACTCGTGTCCGTTCATGTCCGCCGGGTTGATATCCAACAAGATCAGCTCGGAATCGTACAATTTTGCAAGATTGATACCTTCCTCGTCCATGTCCGTTGCATAGACGTAAAGGTTTGCATGGGTCAGCATCAATTCGATACTTTTCGAGGTCGTCGGATCGTCTTCAACCAGCAAGACACGCATTCGAAATCTCCACTCTATTTTTCGATGGATTGTATCTAACCGGATAAAGGTAAATCACAGGTTACTGCCATCAAGAGTTTTGGATTTCAATTTAAGGTTGTCTATACCGTTTTAGCGCAGTGGCCTTAAGTGCCACCTCGCGGTGTCGTTTGACGGCTATTTTCCACGCGCAGAACTCTTCCTCCGACCGCCCGGACAACGAAGGCCTCGCGTGACGCCACCCAACACCTGGTCGTCGTGCTTAGCAGGTCGGCGCGTGTCATAATCGTCCCATCCGGCAGACTGACAGAGCCCAGTCCTTCAACTTTACTTAAATACATGTTTTACCCCTTTTTGATCACTCCAACCGCTCGTATGCCGTGTTTCTCTTTAAGAGTGGTATAGCCACCCCTTGAGAGTGCTTCGCATTTTCCTATATTTCATTTCATAACCTTCACATCTGGACCAACTATGCCCCTTGATTCGCCGCTGAACTCCCTCGGCTTTGCCAAGCCTCCTGAACAAACACGTGTTGTTGTTGCCATGTCCGGTGGCGTCGACAGCTCTGTTGTGGCTGCGATGCTGGCGACAGAAGGTTACGATGTGGTTGGCGTGACGTTGCAGCTTTACGATCACGGGGCGGCATTGGCCAAAAAGGGTGCTTGCTGTGCGGGGCGTGATATTCATGAC
Organism: Yoonia sp.; assembly: GCA_047627695.1. Taxonomy (GTDB): domain Bacteria; phylum Pseudomonadota; class Alphaproteobacteria; order Rhodobacterales; family Rhodobacteraceae; genus Yoonia. The sequence goes on along the minus strand of JBLHTS010000120.1, from coordinate 8,548 downwards.
GCGCGCCGTGTCGCCGAAGAAATGGGCTTTCCGCATTACGTGTTGGATTATGAAAACACCTTCCGCGAAGCCGTGATGGACGAATTCGCTGACAGCTATCTGGGTGGTGCGACCCCCGTGCCCTGTATTCGCTGCAACGAGCGGGTCAAATTCAAGGACCTGCTGGAAACCGCCAAGGATCTGGACGCCGACTGCATGGCCACAGGCCACTATATTCAGCGTATGGTAGGCGCAGACGGCGCAGAGCTGCACGCCGCGGCTGATCCGACCAAAGACCAAAGCTACTTCTTGTTTTCAACCACCCAAGACCAGCTGGATTATCTGCGCTTTCCTTTGGGCCATCATGCGTCCAAGGAAGAAACGCGATCTTTGGCCGGTAAATATGGGCTGAGCGTCGCGGACAAGCCGGACAGTCAGGATATCTGTTTTGTCCCAAATGGGGATTATGCGGCTGTGATTGAAAAGCTGCGCCCCGGCGCGGCGGCCCCGGGCAAAATCGTTGATGTCGACGGCAATGTGCTGGGCACCCACAAAGGCGTAATCCACTACACGATTGGGCAACGGCGCGGATTGGGTATTGGTGGCTTGGCTGACCCGCTTTACGTGGTCAGACTGGATGTAAACACCAAGCAAGTTATCGTGGGTCCAAGGAATTTGCTGGCCACACGCCGTGTCCCACTCCGCGAGATCAACTGGATCGGTGGCGGCAAGATCACAGATATGGCCGAGCGTCAGATTGCTGTGCGTGTCCGGTCAACCCGTCCGCCAACAGATGCGATCTTGCGTCCGATTTCTGAGACCGAAGCCGAAGTCGAATTACTTGTCGCAGAACAAGGGGTTTCGCCGGGTCAGGCATGTGTCTTTTATGATACCGAAAGCACCCGCGTTATGGGCGGTGGTTGGATCTGGCGCGGCAACTAACCAGTTTCAAAGGCGCAAGTCGTATTGGATAGCGCGGGCTGGAGCCTCCGGCAGGAGTTTTCAGAGCAAGATGATGATCGACGTGTTTTTGCAACGAGGGGTCACATGTCTGTATGACCCCCTTTCTTTTGCGCCGTACTTTGGCCCATCTAGGATCAAGCAAACGCAATTGATCCTACGGAGGCCCCGCACATGACTTTTCCCCGTCGCCATATCTTGACCCTTGCCCTGACCGCACCCGTTGTGGCCGCATTCGCCCCGCGCGCAATGGCAGCGACACCTCAAATCTATGCCGAAGACGGTATCGCCGTAGATGGCACGGATGTTGTGGCTTACTTTACGCAAGGCGCGCCTGTCGCTGGCGAGCCCTCAATAGCGTTAGACTACATGGGCGTCACATGGCGCTTTAGCTCGGACGCCAACCGCGAGGCATTTACCGCCGATCCTGCTGTCTATGCGCCGCAGTATGGCGGCTATTGCGCCTATGCGGTGAGCCAAGGATACACCGCCCCGACAGTTCCCGAAGCCTGGACCATTGTGGACGAGAAGCTTTATCTGAATTTTTCAACCAGTGTTAAGCGGCGTTGGGAGCGTGATATCCCCGGTCATATCGCGATGGCAGATGCTAACTGGCCTGCCGTTTTGGCTTGGGGCGTAGTGTGACACTGTCACACTTGGTGACAGCGCCTCAGGTCTAATACAAAAAACACTGGCAGAAGACGCCGCAGCCCGTTACCCACAGCGCCATGATTTACGCATCCGCATCTGACTGGCGCAACGCCCCGCAAAAACGTGTTTTGCTTTTTGCCATGTCCGGCTTGGGCAAGACTTATCTGTCAACCATGCTGCGCAGCACTGGCGATTGGTTCCACTATTCCATCGATTACCGGATCGGCACTCGCTACATGGGCGAAAAGATCGCAGATAATGCCAAACGCGAAGCGATGAAGGTGCCGTTCTTGCGCGAGCTTTTACGGTCGAATTCAATCTACATTGGCTCGAACATCTCGTTTGATGATCTCAAGCCGATGTCGTCCTATCTTGGAAAACCTGGTGATCCGTCGCAGGGTGGTTTGGAGTGGGACGAGTATACCCGCAGGCAGAACGAGTTCCAAGAAGCCGAAGTCGCAGCGCTGCACGATACTGGCTATTTCATGGAACGCTCGGTGGAGCTTTATCAATATCCACATTTTGTCTGTGATACCGGTGGGTCGATCTGTGAATGGGTGGATGCCGATAATCCAGATGATCCGGTTCTAACCGATCTGGCCGACAAGGCGTTGCTTGTCTGGATCGAAGGCACCGATGATCACACAGCCGAACTGATCCACCGCTTTGACCAAGAGCCCAAACCGATGTCTTATGATCCGGTGTTCTTGTTCTCCACATGGCAGGCCTATCTGTTCGAATTCAATGTGGCGCCTGACTGCGTGAACCCTGATGATTTCATCCGATGGGCATTTGCAAAAGCACTGGCACACCGCCAGCCACGATATAAGGCGATGGCCGAGAAGTGGGGGATTACCGTGACCCAGCAGGCCGTCGAAGGTGTCAAAGATACAGAGGGCTTTGTCAGCATGATCGCTGACGCCCTTGAGATGCGCGGGTAAGCCGCCTATCTCTGCCCTCTGATTAGGAATTATTCCATGCCTATTAAACTACCCGCCGCCCTGCCCGCCTATGACGTTTTGTCGAACGAAGGCGTTATGGTGCTTGATGAAGATACTGCCGCCCGTCAGGATATCCGCCCGCTACGGATTGCCTTGCTGAACCTGATGCCAAAGAAGATCCAGACTGAAAACCAGTTTGCGCGTCTGATTGGTGCCACACCCTTGCAGATCGAGCTGTCTCTGCTGCGTATGTCAGAGCATCAGACCAAGAACACCGCTGCCGAACATATGGAAGAATTTTATCGCCCGTTTTCCGACGTGAAGGATGAGAAGTTCGACGGCCTCATCATTACCGGCGCCCCGATCGAGCATTTGCCGTTTCAAGACGTCACCTATTGGAAAGAGTTGGAAGAGGTTTTTGCTTGGACGCAAACCAATGTGCATTCAACGCTTGGGGTATGTTGGGGTGGTATGGCGATGATCAACCACTTCCACGGGGTGCAAAAGCATCTGCTGGATCACAAGGCATTTGGCTGTTTCAGGCATCATATTACCGATACGGCCTCGCCTTATTTGCGCGGATTTTCGGATGATTGCGTGATCCCTGTCAGCCGCTGGACGGAAATGCGCCAAGACGAGATTGATGCGGCTGGCGCGCTGACGACATTGATCACAAGTGATGATGCGGGGCCTGCTTTGGTCGAAGATAAGGCGCACCGCGCACTTTATATCTTTAATCACTTTGAATATGACAGTGGCACCCTCAAGCAAGAATATGACCGCGATGTCGCCAATGGGACGCCTATAAACGTGCCAATGAACTACTATCAGCATGATGACCCAGCGGAACAACCGCAAAATAGGTGGAGAAGTCACGCACATCTCCTATATGGAAACTGGATAAACCAAATTTACCAGACCACCCATTTTGAGTTGGATAAAATTGGCAATTAAAACGCTTGCATTAACGACGATCGCGCTGGGCCTTGGGGCCATGCTGACGGCTGCGGGGGCGAAACATCGTACCGAACGGGCCGAGGAAAGCTATCCTCCGCTTGGCAAATTCGTTGCAGTCACAGGTGGGCAAGTCCATTATGTGCAAGAAGGCAGCGGACCGCATCTGATCTTGCTGCATGGTGCGGGTAGCAATCTGCGCGAATTCACGTTCGATCTAATGGACCGCCTGACGGACCGCTACACGGTAACGGCGTTTGACCGACCCGGACTAGGATATACCGACCGCGTGCCAGGTGTGGAAACGGTGCTGACCGCAACCGATGGTGATAGCCCGCAAGCCCAAGCAGCAATGCTGCGTGAAGCAGCTGCTAAGATCGGGATTACGACCCCTATTGTGGCGGGTCATAGCTTTGGCGGAATCGTTTCTTATGCATGGGCCGTCGCAGGCCTTGATGAGGACAGCCCTGCTAATGCAGCAGCCATCGTCTCATTGGCAGGTGTCACGATGCCGTGGCCCGGCGGGCTGGGACGATATTATTCCGTGAACGGCAGTGCTTTTGGTGGGCTAGTCACGATCCCCGCTATATCCGCCTTTGTCCCAAAATCTATCGTAGATAATAGCATCGACGCTACTTTTGCGCCGCAAAACCCGCCTGCAGGATATGCAGATTACATCGGCGCTGGGCTGACCCTGCGCCCGTCCAGCATGCGGGCAAACACCAGACAGGTAAACACATCACGCCCGCATGTCGTGACACTGTCCGCGCGTTACACTGAACTGACCCTGCCAATCGAAATTGTTCATGGCGAGGATGACACAACCGTGCCGATCCATATTCACGCTGAAGAAATCGAAAAGATCGTTTCTCAAGTTGCGACAACGCGGCTACGCGGTGTTGGACACATGCCGCATCACGCAGAGCCGGACGTTGTGATCGCTGCAATAGACCGTGCAGCCGCGCGCGCCGGCATCACGCGGTAGGTTATCCAACGGCCAAAGCTGCACAGCAGAATTGCGCTTGGCGGCTTTAACCCCCATATAAGACACAAGAGCTTTGGGAGAGTCTTCATGGATCTACCATTCAACGGTGGCATCAGTCGTTATTTTGCCGAAAGCGCCCCGGATGACGTGACTGCTGCAATCAACAATGCAGGCAAAAACGAGATCATCAACCCAAATTTTCCCTATGACCGTCGTTGGAAAAGGTCCGAGTACGAAGCTGCACTTGCTGATCTTCAGATCGAATTGGTACGGATGCAGGCTTGGGCACGCGAAACCGGGCAGCGCATTGCGATTGTCTTTGAAGGACGCGACGCCGCTGGCAAAGGGGGCACGATCAAACGTTTTCGCGAGAACCTGAACCCACGCGCAGCCAAGCTGATCGCCCTTTCAAAGCCCTCCGATGTCGAAGCAAAGCAGTGGTATTTTCAGCGCTATATTAATCACTTACCTGCCAAAGGTGAGGTAACACTTTTTGACCGCAGTTGGTACAACCGCGGCGTGGTTGAACACGTTTTCGATTTTTGCAAGCCAGAGGAACGCGAACGCTGGTTTGCGCAGGTCCCTGAATTCGAAGACATGTTGGTCAAGGAAGGCATTAAGCTGGTTAAAATCTGGCTGAACGTCGGGCGTGCAACCCAGTTGAAGCGGTTCTTGGACCGCGAAAAGGACCCGCTAAAACAGTGGAAACTCAGCTGGATTGACGTCGAAGGACTATCAAAATGGGACGCCTATACTGCTGCGATTGGTGAAACGCTGACCCGCACACACAATGCCGTTGCGCCTTGGACCATTGTGCGCTCGGACGACAAACGCCGCGCCCGGGTGCAAGTCGTCCGGCATGTGTTGCACCAGTTAGACTATACCCACAAAGACGCGACCGCGCTTGGCGCGCTGGACGCGCAAATCGTTGGAGGTCCGGACCTCTGGCATGTCTAAGCGCGGGTATCATCATGGCAATCTGCGCGAGGCGCTGATCAACGGCTGTTTGCGGCTGATCGAAAAGCGTGGCCCTACGGGTTTCACCCTGTCCGAAGCCGCCCGCGAAGCAGGTGTCACCCCCGCCGCGGTCTATCGCCATTTTGAAGGCCGCGAAGACTTGATCGCTGCAGCGGCCCAGCAAGGGTATGTCTTGTTTGGTGATCAGATGGAGGCGGCATATGGCAAAGGCCAGCCTTCTGCGCTCGCTGCATTCGAGGCCACAGGCCGCGCCTATCTTGCTTTTGCCCGCGAGTTCCCAGGGTATTATATTTCGATGTTTGAATCAGGTATTTCAATCAATCGCACACCAGAACTGCATCAGGTTGCCACCCGCGCGATGGGTGTCCTTGAGAAAGCCGCTGAAGAGCTAAGCAAACATATTCCGGCGGATAAAAGACCGCCGCCCCAGATGTTTAGCGCCCATATCTGGGCCTTAAGCCACGGTGTTGTTGAACTCTTCGCGCGTTCTAATCCGGGCACGCAAAGCCCTTTTCCGCCCGAAGATCTTTTGGAATCGGGCATTGGCATCTACTTGCGTGGCCTCGGCTTGATCGCGCCTGACACGTAATGGTCGCATCATGGACGGGACACTCGCAGTTATCTTCATCGTCATTGGCCTAAGTGACATAGTCGTCACAAATGCCCCACCGGATGTCTTAAGCAGTCAACTGCGGTCACGCAGCTAAGCATCGAAGCGGCGGACGTGATTTATGAAGAATAAACGATCAGTCAAGAACTGTACATTGGCTTCGACTCGGGTCGGTCTTATGGCCCCTTCCAGCCAACATTCGGTATATCCGGCACTGCTGATGGGGATATGTGGATGGGTGCTGGTGCCAAATGGACAAGCAAGAACATTGGATTGGGACCTTTCTTTGTGGAGGCATCGCTTATGCCCGGAATTTATGCCCAAGGGGACGGTCCAGATCTCGGTGGTGCGCTTCAATTTCGCTCCGCCGTGGGGCTGGTTATAATTTTGACAATGGTTCTACGCTTGTTTTGCTGTTTTCCCATCGGTCAAATGCTGATACGCAAGACACAAGTCTGGGACTTGAAACGCTCGGCCTGCGTTACACTTACCCCTTAAACTAGCAGACCTAAAAGACGCCCTACTTGATTGGCCAGCACTGCTTTATATTTACTCTTTCATTGCAGCTTGAAGTATTGCTTCAGAGGTGAAGGGCATACGTCTCATTCTAAGACCGACTGCATCATAGATAGCATTGGCGATTGCGGCCACCGTCGGCCCAGGCGAGGCTTCCCCTGCGCCGACCGATGAGGCGTCTGGGTGGTCCAAGAGAGCCACCTCGATATTCGGCACATTATCAAATCGGATGACCGGGTAACTGTCCCAATCAAGAGACTGGATCCCGTCACGGTCCCATACGACCTGTTCGTAGAGCGCCCAGCTTGCGGCCTGCAGAAATCCCCCCTCCAACTGAGCGATGAGCCCGTCTGCATCAACTACACGCCCTGCATCCGCGACGATAAATGCGTCTTGCAGGCGGGTCTCGGCGAGATCGTTGACAGCGAGCTCCACGCAGACGCCCACACGTGTCATCTGGTTCTTATATTGCGCATAGGCGATGCCGCGCCCGCTGCCGTCCGCCATTTTGGGACGTGTATCTATATAACGCTGAAGTTCAGCCAAGACCTCTAAAGCGCGTGGGTCGCCAAGATGGGATTTGCGAAATGCAATCGGTGGCACGGCGTGTTCGCGGGCAAGCTCGTCCATAAGACTTTCAATTGCGAAGATATTCGTAGTCGCGCCAAGGCAGCGCATCGCAGAGGTGCGATGGGGCAACCCAGAGACTAAATTCTTGACGAGACGGGTGTCAGTAAAATCATAGACGGGGTCAAGATTGCGATGCATCCCGGCGTGGCGGCCCATATTGGGTTGCGCGGGGATCGGTCCGATTGGGTCTTCACGAAAGTGATTGGACAGCAAACGCGCCGGCCCTGCGCGATTGGGGCCGGGGCGTGGACGACCGCGATGCGTATCACTAAACACTTCCGCTGAATATCCGCTGATCTTGCCGTCGGTCACATTCGCCGAAAGAGCCACCGCCATGGCCGGAGTATAGGGTTCCCATGCGTGCTCTTCGGTCCGGGTCCATTTCAAAAGGATCGGCGTGTTTGGCAGTGACTGTGCGATTAAGGCAGCCTCGAAGGTCGCATCGTCTGCACCGCTATGGCCGTAACAGCCGGATCCGGGAACAAAGGTGATATCAACCTGCGTCAATTCCAACCCAAACGTATCTGCGATGCTCTCGCGGAGCGGGTATATACCTTGGCTATGACTGTGCAGGGTCAGTATCTGCCCTGTCCATTCTGCCAAGGCAGCAGAGGGGGCCAGCGATCCATGCATTTGGTAGGCGCGTTCAAAGCGCGCGGCATAATCTGGGGACGGGTTCGCCTTGGGGATCACGGCATCCGTCGGCTTTGCATCAATCACCAGGAACCGCTGCGCATGGGCGGCTGACAGTTGCGCAAACACATCGGTTTCGGGAAGGCCGCCTCTTGTATCCCAGTCACAGGCGGCGGCGAGTTTTGTCACGGCTTTGATCACGGACCATTCGCGCGGACCGACGACGGCCAGAAAACTACCATCGCGGATCACATGGAACCCTGCATCACGCAGGTTTTCCAGCGGTCTGGCACTAATATCACGCAGAATGGCGCGGGCATGTGGAGGGCGGATCACACGGGCATGTAACATACCAGGGCGCTCAAGATCGTGCAAATATTCAAACGCGCCGCGCACCATGTCTTCAAGGCCTCGCATCGCGGGACGTGGGAGCGCACCGCCTGATCTGGATCGTGGCGCACAGTCCGGGTTCACCCGAGTGTCGGGCGCGACCTCGGGCATCAGAACGATAAGGTCGATCTTCTGGTTGGTTCCTGTTAAATGCAGCACCCCGTCAGACAACTGCCAATCGGTCGTGTCTGTGGCCCTTGGGACCGCAACAAGCGCCATCAACTTATTACGCAGGGTGATCGCAGCACACCGGAGCGCATGTCCGGATTGTTCAATCGAGTTGCTGCCCGACGTGATACCCTCGTCAGGCGCGTGTCCGGT
>JBLHTS010000119.1:0-10413 GCA_047627695.1 Yoonia sp. | reverse complement strand
CGCCCAAACTGCGGATTGCTTCATATTCATGCATCGCTTGCAGGTATAGCTAGTCAGTGACTATCCTTAACGGATCATTTTTGGGAGGAAACCATGAAACACTTCAAGACAGCTATTGTTGCCGCAAGCATTGCGATGACAGGTATCAGTGCGCAGGCCGAAGACGCCAGCTACATTCTGGCAACGGCTTCGACAGGCGGCACATACTATCCAGTTGGTGTGGCGCTTGCGACGTTGGTGAAGGTCAAACTTGAGCCAAGCGAAGGCATCGGCATGTCCGCGATCAGCTCTGCTGGTTCTGGCGAAAACGTTCGCCTAATCCGCGAAGGCGAAGCGCAATTTGGCATCCTGCAGGGTCTATACGGCTATTATGCAGCGTCCGGCACTGGTCCATTGGAAGAAGTTGGCCCGCAAGAAGATCTGCGTTCTGTCACAATGCTGTGGCAAAACGTTGAGCATTTCGTTGTGTCCTCTGACGTTGCTGGCGACGGCACCGTTGGTGTTTTTGCAGACCTCAAGGGTGAAGCAATGGCGTTTGGCAGCCAGAACTCTGGTACAATCGGATCCAACGGCGCGATCCTTACCGGACTTGGTTTAGATATCGAAACAGACTACGAACTGGTCTACGGCGGCTACGGTCCATCGGCAGAAGCCCTGCAGAACGGCCAGGTCAAAGGTATTGGTGCCCCTGCTGGTGTGCCGGTTGGTGCGATTAGCCAGTTGATGGCGACAGCGGGTGACAGCGTCACATTGCTAAACTTCACTGACGCGCAAATGGCTGCGGCTGACGCTGGTCGTGGTCTTTGGACACCTTACACCATCGCTGCAGGCACATACCCCGGTCAGGATGCTGACGTGCAAACTATCGCACAGCCTAACTTTCTGGCGACCAGTGCCGACCTGTCGGAAGAGCATGTCTATCTTCTGACCAAGGCAATCTACGAGAACCTGCCATTCTTGCAGGCTATCCACCCTGCAACGAAGGTGATGGCGATTGAGACCGCGATTGCGGGTCTGCCTTTGCCGCTGCACCCTGGTGCGCTGCGCTACTACCAAGAGATTGGCATTGACGTTCCTGCGCGACTGATCGCGCAATAACAATCTGATACTGAAACCGGCCCCCGTGAAAACGCGGGGCCGGTTTTGCATTCCGGGGGGAAAGAAAATGGCAGACGAAGAAGTGCAAGACAGCGGTGCATTGCGCAGCTTTACAGGCATACCGAATGTGATTTTATCAGTGGCCTGTTTCCTGATCGCGGTCGGCCACCTCTACGTCGCCTTCGACCCGATTCTTTCCGAACTGGAACGCAACGCCTACCACTTTGCTGGTTTTGCAGCCCTCGCAGCCGTGCTTTATCCGATGTGGCAACGCAAATCCGGCAACCGCACACCCGTTTTGTTGGATGCTTTGATCGGCCTGACAGTTGCCGTCGCGGCCGTTTGGCTCGCGCAGGCCGAAAATGCGATTTACGACCGCGGCGTCAAGTTTTCGACGCCTGACTGGATTGCAGCTACGATTGTAATCTTGGGCGCGATTGAGCTGACACGCCGCGTGGCAGGTCTGATTATTCCAGGTCTGATCATTTTCGCGCTTACCTACATCGCCTATTGGGGCCAGTTCGTCGGCGGTATTTTCTCGTTTCCGGGTCTGAGCGTCGAGACAGTCGCTTTCAGATCGATCTATGGTGATGACGCGATGTTCGGCACGATCGCGCGGATTTCATCCACCTACGTCTTTCTCTTTATCATCTTTGGCGCTTTCCTTTTGCGGTCAGGTGCGGGCGAATTCGTGATCAACCTTGCGCGCGCAGTCGCGGGTCGCATGGTTGGTGGCCCCGGCATTGTTGCGGTTATTGCCTCGGGTTTGACAGGTACGATTTCAGGTTCTGCCGTGGCAAACACGGCATCGACCGGCGTGATCACCATTCCACTGATGAAGCGAGCGGGTTTCGCCCCCAAGTTTGCGGGCGGCGTTGAAGCAGCAGCATCAACAGGCGGTCAGCTTATGCCGCCAATCATGGGTGCGGGTGCCTTCGTGATGGCAAGCTTTACCCAAATCCCCTACGAGCACATCGTGGCCGTCGCGGCCTTACCAGCCTTGCTGTATTTTCTGTCCGTTGCGTTCTTTGTGCGTATCGAAGCGCGCCGCAACAACCTGCCGCCAATGCCGGACGAGGGGCAGACACTTGGGTCTGCTTTCAAAGAAGGCGGCGCTAGCTTTTTCATTCCAATCACAACTTTAATTGGTTTGCTGGTCGCTGGTTTTACCCCCACCTATGCAGCCGTTTTTGGCATCTGCGCTGTTGTCGGCTCAAGCTGGTTGACCAAAAATCCGATGGGCCCGCGTGCTGTATTCGAAGCGTTTGTGATGGGCACCAAGGGCATGGTGTTGACCGCTGTCCTGTTGTGTTCTGTCGGTTTGATCGTAAATGTGATTGCAACCGCAGGCATCGGGAACACCTTTAGTTTGATGATCGCGGCATGGTCTGGCGGCAATATCCTTGTCGCGCTAATCCTGATCGCGTTGGCCAGCCTTGTTTTGGGTATGGGCCTGCCCGTGACCGCGGCCTATATCGTTCTGGCGACATTGTCGGCACCTGCACTGTCCGGTATGATCTCGGATCAGTTCGTGATCGAGCAGCTGGCGATGGGGGCCCTTCCAGACGCTGCCAAGGCGGTGCTGATGTTTGGCGTGCCGGAACAGGCCGCATTGCTCGCAGGCGAAGTAACCCGTGCGCAGGCGACAGAGTTAATTCGCAACCTGCCGCTTGAAATCGCTGCTCCGCTGCGTGATCTGGTCGTGCCTGCTTCGGTGGCAATGTCTGCACTTTTGTCCGCACATATGATCATCTTTTGGCTGTCCCAAGACAGCAACGTGACCCCGCCCGTCGCCTTGGCAGCGTTCACGGCGGCAGCGATTGCCAAAGCGCCGGCGATGGCGACAGGGGTAGCAAGCTGGAAGCTGGCAAAGGGCCTTTATATCGTGCCGGTTTTGTTTGCGTACACGCCATTCTTGTCAGGCAACTGGCCCGAGATGATCCAGGTCTTTTGCTTCGCGGTCGTGGGAGTTTACGCGATAGCGGCGGCATTGCAGGGCTGCATGGAAAAACCGTTTGGCCTTGTCATGCGTGGCCTTGCATTGGTGGCAGGGTTTGCGGCGCTTTGGCCTGCAGTTCTTTTGCTGAATATTCTGGGGGTCGCGACAGCAGTCGGCTTGCTGGTCTGGAACATCAAGTTTGGCATCACGCCAGAACCGTCACCATCCATCGCAGAGACGGCCTGAGGCAAAGCAGAGCGAAAGACTTGCGCTAGATTGTATGCCATTGTATGCCACCGCTGAACAGTGGCGCAATAGCCGCGTGCTGCTTTGCGATGAATTGACCATCTAGCCACGAGGACATCCAACATGTCAGACCAGAACCTGCCCGATATCATCTACACCAAAACCGACGAAGCGCCGCAACTGGCATCTGCGTCTTTGCTACCGATCTTGCGCAGGTTCCTGTCTCAAGCAGACATCAGCATCGGCACAAAAGATATCTCGCTAGCCGGTCGGATCTTGGCCGTGTTCCCCGAAAACCTGACCGCGGCGCAGCGCTTGCCTGATGATCTGGCTCTGTTGGGTGGCGTCGTAAAAGAGGCCAGCGCCAACGTGATCAAGCTGCCAAACGTGTCCGCGTCCGTCCCTCAATTGGTCACTGCCGTGCGCGAACTGCAAAGCCAAGGCTACGACATCCCAGACTACCCCCAAGTACCTGAAACGGCCGCCGAGATCGAAGCGCGCAAACGCTATGACACGATCAAAGGCTCTGCCGTGAACCCCGTTCTACGCGAAGGTAACTCTGACCGCCGCGCACCGTCTTCGGTCAAGGCATATGCCCGCGCCAACCCGCACCGCATGGGCAAATGGTCGCGCGACAGCAAAACCTGCGTGTCCACGATGGGTGCTAATGACTTCTTTTCAAACGAGACGTCCGTGACCTTGTCCGATGCCCAAGCAGACGGGCCTTTGCGGATTGAACTGACTGGCGCTGACGGTTCCATGACGACGCTTAAGGACGGGCTATCGATGCCTGCGGGCACTATCGTTGATGCGACATATCTGTCGGTCAAAGGGCTCAAGGTGTTTTTCCACGAACAGATCGCCGCGACCAAAGTTCAAGGCACGCTGTTCTCGCTGCACATGAAAGCTACGATGATGAAGGTTTCTGACCCGATCATCTTTGGCCATGCAGTTGTCGCGTATTTGCAGCCTGTCTTTGACAAATACGCCGACGCTTTTGCCGCCGCAGGGATTAGCCCGAATGCGGGCTTTGGATCGCTTTTCACAGCGATTGATGCGCTGCCAAATGGTGCAGACATCCGTGCCGAAATCGATGCGCTTCTGGCGGAACGCCCACCTCTTTACATGGTGAATTCTGATCGAGGTATCACGAACCTGCACGTCCCGTCTGATGTGATCATCGACGCCTCTATGCCTGCGTTGATCCGCGCGGGGGGTAAAGGCTGGGGCCCTGACGGTGAAGAAGGCGACACGAATTGCGTGATCCCCGACAGCTCTTATGCGCCTGTCTACGATGCGTCGGTTGAATTTTCCAAAGCCAATGGCGCGCTTGATCCGGTCACTGCCGGAACGGTGCAGAACGTTGGCCTGATGGCGCAAAAGGCCGAAGAATACGGGTCGCACCCGACAACATTCGAGATTGCACAAAATGGCACCGTCCGGGTGATCGCGGCCAATAGCGACGTGCTGCATACCCATGCGGTTGAAGCTGGTGACATCTGGCGCATGGCCTCTGCCCGCCGCGCACCGATCGAAAACTGGGTTCAATTGGCCATCGACCGGATGACCTCTACGGGGTTTGAAACGATTTTCTGGCTTGACCGTAACCGCGCCCATGACGCGCAGCTCTTGGCCTACGTTGAACCTGCCTTGGCCAGCATGGGCCTGACCGACAAGGTCAAGATCATGGCCCCGCGCGAGGCGACAACACGGTCGTTCGAAGTGATCTATGCGGGTCAGAACACCATCGCGGTCACGGGCAACGTGTTGCGGGACTATCTGACTGATCTGTTCCCGATCCTTGAGGTAGGCACCTCGGCCAAGATGCTATCGGTTGTGAAACTGATGGAAGGCGGCGGCCTGTTTGAAACTGGCGCTGGCGGCTCTGCGCCCAAACATGTTGAACAATTGGTCGAAGAAAACCACCTGCGCTGGGATTCGCTGGGCGAGTTCTGCGCCTTGGCAGAAAGCCTGCGGTTCCTTGCGGTTACTCAAAACAAACCTGTCGCCCGTATTCTGGGGGACGCGGTTGATACAGCGACTGAGAAACTGCTGTCAGAGGGCCATTCGCCACAGCGCAAAGTCGGCCAACCAGACAACCGCAATAGCCATTATTGGTTCGCCCGTTTCTGGGCTGAAGCGTTGGCCACGCAAACATATGATGCAGAGGTAGCGGCCAGTTATGCGCCGCTGGCAGCAGAGCTTGCGGCGAAAGAGGCTGCGATCCTGGCAGAATTGTCAGCTGCGCGCGGTACTGCGGTGGATTTGAAGGGGTACTACAACCCGTCAGATGAACTTGCCGCAGCAGCAATGCGTCCGTCGATGACGCTGAATGGGTTGATTGGGTAGATAGATCACAGTGCGACGGGACATGCTGATACTGGCGCCGGCGCATGTTTCCGCAGAGCAGAAAAGTAGACATATTTTTGCTCATTCGTTTGCTTCCTCAAGCGTCACCAATTCTTCCCGCAGGTGTTTGAATGAACGATATTCTTGACGTCAAATCGTCTGATGATCCGCTAGAAGTATCTGCCGAAATTCGGCGGTATGAGGGCCGCTTGCTAATAATTGGGTTTGATCACCCAAGGCCCGCTGGTTGGGGTGCGGAAGGTGCGACTTTGCGCATTCAACGGCATATCGATGATCGGGGCGCTCTGACATCGCTTGGGTGTTTGGGTATGCTTAGGGGGCGACCCATCCAATGACAATGGTGACGCATGATTTGGGTGGCATCATCGGGGGCATCATGCAGGCAAATTACATGCGCGTTGTATCTCTTCTGAAAAGATACGTATCCGCCGACTGAAGCGCTGGTTCTCGCGGTGCAGCAGATAGATATTCAAGGGCGCAGAGCGTAGATGTTCAAGTATCGGGACAATCTCGCCGCGGGTCACGTACGGCTGACAGATGAAATCAGGCAAGCGGACAATCTCCGCACCTTGACGCACGGCATTGGTCAAGAATACGCCGCTATTTGACCCCATAGCAGGCTTGAAGGCTACTTTAGTCGTGCGCCCGTCTGTTTCCGTGAATGTCCATTCCCCGCGCTTCGTCGTACCGCAATACAAAAGCCGGTGGTCTTTCAGGTCCTTGGCCGTTGTCGGCGTACCGCGTTTTTCAAGATAGCTTTCGCTTGCATAGACAGCGTGCTTTGCCTGACCGATCAGCCTAGCGCCAACCTGTGCGATCAACGCTGAGGTGATCCGGATCGCAAAATCAAAGTTATCGTGGGCCAGATCAACGGGGCGGTTGTCGAACGTCACAATCAGCTGGATGTCGGCGTGGGCTTCCTGAAACCCGATCAGGACAGGGCTGAGGGAGGTCGGGCCAAATTCATGCTCGACAGAGATCGATAAAGGACCTTCGACCGTATCGGATGCTTGGGTGAAATCCCCCTCAAGCGCGTCCACATCGGCGACGACGCTAAGCGCACCTTGGTACAGTTCTTTGCCAGTATCGGTGATTTCCCATTGTCCGGGACTGCGATGGATGAGTTCTGCACCATATCGGTCCTCAAGCAACCGAAGCCGTCTGCTCAACGCTGATTTGGCGATGTTCAGCCTATCGGCGGCTTTGGAGATACTGTCTTCGTCGATGATTTGGATAAATAGCCGCAGGTCTTCGACTTGGCCTATTGCTGTTCTTCAAATTAGAACAGGTATACATAAATCGTGATCGCGATATTCACGATTAGAACGCTTCATAAGCACTGTCCAGAAGCCCACCCAATCCACAACACTATGACACGCTGGGCCGCCCCATAATTTGGGAGAAAGGAAATGCTATGCTTGACGAATTCACCATCCGCACCGACGACATGCCGACCGAGATGCAAAGCCTGCGGCGCAAGTATCCACGCGACGCGTGGGACGCCCATCCCAGCTTTAAGGAAAAGACCCGCCATCGGCTGGGTGCGCACCGCATGTTTCGGCAGTTGAGCGCGTCCGTGCGCAAAGACACCGTAAGCTTTCTTGACGGCGATCAGGATGCAAACAATTTTGCGGGTCGCTTGTCCTATCGCGGTGGCGCGTTGGTAGGCAACTTGCATGGGCATCATGGCCGGGAATATCATTCCTATTTTCTCGAGCTGTCCGCCGCTGATCCGCGTTTTGACGCCAGGTTGGAGGTGCTTGAAAAGGGCCACGCAGATTTGGATATTGTGTTGGACAGTTTCACGCGGACTGCGAACCGGGCGATCAAGCTGATTCAGCTTGACGAAAGCGCCGCACGCAATGAGGCGGGCAAGTCGCATGCCGCCGCGCAAACGATCGAGACGTTTCTGAAACGGCACCTTACTGACGAAGAAGAACTGGCAGTTCCGATCATTTTGCATCATCGTCTGCGCGGATAACCAGGAGCGACACGTGACCAAAACATCCATCGAAGAATCCCAGAAAGACGCCGCCGCACGCCGTGCCAAAGGTGAGTTCGTGCGCGGCGTCAGCGGGTTTCGATCTGTATTGGGCGAAAGCCCAAAGTATCCGGCAGAACCCAGACGCTATCACCTGTTCGTCGCCCTCAACTGCCCGTGGTGCCACCGCGTCAGTCTGGCCCGCAACGTTTTGGGCCTGCAAGACAGCATAACGATGGACGTGGCCTTTCCCAGTCGCACTAACGATGACGACCCCGTTGCACCCAATCTTTGGGAGTTCAATCCGGTGCGGACCGCGTCCCTGACTGGAACAACGCTGCCAGAATGCACGCAAGAGACTGCGACAGGGCAGAGCTTTCGCCTCGCCAAGCAGATTTACGCTGCGGAAGGGTCGACCGAAGCCTCTGTGCCAATCCTCTATGACAAAAAGACAAAACGGATTGTCGCGAACGAAAGTGCCGAGATTATAAGGATGCTAAATGCGCAGGCTGGTGCGCTGGGTAGCACTATCGCGGATGCTGAACGGTTCGATCTGTATCCGGCTGGTTCCGCACTTACCACATTGCGCGACGCGATCGACACGCTGAACGAGCAGATTTATGTGGGCATTAACAACGGCGCCTACAAAGCCGGATTTTCGTCTGATCAATCCGTCTATGCGGCAGCATTCGGGAAATACTTTGACACGCTTAACGCGTTGGAAAAGCTGCTTGCGTCCGATGGACGCCCTTTTTTGACCGGTGGTGACTTTACTGAAGCCGACCTGCGGCTTTTCCCGACGCTTTATCGCCATGACCCCGTTTACTATGTCCGGATGAAGCTGAACGGGGCCAGAATTCTGGATTATCCGAACCTGTGGCGCTGGTTGTGCCGAGTGTATGCCTTGCCGGGTGTGGCGCAAAGCAATTCGCTCATTCATTGTCGTCAGGGGTATTTCGGGAGGTCGTGGAATAATGTGGTCCCACTTGGACCGCTTCAGCCTATGACCTATCCAGAAGCGTATTTGCATCCCGAACTCGCTCCTTAGTAATACGTGGGTGGGGGCGAACTCCTGCAAGTTGCGAGAATCCTGTTGCGTGCCTCGCTGAAAAAGCTATCGTCCGAGTTCATTGATTTGGCGAGGGAAAATGGCAAAGTTAATCTGTGCGTTCGCGGCAGCTTTCATCATTTGCGCTAGCTCTGCTCATGCGCAGTCGTTTTTCCTTAATCTGGGTACCGACCCTTCGACGGGTGTTGATCGTGGATCAGCCTCTGTGGTGCGCAAAGTTGATACGCGGACAGGATTTCTAACGTTTTCATCAATCGGTGCAGAGGAAATCGGTCCGTATATTGCTTCGGCGACTTTGGCATGGCCAGACCTGATGCTGGAAGGCGATCAACTTGACCTTGTGTTTGTCATGGCCGGACCGTCAGACGACGACGGGCGCGAGCTTGCCGCATTCGGAACAAGCTATCGCTACGCACTGCCGCGAACTGATCTGACAGTTTATGCAAATGTTGACCGTGGTGATTTCAACCTTGGCTCGGCCGAAAGCCTTGTGCTGGACATCAAAGGTGAACAGACAAACGCAGCTATTGGGATACGCAAAGTCTGGTCGCTTGCTAGCGCCGCACGTCTGACAGGGACCGTCGAGGTCGCGCTGCGTGATAGCACAAGCGAGGTTTTGGGGACCCAATTCACCAATGAAAGCTTGCGGTTGTTGCGCGCCGCATTCCGCTACGAAAGCGGGTTTCCGTTTTCGTTACAGCAACGGTATGCGGTGTCGCTGACCGAAGGTTTTGACGAGTTTGGCGCGTCAGCGACCACAAACCCTTTGGCAGCGGCCCCGGGTGTTACAACCGAATTTGTGAAACTGGCCTTTAGTGCCGAAACCTCGATTCCGCTTTCTGCGCTTTTTTTGGTCAATGCGGGCGTTGTAGGTCAGTGGACGAACGACAGCCTGCCGGTGTCGCAGCGGTGTGGGTATGGCACAAACGCCTACGCCCGTGGGTTTGACCAAAGCTATGTGAACGGCGACCGCTGTCTTGGGGCAAGGGTTGAGGTTGCATATCATGTAACGTCGCCCAAAATGACAGCCACAGAAATTGATTTGGGACAAGCGTTCCTTGGATTGGACGGCGGCAGTATCACGGACGTTGCAAATGACTTTCTTGCGCAAAACAATGACGTCTGGTCCAGCGTTTCGATGGGGTACCGGATGGCCAAAGGCAGTTTTGTCGGCGAAATCGCGTTCACCCATATATTTGACAAACCGACTGGCGCGTTCGCCCAAGACGACAGTCGGATCTGGGCGCAAGTGGCTTACAAATTCTGAGCTACACTAACCACGAACCACGTCCGTTGACCAAGCGAGCAGTGGTGCTTTGGTTTTGTGGCGTTAGTGGGCGACCCGTCCTTGCGATGGAGAATGGCGCCACACTTGCGCGGCCTTTCGCATGATACACATACATAGGTGATTTTTTTGCATCTATTTTCTCGCGCAGGCAGATGATCCAGAAGCGGCAATTCATCGGCAAGAGTAACGCATGCAACAGCCAGATTGGCAGCAAGTCCATCGATATGCCGTAGACGACAAAGCAGACATTGGACGCAATCGCAAAGAGCCGAAGCCAAAGCATCGAACTCATCGAAAACGTGACCAAAACAAAAATGCCAGCAAATAATCCAATTATGTCGGTAATAGCTTTTCTCCAAATCCTTGCCGAGCGATTGCCCTGGATCAAACCCCACAGAAAGGCAAATGCCAGCAGCCGAACC
>JBLHTS010000118.1:0-10417 GCA_047627695.1 Yoonia sp. | reverse complement strand
CCGCGCATACCAAACGGAATAGCAGCAAAGTCCGCACACCGACGTTTCAACCAACAAAATGCTGCGCTCTGCACGAATGGCCGCAATGACGGGCCGCACTGCAGCATCCTGAGGTGGACGTGAACGGCAGCAATGGGCCGACAGTGTCATTCGACACCAAGGGCCGACAGTCACAGATGCTGCGCCATGCACATTTCTACATTAAGGGCGGCTTCCAGACCTTCGCTGCAAGTGCGAGGTGGGAGTGCGTCAACAGCGAGAGCTGACATTCAGATTGCCAAAGAACTCAGTTTCTTTCTGCACCGCCGCAAGGCCGCTCCGAGCCCAACCTGACCAATGCTGCACGTCACACGAGCGGCTGCTCTTGGTATCCGTAGCGAAGCCGGGCGCTCAGCGGGTTCTCATTCAATGGCAGCGTTTATGAATTCTGAAACGAGCTTCAACCGCGTACGGTCTTTCATGGCGATAAGGGATGTGTTCCAGGCTTCAGGCATTTCCTCGATGTCAATTTCGCAAAGATCATCTTTGATGAGGCTGCTGTTTTGCAAGAACAACGCGACACCAATTCCCTGTAACACCGCTTCGCACATCAAGGGGAAGGTCGTCATTGTGGCCATGCGGGTAAGCGATATGGTGTAGCGATCACAGGCTTGGTCCAGCAAGCGGCGCGTGAGCGACCCTTTCTCCGGAATAATGACCGTCTCTTGTTCGAGCTCGGACAGTGAAATCTTGGTGCGTTTTGCGAAGGGGTGATCGCAGCGGCAATAGATGACATAACGCGCGCTTTCGATGTGGATATTTTCCCAATTCTCATGTTTGGGCGCATCCGTAATCAAGCCGACATCTGCAAGGCGGTTACTGATCATCGATTTGGCCGTCGTCCAATCATAAAGCCCAAAATCGACGCGAATATTGGGAAACCGGCGCTGAAACCGTGCGATGATCTTTAGCGCGGGTTGCGGCGCATTTCCAATGATCTTGAGGCGGCCCTCTTTCATGGCATTAAAACCTTCGAGCCGCTCAGTGACCTCTGCGCTCAGGGCGACCATGCGGTCTGCCAAATCATAAAAGTCCTGTCCAGTTGGGGTCAGTTCTACCCCATCCCGACCGCGCAGCAAAAGAGGCGTCCCGATACCTTTTTCAAGGTTCGCGATATGTTGCGTGATCGTGGACTGGGTGACGCCCAGCCGTGTTGCAGCTGCAGAAAAGCTTCCTTCACGGACAACATAGGCAAAGGCTTCGAACTGATGGTGATTGGGGCGCATGATCTTTCCTTTTGCCCCCCACATACAACCCATCGGTTTCACTAATATGACGACACAAAACTGTTGTGCTCACCGCCTATTGCTTGGCTGTACCAAGGGAGAATCACATGTCAGATCTGCAGATCGCATCTGTCACCAAGGACTTCGGCGAGACGTCCGTTTTGAAAGGGGTGACCCTAGATGTGAGGGACGGTGAGTTCATTTCATTGGTGGGGCCTTCGGGCTGCGGAAAATCGACCTTGCTGCGGATCATCGCCGGACTGGAAGCGCCAACGAGCGGCAACATCTCGATCGGCGGAAAAGATGTGACACAGCTCCGTGCGGCGGATCGTAATCTGTCGATGGTGTTTCAATCCTACGCGCTTTACCCCCATTTGACTGTGGCCGAGAATATCGCCGTGCCTTTGCAGATGCGCCAAATGACGGCGCTGCAGCGGTTGCCGGTGCTGGGCGCTGTGATGCCTGGAGCGCGGACGCAGAAAACAGAAATCACGGAAGCGGTCCGGCATGCGGCCGAGATGCTGGAAATCGGCGCCCTTCTAGATCGAAAGCCCGGGCAATTGTCGGGCGGACAGCGGCAGCGAGTCGCCTTGGGCCGCGCCTTGGTGCGCGATCCGGCAGCGTTTTTGCTGGATGAGCCGTTGTCCAATCTGGATGCCAAGCTACGCGTTCAGACCCGCGCCGAAATCGCTGAACTGCACCGCAGCCTGAAGGCGACATTCATTTATGTCACCCATGATCAGGTCGAAGCCATGACCATGTCCGACCGTATTGCGGTGATGATGGGCGGTGAGATCCTGCAATGTGCAGCCCCCGATGCGATCTATGAAGACCCTGACGACATTCGCGTGGCCGAATTCATCGGTTCGCCCAAGATCAATATCTTGCCGGTCGAGCGCAACGGCACGGAGCTGACCGTTTTTGATCAGGTTTTGACCTCTCGTTTCTCCATCGACAGCCCAAAAGTTATGCGATTGGGCCTGCGCCCCGAAGCCCTGCGATTGACTCAATCTGCGCCACGTCTGACCGGGCGGGTTGTGCACTTCGAAAACCTCGGGTCCGAGGTCTTTGCCCAAGTTGCCTTGGACAGCGATGGATCGCGCGTGACCCTGCGGGCTGTGCCGGCACAGCGTCAGAGTTTGGGGCTGGGTGCGCAGGTCGGCCTGACCTATGATCTGAGCGCGGCCATGATATTCGACACAGAGGGCGCGCGGTTGCGCGGTATCGAACTTGCCGCCAACCGCGCACTAGAGGTGGCCTGATATGGCTGTTGTGGAGCACAGCGTCGCGCACATCGCCAAAGCCAAACCGGACAACCGGCAAGCCCGCGCGGGCTGGGGATTGGTCGCGCCTGCCTTGACGCTGATGGCTTTGATCCTGCTGGTCCCGATCATCGTCGCTGCTGTCCTGTCTTTCACCAATTATTCATTGGGCAATCCCAGTTTCGATTGGGTCGGAGTACAAAACTACGAGCGCCTGTTCACCCGTTCAACTTACGAAAAGATGTTTATCGCGACTTTTACTTATGTGGTCACCGTGGTGCCCATTTCCGTGGGTCTTGGCCTTGGGGCGGCCTTGCTGGTCCATTCGCTGGGCCGGATTGGGGACATCTACAAGACGATCTATTTCCTGCCGGTGATGGCGACGTTGTTGGCCATGGCAATTGCTTGGGAATTCATGCTGCACCCGACCATTGGCATGGTAAACCGTACGCTGGAATTGACCTGCGGGACGTGGTTTGAGGCGGTGCCTTTCTTTGGCAATGGGTGCGCCGAGGGGTTCCCACTTTGGCTGGGCGATCGCGACTACGCGATCTGGGTGGTTTGTTTCATTGGCATCTGGCAAGGGTTTGGTTTCAACATGGTGCTGTTTTTGGCCGGTCTGACGTCGGTGCACCGCGAACTCTACCATGCAGCCGAAATGGATGGGGCCCGCTCAGGCTGGGAACGTTTCCGACTGGTCACATGGCCCGCCCTTGGGCCAACCACGGTCTTTGTTGTGACCATTTCTTGCATCCGCGCCTTTCAAGTCTTTGACACCATCGAGGCCATCTGGCCCCAAGGCGGTGGGCCGAACAAATCCGCCTATGTGATGATGTTCGCGATCTTCGAGAAAGGCATTCAGCAGAACCTAATTGGCATCGGCTCGGCCATCACCATGTTGTTCCTGTTATTCGTCATGTTTCTAACCCTGATCCAGCGCTGGCTGGTCGAACGCAAGGTGCACTACTGATGACCCGCGATTGGTGGAAACATATGGTGCTGATCCTCGGCACGATTATCGTGCTGGCGCCGTTTTACATGATGGTCAGCTATTCGTTCAAAAGTCCCGGAGAGATCGACCGGGGTGAAGGTGGGTTCTTTGGCCGCCAAGAGATGATGATAGACCCGCGCTGCGTCGCCCTTCGCCAACCCGATCGCGCCGACATCGAAGCCGCCCGCACGCGGTTTCCCGGCCAAGATGACGGTGGTGTACAGGCGGCACTCTTGGCAGAAACGGAATCGGACTGTTCGATGCGGCCCGTGGTGTTCAACTATTCCAAGGCCTTCATCGAAGCGCCGCTTGTCCGTTATCTGCTCAATGGCGTAATAGTCACCGTGTCGATCTTTTTGATCCAGATTGTTGTGGCCCTGCCTGCCGCTTATGCCCTTGCGAAGCTCAAATTCTGGGGGCGCGATGCGGTCTTCGGGCTGGTCCTGTTCTGCCTGTTGATCCCCGTCCACGCCATTGCTTTGCCGCTCTATATCGGGCTGGCTAAACTTGGGCTGACCAACACATACGCCGCCCTTGTCGTTCCTTGGACGATCTCTGTCTTTGGCATTTTCTTGATGCGCCAGTTCTTTATGACTGTGCCTGACGACCTGATCGACGCGGCGCGGATGGACGGGATGACCGAATTTGCCATCGTCTGGCGGGTCATGCTGCCGACCGCGATCCCCGCGCTTCTGGCTTTCGCAATCTTTTCTGTCGTAGCCCATTGGAACGACT
Organism: Yoonia sp.; assembly: GCA_047627695.1. Lineage (GTDB taxonomy): Bacteria > Pseudomonadota > Alphaproteobacteria > Rhodobacterales > Rhodobacteraceae > Yoonia. The sequence continues at coordinate 6,164 of JBLHTS010000118.1, read as the reverse complement.
ATTTTTGGCCGCGCATCGTTGTGACCGGAAACCGTGACCTGTTCACGCCGCCACTGGGCTTGCGCGAGTTTAAGGGCGATGGGGATGGGTCGTTCTTTGGCCCGATGATGGCCACAGCTACCGTTATCGTTACACCGCTGATCGTCGCGTTTTTGCTGGCGCAACGCCGCTTTATCGAGGGAATTACGCTGTCTGGAATGAAGTAGGGCGCGCCTTGGCTCGCCCTACCCATAGCCCCGCAAGGGGATATCGCCTCCCCACACGGGGAGCATCATTGGGGTCTACCAATCGCCAAACCGGACGATCCCAACAACTGGAGTAGAAATAATGAAAAATACCGTAACTGCAATGGCTCTGGCACTATCCGCCACCGCTGTTTTCGCTGAAGACCAAGTCACAATCGAGTTCGCCTATCCCTACAGCCACCTCTTTGATGTCACCTATGAAGCGATGATGCCCGCTTTCCAAGCGGCACACCCGAATATCGAGGTGAAGTTCCGCGCCACATATGAATCCTATGAGGACGCCACCAACACCGTCCTGCGCGAAGCCGTTGCTGGCAACCTGCCAGACGTTTCCATGCAGGGCCTGAACCGCCAAGCGACGCTGGTCGACAAAGGTATTGCTCAGTCGCTAGCCCCGTTCATTGCTGCTGAGGCCGATTTTGAAACGGAAGGTTACCACGAAGCCATGCTGTCTTTGTCGACCTTTGACGACGAAGTCTATGGCCTGCCGTTCTCGATCTCCCTGCCGGTTGGCTACTACAACATGGACATCCTGCGGAGCGGGGGCATCGAAGAGCTGCCAACAACATGGGACGAGGTGATTGCAGCCTGTAAGACCATGAAGGCCAACGGCATCGACAACCCGATCTTCTGGGGCTGGAACATCACCGGCAACTGGTTCGTGCAGGCCCTATTGTGGAGCCAAGACAAAGCCATCGTCGAAGACGGCCGCGTGACAATGGACAGTCCAGAGGCGCTGGTCGCTCTGGAGCAAATGCAGGAAATCTTCACCGAGTGTGAAATGCAGAACCTCCAATGGCAGGCTGCTTTGTCGTCTTTCTCTGCGGGTGATGTCGGCATGATGTTCTGGTCGACGTCGGCCTTGGGCGCGGTCGAGCGCAGCCAAGGTGATTTCGAACTCGTGACCGGCCCGTTCCCCGGCCTTGATGGCGCGCCTATGGGTCTGCCTGCGGGGGGCAACGCCGCGATGTTGACCTCAACTTCCGATGACCCTGCCGTACGTGAAGCAGCTTGGACATGGTTGAAGTTCATCACGTCAGGTGAAGGCGCTGCGGAAGTGGCTAAAACCACGGGCTATATGCCCCCAAACAAGGCTGCGAACGAGATCATTCTTGCCGATTTCTACGAGCAGAACCCCAACAAACAGATAGCCGTGGACCAGCTTCCGCTGCTGCGCGACTGGCTGGCTTATCCCGGCGACAACGGCTTGGCGATCACGCAGGTGATCTATGACGGCATCGAACGCATCGTCACCGGCGACGCCACCGATATGAAAGAGCTGCAGGAAGAACTGGTCGAGGAAATCGCCGACCTTCTGCCAAACGGCTAAACCAATTCCGGTCGCCCTTTTGGGGGCGGCCGGACCTCTTTATAGAAAGGCTCAGGTCCATGAAACTTGTACACATTTCCGACATTCACCTGACAGCTCCCGGCGAACGCATGGGCGGTTTGAACCCCCACAGACGTTTTGCCCAAGCGCTTGACGATGTGCGCGCGCAACACAGCGACGCCGCACGGATTATCATCACTGGCGATTTGACCCATTGGGGCGAGCCTGCTGCCTATGCGACCCTTGTCGATGCGCTGACCGATGTGCCCTGTCCTGTGCGCCTGTTGATTGGCAACCACGATGACCGCGCCGCGTTTCTTGGCGCTTTTCCGGATCATCCCAAGGACCCATCCGGGTTTATCAATCACGCAGAAACAGTCGACGGCATGCGTCTCATCTACCTCGACACAACCGCTCCGCGCACCCACGCTGGCCATTTTTGCGCCGCGCGGCGCGATTGGCTTGAAAGTGAGTTGAATGACTGCACAAGCGCGCGCCTATTCATGCATCACAATGCCATGCCGCTTGGGCTGCCTGCCGAAGATAAGATCGCTCTTGTCCCCGAAGATCGCGCACCGCTGGCGGAGCTCTTGAGCACCTATCGCAACCGCATCGCGTATATCCATTTCGGCCATGTCCATGCACCCGTGCACGGGACGTGGTGCGGCATTCCCTTTGCCTCCGTTCGCTCCACCGGCAATCAATCCCTGCCTGACCTGACCGAGCAGGAGCTGTTGCAAGGTGCTCCAATGGCCCCATCCTATGCAGTGATACTTGTGGATGATACGGGCACAATCATCCATGACATTCCTTTTACGTGGGATGGACCAGTGTTTAGCTCCAGCACGTCTTGGGATGATTGGGCCAAACCGGTTGCTGCAGAATGAAGTTCATCCATCTCACCGACACCCATGTCATTGGCGAAGGGTTGCTTTACGGAAAAGATCCCGCCGCGCGGCTGCGTGCCGCTGTGGCCTCCATCAATGCTGAACATGGTGACGCGGATTTCGTTGTCCTGACCGGTGACATGACCCATTGGGGCGACGCGGCAGCCTATGCGCGGTTTACGCCCGAAATCAAAAAACTCAATATGCCCGTGCATCTAATGGTGGGCAATCACGACGATACGGCAGCCTTTGGCGAGGCTTTCCCTGAAACGCCCCGCGATGACAACGGTTTTGTCCAAAGCGGCTTTGACAACCCGTTCGGGCGGTTTCTCTTGCTGGACACCAAGGACCCAGAAACCCACGCCGGCGCATATTGCCCCGCGCGCCTAGCTTGGTTGGATCGCGAACTGGACCAAACCGACGGCCCAATCGTCCTGTTCATGCACCACCCGCCATTTAAGACAGGCATCGCATCCATGGACCGGATTATGTTGCAAGATGCGGAGGCGTTCCATAATGTCATCGCATCCTACAAGGCGCGTATCCGCCATCTGTTCTTTGGCCATGTGCATCGCGCCATTTTTGGTAATTGGCGGGGCATCAGCTATTCCTGCATGCGCGGCCTCAACCATCAGGTTGCCTTGGAGTTGAACGGTGCGTCCGATCGTATTGCGGCAAATTTCGAACCTCCCGCTTATGGCGTGGTGTTGCTCAGCGACGATCAGGTCACGGTTCATTTGCACGATTTTGCAGATCGCTCAGAGCGATTTTTCTTGTGAAGCGGCCCTATCGGCTGCGCGGGACTGAACGCCAAGCGCCAGAGTGCTGGAAAACAACGCGCTGGCCGGCCGTTTGCACCCATTCAATGTTACATAAGCCAAGCGCCTTTGGCTTAAATACTATGATTTTATCCCGGGTGATTGGCGCTTTGTCTCTTTCGCCGTCATCGAGCAAAAATGAGCCGGACAGAAACCGGACATTGGCGCAGCTGCAGCGAATTGACGCTTTGTCCGCAGTCTGTGAGTTCGCCCCTCGCAGATTTTGCAGTTGCAGCGAATGGCCGCTCTGACGGGCCGCACCGCAGCATTTTGAGGTGGTGGCCAATGGCTGCAAAGGGCCGTGAGCGACATCCGACACCAAGGGCGGATAGCAACAGATGCTGCACCATGCACATTTCGACATGAAGGGCGGAGAGCTGCCGTTCGCTGCAGGTGCGAAGTGGTAGTGCGACAGTGAAGAGAACCGACATTCAAACTGCCACGGATCAGGGGGTGTGCTGCGTCTTGGAAGACCGCTGCCAGCGCATAGGGACAGATCCTGCAAAGGTGCAGCAAGCTGATCTTCCTCCGCACTCTGCGGACAAATCTGCTACTCGTTTGGGCTCATCATATCGCAGGGCAGCGCCCTTAACGCAGCTATCACAGGTTTTAGTTAGTTCTTCTCACAAGCTAAAAAATGCCATTTTTATGTTGTTTAATGAGAATTGAAGTTTTTAAATTTGACACAAATTCAGCAACATCAACTCCAAGTTGCGCCTTATTTCAACTATACCGTGGTCACTGTATTCGTAGTAATGAGGGTTGATTTAATGATTGCGTCACTGAACGCTACCTTTTTAAGAACAACCAGTGCGTGGAAGGCATTCCGTCGGGAAACAGACGGAAACGCCACAATCGAGGCCGTGCTATGGCTGCCGTTGTTCGTCGTATTTCTCGTAATGATCGCCGACGTTTCGTTCGTCTTTCACAGACAATCGCAAATCATGAATATCGTGCAGGATGGAAACAGGGCGCTTTCCGTTGGCCGTATCGCCAACGAAGCGGATCTCGTGACGTTCTTGGAAAGCCGCTTAGCAGGCCTGACAACCGCCGCGACCGTCACGACGTCCATCGACACCGGTGTTGTGACCACGAACGTCCTCGTCCCAGTTGATGACCTCGTTGCCGTGGGCACGTTTGCTTTCTTGAGCAACTACAACATTGGCGTTTCGAGCCAGCAATTCATCGAATATTAAATGAAAGCCATGTTCAAAATGAAAAGAACTCAGACGCGTATTCAGGATCTAAGATCGGAAGAAGACGGCGGACTGACGATCTTTGGGCTTTATATATTCGCATGTATTGCCATGGTTTCAGCCATCGCAATTGATATGTCGAACTTGGTTGCCCAGCACACCAAACTTCAGATGACCGCTGACCTTGCAGCCCATGCTGCACTATATAATCGCGACAGTAATAACGCCAGCGATTCCATTGACGCTGCTCTTGCAGTCGTTGAAAACTCCATGCCAGAAGCGCAATACGGAACGGTAATCGATGCAAATGATTTCATCTTTGGCGACTTCGATTATACGTCTGGAGATTTTACGCGAGATGCCAACAGTCGTAACGGCGTTCTTGTGACTGCAAAACGGTACGCATCCAACCTTAACGCTGTTGATACGTTCCTGTTGGGACTCTCTGGCGTTCCCGAAATTGACGTTGTCGCACAGGCGGTGTTCGTGACCTTCCGACCCGCGTGTTTGCGCGAAGGTTTCGTTGCCGAAGACGTCATTGACCTGCGATCCAACAACGGATTCTCGAATGGATTTTGCATCCACTCAAACACACACGTCTCGCTGAATTCGAACAACAATTTCGAAGAAGGCACCGTTGTTTCGATGCCTGACTTAGATCAGTTGGAACTGCCTAGATCCGGCTTTGAATCAAACAGTGGCTTGGATGTCGCTTTGCGTCAGGGTCGGATGCACATTCGTATTCTTGGCATGATTGACGAAATTGCGGCGGGGATACTAGACTACTATTCCGAACATATGCCGGACTACATAACAGATCCAAACGTATACACGCACTCTGGCAATCAGTTTAATGCGAATGATTTTGTTCCAGGAACCATAAACTACCTTAACTGTAGTTCTGGCGTGACGCTGCGCGACGATGCGGGCGCCTACTCAGAGGTTGTAATCTATTCCGAGTGTAAGATTTCTCTTTCGCAAGGTGCCATATTCGAAGATGTCGTCATGTTTTCGGAATCTACACGCAGTGATTCAATTAAAGGAGCTTCGGGCATACAGTTTGGACGCGACGATAGCTGCGCTGTGGGTGGTGGTGTTCAAGTTATCACACGCGGCGGGATGAGTTTTCCAGCAGACCTAAGGTTGTATGGTGGTCAGTTGATCGCGTTAGGAGAAATTGAATTCGCCGCCAATGCCGACGGTGCTGAAGGCGCATCCATGATTTCAGCTAAATGGATTTCAGGCACTTCAAACATGAACATGGCGTTTTGTGGCTCCGGCATGGAAAACAACTTTGAAGCCGAGTACTTTCGGCTTGCGCGATAAGGTATGAAAGCCCCACACATTTCAGTCGCGACTATTCTCGTAAATTCGGCTGCTCGCCAAAGCATCATCTCGCGCAGGCCCAATAAGCCCCCGATGTCAAATTCCCAAAGGATCGCCCAATGACCGCAGAATTTTTGTTTATCACCTTCACTTTCTGTGGCGTGTGAAGTCCAGTTGATTTGTGAAAAATAGATCGAGGTTTTTTGATACTCAAGGAAACGTCACTGTGGGCCGTTCGTGTCGAACGGCCCTAACATTTAGATTTCAATAGCTTCCGCAATGGCCAACGCATCTTCAAGTTCAACACCCAAGTATCTTACCGTGCTGTCCATCTTCGTATGCCCCAGCAGAAGCTGAACGGC
>JBLHTS010000117.1:0-10568 GCA_047627695.1 Yoonia sp. | reverse complement strand
AACTCGCGGATCAGGGCCGCTTCGGGGGTTTCGCCCACCTCTACTTTGCCTCCTGGAAACTCCCATAGACCGGCCATGGATTTACCCTTGGGGCGCTGTGCCAATAGCACGCGCCCGTCTGGGTCAATCAGGGCGACGGCAGAAACCAGAACAGTTTTCACGATCGATAATCTGCGTTGATGGCAATGTATCCGTGGGTCAGATCGCAGGTCCAAACAGTGCTTTTGCCGCTCCCGATCCCCAGATCAACGCCTATCTCAAGTTCCGGGTTCTTCATGTAGGCGCTGGTAGCATCTTCTGAGTAATTTGGCGCACGCCAACCGTTTTCGGCCACTGTAATATTGCCAAACCGAATGCTCAGTTTGTCGCGGTCTGCTGCAGCACCCGATTTCCCAACGGCCATCACGACACGTCCCCAGTTTGCATCCTCGCCCGCGATTGCTGTCTTGACCAAAGGTGAATTTGCGATTGATAGCGCTACCTTGTGCGCATCGGCATCGTCTTTTGCACCTTCTACCGTGACGGTCACGAACTTCGTCGCCCCTTCACCATCGCGAACAACCTGATGGGCAAGGTCATGCATGACATATGACAGCGCAGCTTCAAAATCTGCGTTGCCTGTGACGTCTGCGCCAGACGCGCCAGTTGCCGCCATCATCAAAGAATCGGATGTGGACGTATCGCTGTCTACGGTGATGCAGTTGAATGTTTTGGCGTTCAGTTTTGACAAGAGTGCCTGCAAATCCGCCTGACCGATCAATGCGTCGGTAAAGATATAGACCAGCATCGTGGCCATATCTGGTGCGATCATGCCAGACCCTTTGGCGATACCGGCAATTTTGACCGATATGCCATTCACGTTAACCGTTTTAGTTGCACCTTTGGGGAAGGTGTCCGTTGTCATGATGGCGCGTGCTGCAGACTCCATTGCTGTGCCGGATTGGTTTGCGTGAAGTTCGGCGATTTTCGCCTCAATCCGGTCATGGGGCAGCGGTTCACCGATCACGCCTGTGGATGCGATAAAGATTCGGTCTGCCTCCACACCGGTCTGCGCCGCAACGCTTGTTGTCAGCGCCAATACCGACTCAGTGCCGCGTCCGCCTGTAAAAGCATTCGAATTACCTGAATTGACAAGGATTGCCGCTGGCCCACTTGGATCGTGCCCCAGTTTTCTTTGGCAATCCAATACCGGCGCTGAACGTGTGGCAGAGCGCGTAAAGACGCCCGCCATCGCGGTACCGGGTGCGAGCAATGCCAGCATGACATCGACGCGGTTCTTGTATTTCACACCCGCGGCGGCGGCGGCAAAGGTGACGCCTGCGATCTCTGGCAATTCAGGGAAATTGGCGGGGGCAAGTGGCGATAAGGTCATATGTCTTACTCCAGGAGTGCGACGTTATCGATCAGATCAGGGTCGAATTGACCCTCTTCTGGTTCGACGATTGTTTGTGCGGCAGCCAGTTCTTCAAGGCGATCGGTGATTGCCACCTCTTGCAATTCCCCGGTCAATTCGGGGCGCAGCTCTTCGAGTGTTGGGCGTGGCTGCACGCGGGTTTCAACCAAAGTGGCGACATGCCAGCCGAATTGAGTCTCGAAGGGCTCGCTTACCCCGCCTACTTCTAACGCGGTGATCTGGCTTTCGAATTCGGGCACCATAGCGCCCGCGCCGAACCAACCCAAATCGCCGCCGTTGGGACCGGTTGGACCGGTTGATACGTCACGGGCGACGTCTGCAAAGGCTTGACCTTCGTCAATGCGAGCTTTTGCGGCGGCAGCGTCTTCTTGTGTCTCTGCCAACAGGTGCGAAGCGCGGAATTCTTGCAATTCTTCAACATCAGCAAATCGCGCATCATAGGCGGCCTGAATGTCGTCTTCGGTTATTGCGGTCTCAGCGATTTGTGTGACGACATCGGCAGCCCTAAGCGCGCGCAATTCGTTCGCCAGCGTATATGTGATGCGATCCGGCGTTTCGCCCAGTTCATCGGCCAGAAGTTGCTGTTGGATCAGCTGATCGACAAGACCACCAAAAAGGACCTCGTTGGGGAATTGTGCGTACTGCTGCGGCAGTGCTGCGCGGGCGATAATGATCTCACCCATTGTGATTTCCGTATCGCCCACCTTGGCGACAACAGTGGCAGCTGTCACGTCTTGGGCGGATACCCCAGTGGACATGGATATGGCAAAGGCAGTTGCCCCCAAAAATGTAACATGTTTCAGCATTAAACGTTCCCTTGATAGGCCGCGAATGCCCGCGGCGTTGACACTGTAGAAGCGGCCCCTTACATCAATTGAATGCCTCGAGGGGCCTAAAGTAGCGTTACCTTGGCCCTTTCTAAGTGGCCTGACACGGGCCTACAAGCGACCTCCTCTTTAATTGACGTCAGACAGGTGCAGCGCGCGCCACCGGAGAAAATATGCTGGGTTTCGGAACGATTGCCAAAAAGGTGTTTGGCACTGCGAACGACCGCAAAGTCAAAGCCGTCCTTCCTATGGTTGCGCAGGTAAATACGCTTGAACCAGAGTTTGAGGCGATGACCGACGAGGCCATCAAAGAAAAGACGCAAGCGCTGGCTGAACGCGCAATGGGCGGTGAAAGCCTTGATGCATTGCTACCCGAAGCCTTTGCGAACTGCCGCGAGGCTGCCAGACGTGCTTTGGGCCTGCGTGCATTTGATACACAGTTGATGGGCGGCATCTTTCTGCACCAAGGCAACATCGCCGAGATGAAGACAGGTGAAGGCAAAACGCTTGTTGCAACTTTCCCCGCCTACCTGAACGCACTGACTGGTAAGGGCGTTCATATCGTAACGGTCAACGACTATCTTGCCAAACGCGACGCTGATTGGATGAGCAAGGTTTATGGCGCTTTGGGTCTGACCACAGGCGTAATTTATCCCCAGCAGCCCGAAGCCGAAAAGAAAGCGGCCTATGCGTGCGACGTAACCTACGCCACAAACAATGAGTTGGGCTTCGATTACCTGCGTGACAACATGAAGTCCGAGCTTAGCCAGATGTTCCAACGTCACCACAACTTTGCGATTGTAGACGAGGTTGACAGTATCTTAATCGACGAAGCACGGACACCGCTGATCATTTCCGGCCCCGCCCAGGACCGCAGCGAGATGTACGCCACCATCGACAAGATCGTTCCGGGTATTGCCGAGGAACACTTTACCCTCGATGAAAAGACCCGTCAGGTGACGTTCACGGACGAAGGCAACGACTTTATCGAAGCGCAATTGACGGGCTTTGGTCTGCTGCCTGAAGGTCAGACGCTTTATGACCCGGAAAGCGCAACATTGGTCCACCACGTGAACCAAGCCCTGCGCGCGCACAAACTGTTTACAAAAGACAAAGACTACATCGTGCGCGACAACGAGGTCGTGCTGATTGACGAATTCACAGGCCGCATGATGGCTGGCCGTCGATTGTCGGATGGTCTGCATCAGGCAATCGAGGCGAAAGAGGGCTGCGGGATCAAGCCAGAGAACGTGACGCTGGCCTCTGTGACCTTCCAGAACTATTTCCGTCTGTATAAAAAGCTGGGTGGTATGACCGGTACCGCTGCGACCGAAGCCGAAGAGTTCCTAGAGATTTACAACCTCGGCGTTGTAGAAGTGCCGACAAACCGCCCGATTGCGCGTGCCGACGAAGATGACCAAGTTTACCGCACTGCCCGCGAGAAATTCGAAGGCATTGTGGCCGAGATCAAGAAGGCCCATGAAACAGGCCAACCGATCCTTGTCGGCACGACCTCGATCGAAAAATCAGAACAGTTGGCGGAATTGCTAATGGCCGAAGGGATTACGTTTAACGTCCTGAACGCGCGCCAACACGAGCAAGAAGCGCAGATTGTGGCTGATGCTGGTAAGCTGAACGCCGTGACAATCGCGACGAATATGGCAGGCCGTGGTACTGACATTCAGCTTGGTGGCAACGTCGATATGCGCGTTTTGCAGGCCATCGCCGCCGATACAGAGGCTGATCCAGAGGCGCTTCGGAAAAAAATCGAAGCCGAAGTCGTTGACGAAAAAGAGAAGGTAATCGCCGCTGGTGGTTTGTTCGTTCTTGCGACGGAACGCCATGAAAGCCGCCGGATTGATAACCAGTTACGTGGCCGATCTGGCCGTCAGGGTGATCCGGGCCGCTCTGCGTTCTTCCTGTCTCTCGAAGACGATCTGATGCGTATTTTTGGCTCTGAACGGCTTGAAAAAGTCTTATCTGGCCTTGGCATGAAAGACGGCGAAGCGATTGTGCATCCGTGGGTGAACAAGTCGCTAGAACGCGCACAGGCCAAAGTTGAAGGCCGCAACTTTGATATTCGTAAGCAGTTGTTGAAATTTGATGACGTGATGAATGACCAGCGCAAAGTGATCTTTTCACAGCGTCGCGACATCATGGAAGCAAAGGACCTGTCCGAGGTCACGAAAGATATGCGCGATCAGGTTATTGACGACCTTGTTGATCAGTACATGCCGCCAAAAACGTATGCAGACCAATGGGATACCGAAGGTCTGTATGCGGCGACCATCGAACAACTGGGTCTAGATGTGCCGGTGATCGCTTGGGCTGACGAAGAAGGTGTGGATGACGACAGCATCCGCGAACGTCTTGAAGAAGCAGCCGATCAATATATGGCCGAAAAGACGGAAGCCTTTGGCGATGAGACAATGCGCAATGTCGAAAAGCAGCTCTTGCTGCAGACCATTGATGCGAAATGGCGTGAGCATTTGCTGACGCTGGAACACTTGCGTCAGGTTGTGGGTTTCCGTGGCTATGCACAGCGTGATCCGTTGAACGAATATAAGACCGAGGGCTTTCAGCTATTCGAAAGTATGCTGGATGGGTTGCGTACGGACGTGACAAAAAAACTGTCACAGATTCGCCCGATGTCAAAGGAAGAGCAGGAACAGATGGTCGCTCAACTGCGTCAGCAGCAAGCAGCGACGCAAGCTGCGGCTGCCGCAGCGGCACCAGCACCTGCCCCGAACCCCGAAGCAAGTGAGGGATTTGATGAAAACGATCAAGCGACATGGGGCAATCCGGGTCGCAATGATGATTGCCCCTGTGGGTCCGGCAAGAAGTTCAAACATTGCCACGGGCGGCCAACCTAAGTCGCTAGGCGGTATTGTTTAACAAGCCTCTGGCGCGGAAACTGAGTTCGCATGATTTTCCTATGATCAGATGGTCTTAGACAGTCGCGTCCAAGGCTGACACGGCTGTATTAATTTGTCGTGTTATCTGAATGACTGCCTGGGAAGGCGTTGGATCGCCAGACGGATGATTATGCACCAAGATAAGGGCGCTGGCATTCAGTTGCAGCGCCCTTTTGACCATCTCGCGCGGATAAACGGGGACATGGTCCACCGTGCCTTGCGCTTGTTCCTCGTCGGCGATCACGACGTTCTTGGTATCTAGAAACAGGATGCGGAATTGTTCGGTGCTGCGGTGCGCCATTGTCGTGTGGCAATAATCCAGCAGAGCGTCCCAACTGGACACCACATGCCGTTGCATGACTTTGGCGCGGGAAAGACGCCGCGCCGCGGCTTCGACGATTTTGAGTTCGATCGCGACGGCCTCTCCTACACCGTTGATAGCTTGCAGTTCTTGAATGCTTGCCGACAGCACCCTGTTGAAGTCGCTGAAGCTGTCGATCAAATGCCGCGCAGGTGGTTTGACGTCTGGGCGCGGCAGAGCCCGAAACAATACCAATTCAAGCAGTTCGTAGTTAGGCATCGCTTGCGCACTACGCTCGACAAAGCGGGTGTGCAGGCGCTTGCGATGATCGCGCATGTACGAAGGCAACCGCCCTTTTTCCAAGGGGTCACTTCAGCTACGTCATCGAGATGTGCAAATAGATTAAAGGCTTCGGCAAAATGAGTCATGGCTCACTACGCCGAAGCAATCGTTACAGCGTGGTTAACGCTAGCCTTTCATTGAGTCCCAAAAGCTTTTGACCGACGCGAAAAAGCTGGACCCGTGCGGGTTATTTTCTTCGCTGAGTTGATCAAACTCTTTCAAGATCTCACGCTGTCGCGTTGTCAGCTTCACGGGCGTTTCGACTGCCAATTCAATGAACATGTCACCGACGCTTGCAGCACGAAGGGCTGGCATACCTTTGCCACGCAGGCGCATCTGACGCCCGGATTGCGAGCCTTCCGGCACTTTCACGCGGCTGCGCCCGCCATCTATGGTCGGCACTTCGATTTCACCGCCTAAGGCGGCTGTCGCGATGGAGACGGGAACGTGGCAAAACAGATTGCTTGCCTCGCGTTCGAACAAGGCGTGGGTGTTCACCTCGATAAAGATGTAGAGATCGCCGGTTGGTCCGCCGCGCATACCTGCTTCGCCTTCACCGGCCAAGCGGATGCGTGTGCCGGTTTCAACGCCCGCAGGGATGTTCACCGACAGAGATTTTTCTTTCTCGACGCGACCTTGTCCGTGGCAAGTTGTGCAGGGGTCTTTGATCGTTTGGCCCATGCCGGAACATGTGGGGCAGGTGCGTTCGACCGTGAAAAAGCCTTGCTGTGCGCGCACTTTACCCATGCCGGAACATGTGGGACAGGTCTGCGGTTCTGATCCGCCTTCGGCGCCGGTTCCTTTGCATGATCCGCAGCTTACAGCGGTTGGAACGGTGACAGTCTTCTGCATGCCTGCAAATGCGTCTTCGAGGTTGATGCGCAGGTTATACCGTAGGTCATTACCGCGTTGTGCCGCGCTACGCCGTCCACCGCCGCCGCGCCCGCCCATGAAATCGCCAAATAGATCGTCAAAGACGTCAGAGAACGCACTGCCAAAGTCGCCTTGGCCACCACGTGGACCGCCAGCACCCATGCCGTTTTCAAATGCGGCATGACCATAGCGATCATACGCGGCCTTTTTGTTCTCGTCTTTCAGAACTTCGTAGGCTTCGTTTGCTTCTTTGAACTGTGCTTCGGCGTTCGGATTGCCAGAGTTGCGATCAGGGTGAAGTTCCTTCGCCTTTTGACGATAGCCCTTTTTGATCGTGGGGGCGTCCGCGCCTTTGGCGACACCTAGAATGTCGTAGTAATCACGTTTTGCCATGATGATTTCCCCCTGGGAATGACAAAAGACCGGCCCAAGTTACGGGCCGGTCAATTCTCAAAGACACTTGGCCTTAGTTGTCACGCTTACCATCGCCCAGATCTTCGAAATCCGCATCGAGGATATCTTCATCTGCACCAGGTGTATCAGGTTCTGCCTCGCCAGCCTCTTCTTGGCTGGACTTGTAGATTGCCTCGCCAAGTTTCATGGCAGCTTCTGTCACGTTCTGAACGCCAGACTTAATCTTGCCAGCGTTTTCAGTTTCCAGATCATCCTTAAGCGCGGCAATTGCCAATTCTATCGCTTCGATAGTGGTTGGATCAACCTTGTCAGCATGCTCTTCCATCGACTTTTCAGTCGAGTGGATCAGACCCTCTGCTTGGTTCTTTGCATCCACAAGTTCACGACGCTCTTTGTCGGATTCGGCGTTGGCTTCGGCGTCCTTGACCATTGCTTCGATATCCTCGTCTGACAGACCGCCAGAGGCTTGGATCGTGATCTTCTGCTCTTTTCCGGTGCCTTTGTCCTTGGCGCCAACTTCAACAATACCGTTTGCGTCGATGTCAAAAGTTACTTCGATCTGCGGCAGACCACGAGGCGCTGGTGGGATGTTTTCAAGGTTGAATTGACCCAGCATCTTGTTGTCTGCTGCCATTTCACGTTCACCTTGGAACACGCGCAATGTCACGGCGTTCTGGTTGTCTTCGGCAGTCGAAAAGACCTGAGACTTCTTCGTTGGGATCGTTGTGTTGCGGTCGATCAGGCGTGTGAACACACCGCCAAGGGTTTCAATACCCAAGGACAAGGGTGTCACGTCCAGCAGAACGACGTCTTTGACGTCACCTTGCAGAACGCCAGCTTGAATGGCGGCACCCATCGCAACCACTTCATCAGGGTTCACGCCTTGATGTGCTTCCTTGCCGAAGAACTTTGCAACTTCTTCCTTCACTCTTGGCATACGTGTCATACCACCAACCAACACAACTTCGTCGATGTCGGATGTAGACAGACCCGCGTCCTTCAGTGCGTCTTTACAAGGCTTCAACGATGCCTTGATTAAATCGCTAACAAGGCTTTCCAGCTTGGCACGAGTCAGTTTCATGACCATGTGCAGCGGCTGTCCGTTTGATCCCATAGAGATAAACGGCTGGTTGATTTCTGTGCTCGTGGACGAAGAAAGCTCGATCTTTGCTTTTTCGGCCGCTTCTTTCAGACGCTGCAATGCCATTTTGTCCTTGGTCAGGTCGACTTGATTCTCTTTTTTGAATTCGTCGGCCAAGTAGTTGACGATGCGCATGTCAAAGTCTTCTCCGCCAAGGAACGTGTCACCGTTCGTGGATTTTACTTCAAACAGGCCGTCGTCAATTTCCAGAATGGTAACGTCGAATGTGCCACCACCAAGGTCAAAAACCGCGATGGTTTTACTGTCTTTCTTATCGAGGCCGTAAGCAAGTGCAGCCGCTGTCGGTTCGTTGATGATGCGCAGCACTTCAAGGCCGGCGATCTTGCCGGCGTCTTTGGTGGCCTGACGCTGGGCGTCGTTGAAATACGCAGGAACGGTGATAACCGCTTGTGTCACTTCTTCGCCAAGATATGTCTCGGCGGTTTCTTTCATCTTACCAAGGATGAAGGCAGAGATCTGGCTAGGCGAATATTTCTCGCCTTTGGCTTCGACCCATGCGTCGCCATTGCCGCCATCGACGATCTCGAATGGCATGTTCTTTTTCTCTTTGGCCAGGTCCTTGTCGTCAAAACGACGACCGATCAGACGCTTCACAGCAAAGATGGTGTTTTCTGGGTTGGTTACAGCCTGACGCTTCGCAGGCTGACCGACAAGGCGTTCATCGTCGGTGAAAGCAACGATCGACGGCGTTGTGCGCGCGCCTTCGGCATTTTCAACGACCCGTGGCTTGGCGCCATCCATGATCGCGATGCAAGAGTTGGTTGTTCCGAGGTCGATACCAATAACTTTGGCCATTTTTCAAATCCCTTTACTGTAGGCGGTTTGAGCAGCGCGAACCCACTTTCGGCACCCGCGCCAGTTACATGTCTGAAACCCGGGCATGTCGCCCGAAGCTTTGATCTTGGCGTATATAGGGACGCGGAATTGGGGCTGCAACCGGTACATGGTCTGCAAAATGCCGAAAACCATATATTTTTAGGAGCTGATTGTGCTTTCAGGCCCAGCTATGTCGGTGGTTTGTGTTAACGCCCAGCAGTCCAGCTGAGCGACACATGCTGGCGCGTGAAAAATTCAGCCATAAGGCCGATCATCACAAGGGCAATTCCCACATAGACGGGATACATTAGCGACGACTGAAACGGGCTGTAATGCAGGAAAACAGAGCCGCGTGTCTGGTCAATAATGTGAAACAGCGGATTCCAATCAAACATTGCAACCATTGATGCAGGCAGTGGATTGGCCAGAAAAATCTTGCCGGAGGCGATCATATTGGCGCGTCTGTAAAGCTGCATGATCACCTTTGACGCATTCGGAAACCACGGATTGAGCGCCAAAAAGATCAAGCCGACCGCATAGCCTGTGAATCATGCCAGCAAGAACACCCCGAACGCTTGGATTGGTTGGTCGATTTTGATGGGTACGAAAACAATATGATAAACCGTGAGCACCACAACAATAGTGAACAGTTGCTTATTAAAGTGTCGTGATAGCCGCGGCGATAATCGCGACCAACGTATTCATCGGCGGGTGCATGATCATTGGCGAAGTTGGGTTGCCAGCGGCGGCAATATTGCTGACGGTCATGATGTGGGTCATGAAAAGGAAAACGCCATTCATGATGTAAAGCATGAAATCGCCGCGCAACGGCGCGCTGCGCACGCCGATAAGCTGGAACAGCACGTAGAACGTGATTACCAGCGTCAGGCCCCGCACCATGTCCAGAAGAATTCCGACGACTGCGTTTCGGTGCCCACCTCGCATCGTGTGGACGATAGTATAATAGGTCACACCGACCATCGCGAAAAAACGACGCGTCTTTGTTCTGTGGATGGGGGCTTGGAACATCTGACAGGGTGGCCTTTGGCTTAAGTCTCGGGCTGAGACAGACTGTCTCGCACGATAACCTTGCTGATCTCTTGACAGCAAAGCATAAGCAACCCCGTGTAAGTTATCAACGACAGGGTGTTGCGACGTGGATTATGTAAAACTGACAGCAGTAATGCGGCAATTGGCGTTGTTGGCAGGCGATAAGATTATGGAAATCTACGCCGCAGACGATTTTGAAGTTCGTTCGAAAAGCGATGCAAGCCCTGTGACTGAAGCAGACGAAGCGGCAGACGCGATCATCAGCGCGGGCCTGCGCGCAGCCTTTCCGGACGTGGCGCTCGTAACTGAAGAGCAAGCCGCCTCTCATGCGCAAAAGGTCAGTACATTTCTAATCGTTGATCCGCTGGACGGTACAAAAGAATTCATCCAGCGACGCGGCGATTTTACTGTCAATATTGCTTATGTTGTTGACGGGTTCGTGGTTCGTGGCGTG
>JBLHTS010000116.1:0-10605 GCA_047627695.1 Yoonia sp. | reverse complement strand
AACCGGGCCGGGGCCGTCGAACAGCAGGCCATACAAGATGTTATCAAACGCGCTTTTGTCGCTGCGCAGGCTGTCTTGCACGATGCTGACGTCTGCGAAAATGGCGTACAATCCGACAAGATCGTGAAAGGCGGCGGGCTCCATACAGATGGTGTTCACTTCGCCTGAAAGGCCCTGCGCTTGCAGATATTCGCGGCTTTGCGCCTGATGTCCGCCCAATTTCTTGGCCATCGTGTTGTGCATTTCAACCCAACTGTCCGGGATCGTCGGCACACCGTAAGGATGCGGCGCCAAGGAATAAGCCAAGACAGGGACCGGCCCCAGATGAAGCACGTTCAGCCGCCCTTTCTGTGCCACCGCCATTTCGGCCACTTGGGCAAGATCGGCGGATGTGCCGTCCGGGCCTTGCAGCGCCAGAAAGGTAAAGTTTCTCATGGTGTGCCTCTTGGTTGTTAGGCTACCAATCTACGCCTGTGGCGTACTGGCCGATTGAGATTAATCAATCGCGCACCGCGTATCCAATGACAAAGTGGAGTCACTTCAAAACGGGAAGAACCATACTGAAAATGACCTGTTATCGAGCCCTTGGAACGATAAATGCCGCATCGTTAGATGACGCTGAGAGCGACTACAGCAAGATGGCCCGCACCCTCAAAGTGGGCCGCCTGATGCGCGATCTGAGGCTTAGTGTGGCAGGGGTCGCCCTAGTGTTGGACCTGATAGAAGAACGTGACGCGCTGGAGCGAAAACTTGCGTTGATTGAAATCTAAACCGGAGGAACGATATGCTGGCCCAAAAGAAAAGCGGCGAACCCCCATTGCGCGACCAGGTTATTGCATCGCAGGTCATCATGACGACACAGGCGCACAACAGCTTTGAGAAGACAGAGCACCTGTCGATTGTCACTGCGCAATGTGCTTTTGGCGCGCGGATCTTCCATGACATGTTTGCTTCGGTGCAAGATGTCGCCGACGGGCGGTCCAAAATGATCGAGCAGAAGATGAACGACGGTTTGGAACTGGTCTTGTTTGAGTTGAAGAAACAGGCCTTTGAACAACAAGCTGACGCAGTAGTTGGAATTTCTATTCAATATACCCCGATAGGCTATGCCGCATCAAACATGATCCTTATCAGCGGTGTAGGGACGGCCGTGCGGCTGATACCTTAGGTAAAAGCCGCGCAACCCGTCTTTAGCTGCGGAAACCACTCCCTATTTCGAAAACAACACCGGCAATTTTGCATCGCTCAATAATGCACGCGTCGCCGCTCCGATCACAAAATCATAGGCGCGCGAATGTCCGAACGCGCCAGTGACTAACATATCTGCCCCCATCTCGAACGCTTCATGGCTTAGGATATCGGCGACTTTTTCGCCGTCTTTGTCGCGGTGCATGATCTCGACCTGCGGGCCATGGCGGGCGATGGCGATGGCCAGATCATTGGCTCCATGATCAGCAAGCGTGTTGTTGGGTGGCTTGCCGATGCGCAGAACGCGGATGTTTGCAGCAGGGCTTGCCACGTCAATCAGGTCATGCATCGCGCGGGTGGCTTCGCGTGTTTCGCTCCAGCCAAGAACGATGTTTTCGCCCAGTTTGTCGGCGGCATAATTTTGCGGAACTACCAAGACAGGCCGCCCGCTTTCGCGGATCACGCGCCCTTGGAAGTTGTTAACTTGCGGGTGGTCTTCGCCGTCGTCCTCTTGGGCCATCATGACCAGATCGACATGCCGCGCCGAGGCGATGATGCTATCGGCTACAAAGCTGCTTTCGCTGCTGATTTTACGCCATTCGGTCGGGAAATCTTCGGATTTAGCGAAAGCGTCAAAGATCGTCTTGATCTCTTTGGCGTGGGCCTGCTGGCTTGCGATGAAGCCTTTATAGCTGACCTCGGGGACATGCACGGCGATGCCGGGATACATGACCAGCGATTCCGTTACATAAAGCCCGATCAGGTGGGCATTGTCGCGCCGCGCCAGAACGGCCGCAGTTTTCAGCAAGGGTCCGGCGGATTTCGCGCCAGTCAGGCAAACAAGGATGGTGCGCAGGGTCATGTTGGGTCCTCCAATGATACTACGGCGCCCGACGCAATGCCGGACGCCGAACGTCTTATTTGGCCTTGATCGCGATTTTGCGATTTTGCGTTTTCGCGTCGGCCGGTTTGGGAATCGTCACTTTCAAGACCCCGTCAGCGAAATGCCCGTCGATGGCATCATCGGCTGGTGTGAACCCCAGCGGGATTTGGCGCTGAAAGCTGCCATAACTGCGTTCGGTCAGATGATAGTTCTTGTCCTTCTCGGTCCGTTCGTCCGACTTTTCGCCTTTGATCACCAGCACGTCACCATTCAGCGACACGTCCAGGTCGTCGGCGGACACACCGGGAATATCGGCAGTTATTTCAACAGCATCATTGGTTTCAGCCATATCAATTGCCGGATGCAGACCATCACCGAACCCAAGACGCGGCAGCGCGTTTGCAACTGGTGGATAGCCGCGAAAGCGGTCAAAAAGCTGCTCCATCTCTTGTTGAAGCTGTTCAAAAAAGGGTTGTGGTTCGGAGCCTTTAGAAGGCGCAGGGGGGAGGTTTGTTTGCATGTTCAATCTCCGTTTCAATGCGGCGCATCGGTGCGCCTGTCCCATCGAATAGCGCGTGAAAGCGGGGTGGTTTTTGACATTGCTCAATCTTCGTGGACGTCTGGCGTCTTACAAAGGCCTCGAAAATTGACCGAGCAAAGGAATTTCTTATGCGACATATTTTAGCAGTAGCCATTGCCAGTCTGGCCCTTGCCGGACCGGGGCTGGCCCAAGACGTTAGTCGCGTACATGGCGGCGATACCTATGCCGCAGGCGAGGCCGTGACACAGACACTGACCGCCACCGGCGATGTCTTTGCCGCCGGCAGCGTCATCACCACATCGGGCAGCGCGAGCGGCGACATGCATGCTGCAGGCTATGACGTGAACATCAGCGGGCAGACGGGTGGTGATCTTTATGCCGCGGGCAGTTCGGTCACCATCAGCGCCCCCGTGGGCGAGGATATTACCGCCGCCGGTTTCAGTGTACGCAGCACGGCCATGGCCCCTGTTGCGGGTAACCTGCGGTTCTTTGGCCGCAGCCTGACAATCGAAGGTCCGATTTCCGGCGCGCTGACCGCTTTTGGTGGCACCGTTTATCTGAACGCGCCTGTTTCTGGTGATGCTTGGATCGTGGCTGAAACCGTCACCTATGGCCCCGAAGCCCGCATTGACGGCACGCTTATCTTGTCCACGGATGAAGGCCATGCCGTGCCAGAGCGCGTTATCCCCGCCGCACGCATCACCCTAGAGGCGTTGGACCGCGGCAAAATACACCGCGAACTTGACCGCAGTTGGGACGCCGTTGATATGCCGATGATGCCCGTCTGGATGTCGATGTTTTCGGCGTTCCTGATCTCGGCGATTTTCCTTCTTGTGCTGGCCGCGATCTTCTTGACTTTTGCCGAAACCCGCGTCGAAAAGATGCGCCGCCGGGTGATCCGCCAGCCTTTGCAGACCTTTGTGCTGGGTGTGATTGGCCTATCGGCGCTGTTCGGGATGGTGCCTATTACGGCACTGACAATTATCGGCATTCCCTTTGTGCCATTTGCCCTGCTGGCAATCTTTGTCGCTTGGACTTTGGGGTATCTGTTGGCCGCTTACGCAGTGGCGCGGCGCGTGCTGCTGGCATTTGACGGGCCGCAGGACCCGTCGCTGTTGATGAAATTGGTCACTGTTTCACTGGCAATCACAGTTGTTGCGTTCCTCAACTTCATCCCGTTTGTGGGCTGGATCGTGAACTATACGCTGGTCTTGCTGGGCGTGGGAGCGATGACAGCCGGGCTGTTGTCGATCTGGATTACCGACCCCGATCCCGCACTTGATGTCGATATGCAAACCCCGATCGACGACTAGGGGTTTGAAACATGCGTTTGCCCCACGCAGTCGATCCCAAAAAACTACCGAGGCGGCGCGAATATGCGCTGATGCCTTGGCAGTTCCGGGGGGGGGACTTTAAGTGTCGTCGTCACCTTGGGCGATACACCGCAAAGCAACGGGCTTGAGGATGATCACAGTGTTCACATGATCAATCGCGATGATTTGCGATTTGCGCAATTGGGTGAGCGCGCGGCTGATGGTTTCGGTGGTCAGCCCTAGAAAATCTGCGATATCGGCGCGTGTCATGGGCAGGGTCACCTGTTCGAACTCGCCTAAAGGTTCACCCACACGGGCCGTCAGCACCATCAAAAACGAGGCCAGCTTTTCAATCGAGGACTTGCGTCCAAGCATCATAAAGTGATCCTGCATCCCGCTAATTTCGCGCAATGCCGCCAACAAAAGCCGCTGATGCAACGCCGCATCGCCGGAGGCCGTTTCCAGATCTGACCGACGATGCGTCACCAGCGTACTGGGTACCAAAGCATCGCAATCGGTGTGATAGCGCCCGTCGCTGGGAAAGCCGACCGTGTCGCCGGGATAGCCAAAGGCGATAACCTGTCTGCGCCCGTCCTCCAATATGCGGGTCAAGCGCAGGACGCCGCTGGCGACCTCGTAAATGCGATCTGCGATGTCGCCTTCCAGAAAAAGATGCTTGCCTGGTTTGACTGTGACCGTGCGCTGCTTGACGATACTCGGATTTGCTGGGGTTTTCGACTTGGCGAACATCGCGGGCAGGGTTGCAGTGACGTACATGGCAGATTCCTTTCATGTGGTTGAAAGGGAACTTGGTCCTTGGTTGTATTTGGCGTACCGCATACAAGGTAACGGAGTGTATAAATTTGTATCAGCGCATGGATTGAATATTATTCCATAATTTGAATATAATTGTTGTATTAGCGATTCGGGTTGGGGCTGTTCCGTGAGAAACTCTGTTATTCTCGTCGTTGACGACGATCCAAAAATTAGAAAGTTGCTGCGCCGATGCCTTGAGTCTGAAGGTAGCTCTGTTTTCGAGGCTGGCGATAAGGCGGCGACCCTGACAGCAATCGCAACCCATCAGATTGACATGATTACCCTTGATCTGGACCTTGGGGGCGACGATGGTTTTGAAGTTGCCCGCGCGATCCGCAAGACATCAGGGGTGCCGATTATCATGGTCACTGGCAAGGATGATGTGATTGACCGCATCGTCGGCCTTGAAATTGGGGCTGATGACTACATCATCAAGCCATTTCACCCGCGCGAGGTCGTAGCGCGCATCAAATCCGTCCTGCGCCGTAGCGCACAAGGTGCGGCACCCGCGCCGGATCAAAACGGCAGCGCCGCTTGGCGGTTCGACAATATGGTCGCGGTGCCGCTTGAAATGAAGCTATTTGACCGAGGCGGCGCACCGGTCGATTTGACCAGCGGCGAATTTAGACTGCTGGATGTATTTTTGACCCGTCCCAGGCGCGTGTTGTCGCGTGAACAATTGATGGATTTGACGGGAGGGAACAGCTATGCGCCGCTGGACCGGACGATCGACAACCAGATTGCCCGCCTGCGCAAAAAGATTGAACGTAATCCATCAAACCCAAGCCTGATTTCCACAATCCGTGGCATTGGGTATTCGTTTACTTGCGAAGTGCACCTTTGTACGGATCAGCTTGCCGAAAACAACGCTTGAAGCGCATCAGCCAACTCTGACTGACGATAGGGTTTGCGCAGGATGTGGTGGTCGATGTCATCCGGTTGCCCCGCCAGAATATCGACGGCATAGCCCGAGGTTAGCAAAATCCGGATGTTGGGATAGGTCGCCACGATGTGCCGCGCCAGCGCCAACCCGTCCAATTCGCCCGGCATCACCAGATCGGTTAAAACTGCGGCAATCCCGTCATTATTTTGCAGCACTTGCGCTGCGGCATCACCGGATTCCGCCTCTTGCACCTGATACCCCAGATCGCGCAGCCGCGCAGTTGTCAGCCGCCTGATCCGCGGATTGTCATCGACCACAAGCACGGTTTGCCCTTGCCCGGCCTTGCGCGCGACAGCGGCGCGCACTTGCTTTTTCTGCGAAGGTACCGCGTCGAGTACCGGAAAATACAGCGCAATGGTCGTGCCTAGTCCGATCTCGCTATAGACGGCGACATGGCCGCCGCATTGCTGCACAAAGCCGTAAACCATCGCCAATCCTAGGCCGGTGCCATGCCCAACGGGTTTGGTTGTGAAAAACGGCTCGAATACGCGCCGTCGTGTATCCAGTCCCATGCCGCGCCCGGTGTCCGTAACGGACACCCGCACATAAGACCCTTCGGCCACGTCCAGTTCTTGTGCCATGTAAGTGTCGTCGATTGTGACCGCATCTGACCGCAGGATAAGTTTGCCGCCTTTCGGCATCGCGTCGCGGGCGTTGAAGGCGATATTGATCAGTGCCGATTGAAGTTGCGCGGAATCGGCCATTATGGGTGGGAGAGGCTTTTCCAGTTCCACCGCGATATCGTAGTGCGGATCAAAGGTGCGCCGGATCAGGGTCAGGGCGCTGTTGACGGCAGCGTTCACATCAATCGTTTCGTAACGTATCGCGGACTTGCGCGCAAACGCGTTCAGGCCCGCTGTCAGCTGTGCCCCCAATTCTGCCGCTTCAAGCGCGTCTGACAACATGGATTTGTCGTCAGCGTCTGTCAGCCGTGCGTCCAGCATTTCCAGATTGCCGATTACGACCGTCAGGATATTGTTGAAATCATGGCTGATCCCGCCTGTCATCTGCCCGATCGCGTCGATGCGGGCAGAGCGAGCAAGCGCCTCTTCCGAGGCAGCCCGTTTAGTCAGATCATGCAAAATTGCTATAAACTGGGTTTCGCCAGCATTTTCCGCCCGACCAATGGACAGGTGTAGCGGAAAGGTTTTGCCATCACGCCGCAGCCCTTCGACTGAACGGCCCCGCCCGATAATCCGCGCGCGCCCCGTTTTCAGATGTTCGGACATGAACCCGTTGTGGCGATCGGCCAGCGCTTGCGGCATCAGCATATTGACCTTTTGCCCGATCAACACGGCAGGATCATAGCCAAAAAGCACACCCGCAGACGGATTGGCCCGTATGATCACACCGCCCGCGTCACTGACCAACACTGCGTCCGGCATCGCATCCAGAAGCGTCATTAGCAAAACGGCGTCGTATTCTTGATCCGTCATTGACTTACCGCCTACCTTTTCGTTCGCCCTACCAACATGCCGCTGAATATTGAGAAAAATCAACCGGTCCTGCGCATTTGCCCCGTAGGTTTGCCAAGAAACCGAAGGTGCACCCGATGAAACCAATCAAGACATGGATTGTGCTGGCCGACACGCAGAGCGTGCGAATTGCCGTTAACGATGGTCCTTCGAAGGGCGTTTACGGTCACTGCACTCACGGCCTTAAGGCCCCGAAAATCACCTCTTTGTCGGACGCGCCGGGCATGACAAACGCCGCCGTTGGACCCAATCGGGGCGGTATCGCGGACCCCGATTTGAAAGGGCAGGCGGCCCATGCCTTTGCCGCCGATATCATCCAATACCTTGAGGCGTCTTTGACCAAGGGCGAATTCCAGCGCCTGATCCTGATTGCACCTGCTGCGATGCTGGGGCTGCTGCGCAAGGCGATGACGCCTGCTTTGAAACATACGTTGCTGGGGGACATTCCCAAGGATTTGACGCATCTGCCGTTGGATGAATTGCCCAAGCACCTAGAGGATATCTTGTGTGTTTAGGGCATGCCGGGCGTGCTCATTGTCGCGAGGTTTGACCTACATCAAAGCCAATCCACCCCTGAAAGGCTATACTTAGCCAAAATGAAAGGGAGCCAGAATGACGCAAGCCGTAAGTGAATTGAATGTTGAAGAACGCGCCAAGCTATCGCAAGAAATAAGCGGATTTGAGCAGGGGGATTACCCCTATGCCAAGCCCTTGGGGCGACGGGCATACGAAACTGAAAAGGCCGCGTTGCAGGTAGAGTTGCTGAAAGTCCAGCAATGGGTGCAGGCAACCGGACAGAAGATTGTCATGCTGTTCGAGGGCCGTGATGCTGCGGGCAAAGGCGGGACAATCAAGCGGTTCACCGAACATCTGAATCCACGCGAAGCGCGGGTTGTAGCGTTGAACAAACCCACCGACGAAGAGCGTGGACAGTGGTATTTTCAGCGCTATGTCAAATACTTACCAACAGCCGGCGAGATCGTTCTCTATGACCGGTCTTGGTACAATCGTGCAGGCGTCGAACGGGTCATGCAGTTTTGCAAGCCCAACGAATACCTTGAATTCATGCGCCAAACGCCCGAATTCGAACGGATGCTCACGCGCAGCGGCATACAATTGTTCAAATACTGGTTTTCCGTCACACAAGAAGAACAGCTCAAGCGGTTTGCCTCAAGAGAGACGGACCCGTTGAAGCAATGGAAGCTCTCTCCCATTGACCGCGCGAGCCTTGATAAATGGGACGCCTACACCGAGGCCAAGGAAGCGATGTTTTTCTATACGGATACGGCTGACGCGCCTTGGACAGTGATCCGGTCAAACGACAAGAAGCGCGCACGACTGAATTGCATGCGGCACTTTCTGGCATCATTGGACTACCCTGACAAAGACGAGACAGTGGTGACCCCGCCTGATCCTCGAATACTTCACACACCCGATGATGTTGTTCATAACGGCGCGAATTAAAGCGTCTACAAATTTTGGGAAACGTCTTTTCGTTAACCGGACGATGCGTTCCCCCTTAAATATGAAACAGCCCGCCCACAACGTAGGCAAGCCAAGCCGCCAAGCCGCCGATCAACAGTGTTTCCAACCCTGATCGCCACCAGGGTGCCAGTGACCAGCGTGATTTGATCGTGCCTATCCCGAAGAACGTCAGCGCGGCTATTCCGATCGACCATGAAAACGCCGGCGCCAGCCCGACCAGATAGGGCAACAAAGGCAGCATGCCCGCCACCACAAAGGCCACAAAGATCACCACCGCCGCGCGGATGGGGCGGTCGTCCACTGGGGGCAGCCCGTATTCTTCGGACACCATCATCGTGATCCACTGCTTTTTGTTGGCGCTGATCATCGTCGTGGCATCTTTCAAAACCTGTCCCGTCAGACCTTTGCGCGCAAGGATCTGTTCCAACTCGTCGCGTTCGCCCTTAGGATTTTCGCGGATATGGCGTTCTTCGACCTCCCACAATCTGTGCCGATCATCTGCGATGGCCTTGGTGCCTGCGTAGTTGCCTGCCGCCATCGAAAACCCGTCCGCTAGCACATTGGCCAGCCCCAGCGCGATCACAATGCTGGCCGGAAGCCCCGCACCCTGCACGCCTGCCACAATCGCAAAAGTCGTGACCGTGCCGTCTATTCCACCGAATATTGCATCGCGCAACTGCCCGCTGCTGTTCTGCGCATCCAATCGCGCTGTGATTTCACTACTGTCATGTCCATGTTCAAGCGCCATTGGATTTCCTTTGCATCAGGATCATTTTCACAAGTTCGGGCAGGACGATCAAAGGCAGAGTAAATAGCCCGATCATCTGCCATTCTGCCAGCCCCAGCCCTGTCGTGTGCAGCAAGGTTTGCAGCGGTGCCCAATAGACCGCTGCAATCTGCGCGCCCAATGTCACCGCCAATGCCAACAGCAAGAACGGGTTGCTGGTCCAGCCGATCCGGCTGCAAGGCGCGCGCAAAGATCGGAAAGCGAAGACGCTGAATTTCTCGAACACCACCATCGCGGTAAAGGCGGCTGTGCGGGCAAGGGTTTCGTCAGTGGGCAGCAAGGTCCAGAAAATCCAGAGGCTGGAAAGGCCGGTATATAGCCCGAAAATCGCGATCACCGCGACGCCGGACCAGCCAAGGATTGGCGCGTTCATCGGGCGGGGCGGTTCGTGCATCTGTCCGGGTTCAGATTTTTCCAACCCAAGTGCGACCGCCGTCAGCCCATCCGTGATCAGGTTCATCCACAGAATTTGCGTGGCCAAGAAAATCAACGGCCCACCAATGACGATATTGCACACCAGCGCCACAACCTCGCCTGCGTTAGACGACAACAGGTAGCGCACGAACTTGCGCAGGTTATCGAACTGCCGCCGCCCTTCGCGGATCGCCGCGATGATGGTGGCAAAGTTATCGTCCAAAAGCACCAGATCGGCGGCGTCCTTGGCGACATCCGTGCCCCTGATCCCCATCGCAATCCCGATATCAGCCTGTTCCAGCGCGGGCGCGTCATTCACCCCGTCACCCGTCATCGCCACGATCTGCCCTTCGGCTTGCAGCAGCGCCACAATCCGCATTTTGTCGGCAGGTTCAGCCCGTGCTACCAGCATGTCCTGATCCAGCGCATGCGCCAGTTCTGTGTCCGGCATACTGACGATATCGTCATGTATCAGAATGGCTTGCGGGCGCAGCCCGATCGCTTCGGCAATCGCCTTGGCTGTCACTGGGCTGTCGCCCGTGATCATGATGATCCGAGTCCCCGCAGCATGCGCTAGGGCAATCGCAGCAGGCACTTCGGGGCGAGGCGGATCAATGATGCCCACAAGACCAAGAAACACCAATGCGTCTTCGCGCAACGTCCCATCAGGGCTAAGACCCGCAGCAAGTGCGATCACACGGTGCCCATGTGCGGCCATGTCGGTATAGGCCGCCTCGATCTGAGCGCGTACGGCTTCGGT
>JBLHTS010000115.1:0-10666 GCA_047627695.1 Yoonia sp. | reverse complement strand
ATAGCCAGCAAGGTGATGTAATTTTTTGCGGTGAACCTGTGATCTGGAAGGGCAGCGGTTTGAACCGTCACCCCGGCGATCACGCCCAGATGATTCGCATCCGCACGAACCTGTCGATGGTGTTCCAGCAGTTCAATTTATGGGCACATATGTCGATCCTGCAAAACGTGATGGAGGCTCCGCTGACGGTCCTCAAGCGCGATAAGGCAGAAGTCGAAGCATCCGCCCGCAAATACCTGGACAAAGTCGGCATCGGCGATAAATGCGATGCCTACCCCGCCCAGCTTTCGGGCGGGCAACAACAACGTGCCGCGATTGCGCGCGCGCTTTGTATGGAACCCAAAGCACTGCTGTTTGACGAACCAACCAGCGCTTTGGACCCAGAGCTTGAACAGGAAGTCGTCAAAGTTATCAAAGATTTGGCCGCCGAAGGGCGAACAATGATCATTGTGACCCATGATATGCGTCTGGCCGCTGATGTCAGCGACCACGTCGTATTTCTGCACCAAGGTAAGATCGAAGAGCAAGGCCCACCAGCCGCCCTCTTCGGCAACCCCAAGACTGACCGATTGCGTGGCTTTTTGTCCGCGACGGTCGCATAAAAATCATCTAATCGGGAGAAAACTGATGAAAAATGTTATCTTAGCCGCGGCTGTACTTGCCGCATTTGGCAGTGCCGCATTGGCCGAAAGCCACTCTGTCGTACGCGTCGCTACCGAAGCCGCTTATCCTCCTTACAACTTCATCAATGATGCCGGTGAAATTGACGGCTTCGACCGCGAAGTAGGAAACGAAGTTTGCATTCGCGCAGAGTTGACTTGTGAGTGGGTCGCCAACGACTGGGATAGCATTATCCCGAACCTCGTATCCGGCAACTACGATGTGATCGTTGCAGGCATGTCCATCACAGACGAACGCAAAGAGGTTATTGATTTTTCGGAGCAGTACACTTTGCCTGATCCATCCGCATTTATGGCCATGGGTGATGTCGATGTCACGTCGGGCGCAATTGCAGCGCAAGCAGGCACTATCCAAGCCAGCTATGTCACAAGTCTTGAAGGTGCAGTTCTTCTTGAATTCGCGTCCCCTGATGAGACAGTCGCAGCTGTGAAAAACGGTGAGGCTGATGCCGTATTGGCTGACAAAGCGTATTTGGTCCCCATCGTAGAAACCGACGCCGAAATGTCTTTTGTTGGTGATGACGTGGCAATCGGCGGAGGCATTGGCATGGGTGTACGTCAGTCAGATACCGAACTGCGTGACAAGCTGACTGCAGCCATCGCATCAATGAAAGCAGACGGTACGCTGAACGCCTTGATCACAAAATGGCTGCCAGATTCGGCGACATTCTAAGAAAAAGTGATGCCCTGCAAAATAAAGTGGGGCATCTACTCTCTACCGTATTGTTTTGATACACAAAATTAGACGCACAGAGCAGGCATTCCGATTTTTAGTTATTGTACCGATCCGACAACCATTGAGGGTTTTACCTGGCTTAGCTGCTACCTGACCACAGGCAAGCATCTATCGATCTATGGCGCGGTTGGTATTGTCTTACTTCTGCTGGCGGTCACAGCCCCAGCAGCCCTTGTCTTTGGGTTTGGTGGCGCAGCTGCTGCACGAAGTGACTTTGCCCCACTACGCTGGTTTGGCAAAGCCTATATGGCGATTGTGCGCGGCATACCCGACATCGCTTTCTTCTTGTTCTTTGTCATAGCACTTGATCAAGCATTTGAGTTCATCCGCCACAAAATCAAATGCCCTGACTGGAACGAACCCATACGTCAAGGCAGTGACTTTGTGGTCTGTACTGCCGCCAAACTACCTTTGGGCAATTCCCCGCAATGGGTGCATGAAACCTACGGCTTTATGCTGGCCGTGCTGACATTCGCCATCGTTTTTGGCGCTTTCGCCGCCAACGTACTGTTTGGCGCAATGCGCGCGGTCCCAAAAGGCCAACTTGAAACAGCCGAAGCTTACGGTATGAGCCGTCGCCAGACATTTTGGCGTGTGCTGGTTCCACAAATGTGGGTTTTTGCGCTACCGGGCCTGTCGAACCTCTGGATGGTGCTGATCAAAGCCACGCCGTTGCTGTTCCTATTGGGCGTCGAGGACATTGTGTATTGGGCGCGCGAACTGGGCGGGGCCAAACAACCACAATTCACCGAATACCCGCACTCTGACTGGCGGATATGGTATTTTGGCGCCTTGCTGGTGTTCTACCTTTGCTTCACGAAAGTTTCCGAAGTCGTATTGGACCGGATCATGGCCCGCTTGACCCACGGCCAAGCCACCTCTGCGGGCGAAGCACAGCGAAAGGCCGCGACATGAGCTGCTGGGAAACCGTCGCCGACTACGCGTTGCGAAGCCAAGGCATTGGCGAAAGGCTGCTGCCACGAAGTGATTTTACGCTATGCCAGCAGTTCACCCTGATCGGCTCTGGCATGATCTGGAATATCTACTTTGGTGTCGTCGCCCTTTGCGCGGGCTTCTTTCTGGCCACGGCGGTCGCTTTGGGCAAGGCAGCGCGCAACCCGTGGATTCGCAAACCGGCCGAGTGGTTCATCTTTGTCTTTCGCGGCTCGCCGCTTTTTATTCAATTCTTCTTTGCATATTTTCTTTTTCTCAGCCTCAAAGGCGCCTACCCGTTCTTTAGTCCGCTGACCTCTGCTTGGGCTGGCGCGTTGGTCGTATTGTTCCTGAACACCTCTGCCTACACAGGCGAGATTTTTTACGGCGCACTACTGTCCATTCCCAAAGGAGATACCGAAGCAGCAGACGCTTACGGCTTGTCCGGGTGGGCACGTTTCCGCCGCGTGATATGGCCCACGATGCTGCGCCTTGCTTGGCCCGCTTACACCAACGAAGCGATCTTTTTGTTCCACGCCACGACTCTCGTGTTTTTCTCTGGCTTTCCGGCGATACAACAGCGCGGTGACGCGCTTTATTATGCAAATTATTTCGCTGATAAAACGTTCAACCCTTTTGTCCCTTACCCGATCCTTGCGGGCTATTTTATTCTGCTGACGCTGGTCGTGATTGGCCTCTTTGGTCTGGTGAATGCGCGCCTGAACCGGCATCTTTCACAAGATCTGCGCAAGTCAATCAAAGTGAGGCCACAGATCATCAGATGAGCTGGCTCGACGATCATCCGGAAATCCGCAACTTGCGTTGCGGTGCGGCTGCCTTGAACGGTCAAGCGCGCGGTAAACGCGTTCCCCGCCGCTTTGCCAAAAAGCTGGAAAAGGAAGGCACGCGCTTTCCGCTTTCAGTGCTGAACCTTGATATCTGGGGTGAAGATATTGATGTCAGTCCAATGGTCTTTGACACTGGCGATGCCGACGGTTTGTTGCTGCCAACCGAACGGGGCTATGTGCCAATGCCTTGGCTGCGCGCCCCTTCTGCTATTTTGCCGCTTTGGGCCTTTCATGACGACGGCACGCCTTTTACCGGCGATTCACGTCATGCTTTGGCCCGTGTTATTGACCGCTATAAAAAGCGCGGCCTGACACCAGTTGTTGCGACCGAAATGAAGTTCTACCTTGTCGACGACAGCGGTAAGGAAATCCAGCAACCGAAATCTCCACGTTCCGGCAAACGCCGCGCAGGTGCCGAATTCCTTTCACTACGTGCCATTGATACCTTTGATGAGTTCTTCAACGAGCTTTACGAAGCTTGTGAAGCGATGGACATCCCCGCCGAAGCCGCAATTTCCGAAGCCGGTATCGGACAGTTCGAAGTGAACCTTGAACATGTCCCTGACGCACTCGAGGCAGCAGACGATGCTTGGCTTTTCAAAATGCTGGTACGCGGCTTGGCCCGCAATCACGGGATGGCGGCAAGTTTCATGGCAAAGCCATACGATGATTATCTGGGCAATGGCCTAAATACTCATTTCTCGATCCTCGATAAAAACGGCAACAATGTATTCAACAACGGCACACATGAAGGCAGTGCTTTGCTGCAAAATGCCATTGCGGGTTGTCTGGCAGGTATCCCCGATTTGACGCTGATCTTTGCCCCGCACGGGAACAGCTATGAACGTCTGGTACCGGGAGCGCATGCGCCGACCAGCATTTGCTGGGCCTATGATAATCGCACCGCTTCTGTACGCGTCCCCGGTGGCAGCTATGCCGCACGACGGATCGAACATCGGCTTGCCGGAGGTGACGTGAACCCCTATCTGTTCCTCGCAGCGGTGCTAGGTTCTGCGCTGATTGGTATCGAGGATGCCTTGACACCGCCCGCCCCGATCACAGGGAACGCCTGCGAACAAGAACTGCCGCAAGTGCCCGGCACTTGGGACGACGCGATCAACGCATTCGAGAAAAGCGCGTTGGCAAGCCGGATTTTTGACACCAAACTGGTCGACAATTTGATCCGCACCAAACGACAAGAAATGGTCCACTTTGATAAGATGACCCCTGAAGAGCAACTCGACCACTATCTCGACCTTGTGTAAGCTGGGTACAAGACCAAAATAACCTCAATGAGAAAAGCCATGAAAATCGGGATTTTACAAACCGGACACGCCCATGAGGCGCTTATGCCAACGACGGGTGATATTGGTCCACACTTCACGCGTATGCTGGATGGCTTTGGCTTTACCTTCGCGATTTACAGTGTTGTCGATATGGAATTCCCAAGTGCCATCACGGATTGCGACGGCTGGATTATTACGGGTTCCAAGCACGGGGCCTATGACGATGAACCTTTCATTCCACCGCTTGAGGATTTTATCCGCGACGTCTACGCGGCCGAAATTCCGCTGGTAGGCATTTGTTTTGGGCACCAGGTCATCGCACAGGCACTTGGCGGCAAAGTCGAGAAATTCAAAAAGGGGTGGGCGGTCGGCAACACGCACTATGACTGGAACGGCGAAACCATCGCGCTAAACGCTTGGCATCAAGATCAAGTGGTTGAACGCCCCGCAGATGCAGCCGTCGTAGCCAGCAACACATTTTGTGAAAACGCAGCACTGGTCTATGGAAAGCGGGCTTTTACGGTGCAACCGCACCCTGAATACGGGCAGCCGTTCATGTCTGGGTTGGTCGAATACCGTGGCAAAGGTGTCGTGCCGGACGCGCTCTTGGATCAAGCGCGCAGTGATCTTGATAAACCGGACGATAACTCCCGTATCGCCGCACAAATCGCACGCTTCTTTAAAGAACGGATAGTCGCATGAGTTGGATCAATGAAATTCCCCAAGCCGCCCAGAACTATTTAGAGGCAAACCGCTTGGATGAGGTCGAATGCGTCATTGCAGACCTACCCGGCATTGCGCGTGGTAAGGCCGTTCCCGCAAGCAAATGGGAAAAGCAGGCGCATTTCCATCTGCCAAATTCGATCTTCTTCCAAACAATTACAGGCGATTGGGGCGAAGCCGCGGGACCTGACGGGTTCCTTGAGCCTGACATGATCCTTAAACCAGACCTATCAACGGCTACGGCTGCGCCTTGGGCTGTCGATGGCACCTTGCAGGTGATCCACGATGCTTTTGACCAAAAGGGACGCCCTGTAGAATTTTCCCCGCGCAACGTACTGCGGCGTGTCATGTCGCTTTACGAGGCCGAAGGCTGGACACCCATCGTCGCACCCGAAATGGAATTCTACCTTGTTGCCCGCAACATTGACCCCGCCAAATCAATCGAACCGATGATGGGCCGCACCGGACGCCCTGCCGCAGGACGGCAAGCCTATTCGATGTCCGCGGTGGACGATTACGGCCAAGTTATCGACGACATCTACGAGTACGCCGAAATCCAAGGCTTCGAAATTGATGGCATCGCCCAAGAAGGCGGCGCCGGCCAGCTCGAGATTAATTTGCGCCATGGCAACCCGCTAAAACTCGCCGACGAAGTGTTCTATTTTAAACGTCTGATCCGAGAAGCTGCCCTTAAGCACGATTGTTTTGCAACTTTCATGGCTAAGCCAATCGCAGGCGAGCCGGGCTCGGCGATGCATATCCATCATTCGGTGATTGATAGCAAAGGCCGCAACATCTTTACCGGTCCAGGCGGCGGCGAAACTGATGCGTTTTTCCACTTTATAGGCGGGTTGCAAGAACACATGCCCAGCGCTGTCGCGCTGATTGCCCCCTATGTGAACAGCTACCGCCGCTATGTCGAAGGCGAGGCAGCACCTGTGAACCTTGAATGGGGGCGCGACAACCGCACGACGGGAATCCGCATCCCTATTTCTGATCCATCTGCACGGCGGATTGAAAACCGCCTGCCTGGCATGGATTGTAACCCCTACCTGTGTATCGCGGCCTCTTTGGCGTGTGGGTATCTGGGGCTCAAGAACGAAATCCGCCCGGACAAACGTTGGCGCGGTGAGGCTTCGGATTCTGAAGCCGGAATTGCGGGGTCGCTTGCAGAAGCTCTTGAGCTTTTCGATGCGGCCACTGAATTGCACGAAGTCTTGGGACCTGATTTTGCGCGGGTCTACTCTATCGTAAAACACACAGAGCACACAGAGTTTTTGCAAGTCATCAGCCCGTGGGAGCGCGAACATCTGCTTTTGAATGTGTAGGTGATGAACCCGCTTTATTGCAACGATCGCGCAGGCGAAATGCCCGGTAGCTGGTACGCCGCATCAACAGATCTACCGCCCGAACGGCCAGCGCTGCGCGGGCATCTGACTGTTGATGTCTGTGTCATTGGTGCAGGTTACACTGGCCTTTCAGCTGCACGGGTACTGGCCGAAAAGGGCTTGGATGTCGTGGTACTCGATGCCCACCGCGTCGGTTTTGGTGCGTCAGGGCGCAATGGTGGTCAGGTTGGCAGCGGACACAACACAGATCAACGCATCCTGTCGCGCAAACTCGGCGAAGACCATGCCGCGGCATTGTGGGCCCTGTCCCAAGAAGCCAAAGCAGACATCCGCGTCAACTGCGCAAATCATATTCCCGAAGCGCAGTATAAACCCGGCATTGCGCATGGGTTTTACGCGGCAAGCGAGGTCGAAGACTATCGCAACGAGATGGAATTCCGCGCCCGGACCTATGGCTACGATCAAGCGATAATGCTGTCTCCTGACGACATGCGCGACGTCGTGAAGTCGCCGTTATATCAAGGGGGCGTGCTAGACGAAGGTGCGGGACATATTCACCCCTTACGTTATGCGCTGGGTCTTGCGCGGCTCGCTGAAGCCGCTGGCGCGCGCATCTTCGAACGCTCTGAAGTGCACCATATTGCCAAAGGCGACCCAGCAGGAATTCGTACTGACAAAGGCCGCGTGAAAGCACGTCATGTGATTATCGCAGGCAACGGGTACCTGCCAAACATTGAACGCAAAGTGGCTGCAAAGGTTATGCCGCTCAACAGCTTTATCTGTGCCACCGAACCGCTGGGCGACCTCGCAAAAAAGATACTGGAGCGCGATATCGCAGTTGAGGACAGCAAGTTCGTCGTGAACTACTATAGGCTGTCAGAGGACGGCAGACTATTGTTTGGTGGTCGTCCCAGTTACGCGCTCGGATTTCCCGATGACATGACTACGGCACTACAAATACGGATGTGCGCCCTGTTCCCGCAACTCAAAAACGCGAAGATCGAATATGCTTGGGGAGGCACGCTAGGCGTAACGATGACGCGGATGCCTGCGGTTTTGCGTATCGGACCGAACATCGTCGCCGCAGGCGGATACTCTGGCCACGGCGTCGCACTTGCAGGGATGGCGGGCAAAGTCATGGCAGAAGCTGTCGCGGGTCAGGCTGGACGGTTTGATACTTTGGCAGACCTCAAGATCCCAAGTTTTCCGGGAGGCACTGCACTGCGCGCGCCGCTTTTAACACTCGCAATGACGTGGTATTCCTTGCGTGACAGGCTGGGCGTTTAGGGATTGGCTCTATTTACCCATCTTCGATAGCTTTTCTTGCAGCGCTGCAAGCTGGGACTTGATTTCGCCTAGATCATCGCCGGCTTCTGTTTTCTCAGCGCTTGCAGCAGGGACGATTCCGCCTGTCATTGCCTTAAAGAACGCCGCTTGCTGCGCACGCATCGCATCAAAACCTGGCATCGCCGTCAAAGGGTTTGTTTTGCCCAAGTTTTCAAAGGCTTTTGACTGACCGTCGCGCAGCATCTCGAAGCTGGCTTGCAAGAATTCGGGCACAACAGATGCAGCTTGGCTAGTGTAACTGCGCACCAAATCTGTCAGCACATCAACAGGCAGCACACTTTCGCCGCGGCTTTCGTGCTCTGCGATAATTTGCAACAGGTATTGGCGTGTTAGGTCATCGCCGGACTTAAGGTCCACTATCTGCACTTCGCGACCTTCGCGGATGAAAAGTGCGACATCCTCTAGCGTCACGTAATCGCTTGTCTCTGTATTATAAAGACGGCGGCTGGCGTAGCGCTTGATCAGCAGTGGTTTACTTGTGTCGGCCACAGGCGTCCCTTTCAAGAATGTTGCGGTGCAGAGAAGCCTATGCTGCGCCTGCGCAAAAAGAAAGCCTTACTCTAAAACAAAAGACGGCCCGCATTAGCGGACCGTCTTTGAAAACTTACCCTTAGGGAGGCAAAGGAGTTTTGACATCGCTTACTTAGCTGTTGCTTTTTTCGCAGCAGCAGTCACTTCGGTAGTCGCTTTTTTCGCAGCGGCAGTCATTTCTTCGGACATGTCTTTGCCAGCAGCCATAACCAAATCCATGGTCTGTGTTTGAACCATTTTCGCGATTTCTGCGAAAGCGGACATGTGCTCGGCTGCGGATTCAGCGGAAGACGATGCGAAATCTGTCATTGCTTTTGCATAGTCTGCAGGCTCTGCCTTAGCAGTTGCGATGGACTCCATCTTTGCGATGGTGTCTTTTGTCCACTTTGCGGACAGCTCGGCAGATTTGCCGGCAGCAGTCAGTGCAACTGTAGACATCTTTTCAGTAAGGGCAGACTGGTTCTTGAACTGCTCTTCCATAGCTTTGGTGTCGACAGGAAAAGCGCCCGTCATGTCTTTGAAGATCGCGGTGAAGTCTTGTGCATTGTTAGCCATTGTAAAAGCCTTTCTGTTTGGGTCAGTGCGGATCCGAATCCGCTGTTAATGTCTAGCTCCAATATGGATGCTGCGGTGCAGCATTTCAAGATTTTTCTGCACTGCAGCGTAAAATATTTTGCACCTGCAAAAATGCAAGGCTTTGCCGCTACTTAGCTTTCACATAGGTCCCCGGAGCTGGTGCCAAAACAGGGTAACCGTCGCTTCCCGGCTCTCTTGCAGTAACCATTTTGCCAGATTTTTTGGACAACCAAGCATCCCAACGCGGCCACCACGACCCCTCGTGTCTATCCGCAGCAGCCAACCAATCGTCTGCCGTCAGGCCGATTTCCGAATTGGTATAGTGTCCATACTTGTTCTTGCTCGGTGGATTGATGATCCCTGCGATGTGTCCGCTTTCGGATAAGATGAAGGTCTTGTCCTTCGATCCCATCTTGGCCACACCCGCGTAACTGCTTTTCCAAGCCGCAATATGATCCGTTTCGCAGGCAATCGCACACAGCGGGACGGTGACATCTTCCAGACGGACCGTTTCACCTGCTACCTCGAAACCGTCGGTTGCGAACTTGTCCTTCTGGCATAGTCCGCGCAAATACTCGACTGACATCTTGGCAGGCAGGTTCGTCCCGTCGCCGTTCCAGTACAGCAGATCAAACGCCGGTGGCGCCTTGCCCATCATGTAGCTTTTGATTGCTGGCCCATAAATCAAGTCGTTGGACCGCAGATATGAAAACGTGCGCGACATAAAGTAGGAATCGAGAATACCGTTTTCGGTCACTTCCGCTTCGATCCCATCGATAAAGTCGTCGTCTAAAAAGACCCCCACTTCGCCCCGATCCGAAAAATCAGTGAGCGTCGTAAAGAAAGTGGCAGAGTTGACCGAATTGTCTTTGCGCTTTTTCATCAAAGCGAGCGTGAGTGAAAGCGTGGTTCCCGCGATGCAATAGCCGACCGCGTTCACTTTCTTGACGCCGCAGATCTGTTTCACTTCTTTGATCGCCGTCAGATAGCCGTCCTCGACATAGTCCGTCATGGACGTGTCGCGGTAGCCCGCATCAGGGTTCACCCAAGATACGATAAACACGGTATAGCCCTGATCGATGGCCCATTTAATCAGGCTGTTTTGCGGCTTCAGGTCCATAATATAAAACTTGTTAATCCACGGCGGGAAGATCATCAGCGGGGTCTCGTGGACCTGTTCAGTCGACGGCGTGTACTGAATCAATTCGAACATGTGATTGCGGAACACAACCGACCCGGGCGTAGTTGCTAGGTTCTCGCCCAAAGTAAACGCATTCTTGTCGGCAAGGGTGACGACCAGATCGCCATCGTTGGCCTCTAGATCGGCAATCATATTTTCCAGACCGGCGACAAGGCTCTCGCCGTCTGTTTCAGCTGCCAAAGCCAATGCTTCCGGGTTCGTTGGCAGAAAATTCGTTGGGCTGATCATATCAATCATCTGTTGGCTGAAATATCGCAGTCGCTTCTTTTCTTCACCGTCAAGCGTGTCGATATCCTCAACGGCTTGCTGCACCGCGGCGGAATTCATCAGATACTGTTGTTTGATGAAATTGAAATATGGGTTTGTATCCCATTGC
This sequence comes from Yoonia sp., assembly GCA_047627695.1. Classification (GTDB taxonomy): domain Bacteria; phylum Pseudomonadota; class Alphaproteobacteria; order Rhodobacterales; family Rhodobacteraceae; genus Yoonia. Next base: position 80 of record JBLHTS010000115.1, on the reverse strand, counting down.
TCATGCGAGAACCGGCGGTCCTTGGGGGTATCATCGGTGGGTGGTGCGAGCTTTCCCTGCGCCAAAAGATGTTGAGCTTC
>JBLHTS010000114.1:0-10791 GCA_047627695.1 Yoonia sp. | reverse complement strand
CGATTTCCCGCTTGAGCGCTTCTCCGACGCCAGGCAACGTGCCGCGTCACACAAACGTCGCGCGTGGCGTCCGAGAAACCTGAACCTAACCGGACCTTGGTGGCCTTTGCAGCGAACGGCGACTTCGAACCCAAAGCAGCACCAGAACCAATAACTTTGACTACCCCAAAGCAGACGTTTGTCCTTGGTTCTACCGTCGGGGCGATCCTCGTACCATTCGATCGCGTTCGTTGGACTCTCCGACAAGTCATAAGTTCGCCGGGCATGATTCCAAACTGCGCGTAATGACCTCAGCAAATGGTTTGCCGCCGAGGGAAACCGTGGCAGGTCCAGATGATCTCGGGGCTGCTGTGAAAGTACTTGAAAGGGTTTGTTTTCGTCATCAGCGAAGGCTACAAAACCGCCAGTCCGCCTCAAGAATATTTGTTCTGACAAAGCCGCTCGCCCTGCCCCCCTCAACCGATTTTGCTCTGCCAGAGCCTTCCGCAGATTTATTGATTGCTCAATGTCATGGTCATGTTAACATTGTCGCATGACAAATTGGATACCTGATAGAAAATCCCTCCATCACCCATTGCACTTGAGTTTGGCGACGGCCCTTTCGACAGCGATCGAAGACGGCACGCTAAAAGCTGGGCAGCGCCTTCCGACACATCGCAGAATGGCAGAAAGTCTTAATCTAAGCGTAAACACGATCAGTAAAGCCTACGACGCGCTAAAACGGCAAAATCTGATAGATGGGCAGATTGGACGTGGCAGCTATGTAGCGGATCACAGGAACCCCGAGCATCAGCCCTACAATCTCGAACCAGAGTCAAAAAACCTGTTTGATCTGTCGATCTCGCGACCAGCCTATAGCAAACTGCACGTAGACAGGATGCAAAGCCTTCTGACCGAATTGCCCCGTGATCTTCATTCGCAGATGTTTCTGTCTTGCCGCCCGAATATCGGGTTCGAGTCTCACCGGCGCGCCGGAACCAAGTGGTTGTCGCTTTGCGGCCTGACGGCGAAACCGGAAAATATTATAATGACCAACGGTGTTACGCACGGCACATCAACGGCCCTTTCAGCCCTGACACGCCCCGGTGATATTGTTTTGTGCGATGCGATTACACACCACCTTCTGGTGTCGACCTGCGCCTATCTTGGATTGCAGCTTGTGGGGCTTAATGCTGACGAGTTCGGTATCGTACCGGATGCTCTGGAAAAAGCCTGCGTAGAACTCAGGCCTAAAGTGCTGTACTTGCTGCCATCATTGGCCAACCCGAACGTTGTTATGATGCCAGAAGAGCGCCGCAGACAGTTAGCGGATATTGTCCAAAAGCATGAGTTGTTCATTGTCGAGAACGACGCCTTTGGTCCTGTCGCCGCGGATCGGCCGCCACCGGTTTCCACAATTATCCCTGAACTGTCAGTATATCTGACGACATTTACGAAATGCACGGTATCAGGGTTACGCGCAGGTTATCTGGTTGCCCCAGAGCATCTTTTCCCAGCCTTGACGGGCCGCTTGATTGTTTTTGGGTGGATGGCGACCCCGCTGATGTGTGAAATTGCCACGCGCTGGGTGCTAGACGGCACAGCAGAAGAGCTTGCCCTGTGGCAGCGCAACAAACTGCGGGAACGCTTCGAGATTGCACAAACCGAGCTTGCAGGTTTTGATTGGCGTGGTCATCCTTCGGCTCTGCATCTTTGGCTCAAGCTTCCAGGCGAATGGGACTCGGCCAGTCTCGTTGCCCATGCCCGACAACTTAATATTGCCGTATCTCCCGAACTGCCATTTCTGGCACCTAAGACGAATCCCCAGAACGCGGTTCGGATATCTGTCGCCAGCATTCACGACGATATGCGGTTCCGCCAAGCATTGCGCATGCTGGCCCGTCTTCTGAAACGGCCGCAAGAACCACTTCCCCAACTTGCCTATTGATATTCATATTGTTGCACGACAATATAGGATTTGACTCACAGTACAATTCTATACACTCCTCGCTACACCATGCATTGACATGGTAGTATCTGGGAGGAACCGATGACCTATAAACCAAAATTTAGTGTGCTGATTTGCGCCGCGGCAACCGCAGCCGTGGTTTCAGCAACTGCTGTCCAGGCCGAAAACTGGCGCTATGCCATGGAAGAAGGACTGACTGATCCGCAAGGATTGTACGCAACCAGATTTAAAGAAGAAATCGAAGCAAATTCGGACCACACGATTCAGATTTATCCAGTCGGATCGCTGGGTGAATCGGCCGATGCGATGGAGCAGGCACAGGCTGGATTGCTTCAGTTTATTGACCAATCACCGGGGTTTACCGGCGCATTGATACCGGAAGCCGAGGCATTTTTGGTGCCCTACATTCAGCCGACTGACCCGCAAGAAGTGCGCACCTTTTTTAAGGAAGGCATCGCTGTGAACGAAATGTTCCACGGTATCTATCGCGAACAAGGTCTGGAATTGCTGGCAGTATTCCCGGAAGGCGAGCAAGTCGTCACCACGATGGAAGAATTCCACTCACCAGAAGATCTGGAAGGTATGAAAATCCGGACGATGACATCGCCTTTGTTGTTAGAAACTTACAAGGCCTTCGGTGCTTCGCCGATTGCTATGGCATGGGGTGAACTTATCGGGGCCTTGAAAACCAACATGGTCGACGGTCAAGAAAATCCAACCATCTGGATCGAGGCCTATGGTCTTGATGACCTGACCAACGTTTTAACCTATACGGGTCATGGTCAGTACACCACGGCGGTGATGGCCAATGCCGACTTTTACGACGGGCTAAGCGACGAAGACAAAACCCTCGTCCAGAACGCCTCGCAAGCGGCGTTAGACTATATTCTTGATGTTGCTGTTGATCTGGACTCAATCGGGTTGGCAAAAATTCGGGAAACAAATCCGGGCTACACGATTGTTCGCCTGACCGAAGAAGAACGCGCGGTGTTTAGAGAGCGCGCGCAACAGGTCGAAGCCGCATTTATCGATAGAGCTGGCGATCGCGGCGCTGCTATTCTCGCACAAATGAAACTCGATCTGGTTGCAGCGCAGCAATAAGTTTCCTGCGCGAGTGTCCTGAAATTTTATTGTATCAGCATCCATTTTAAAAACATTTCGGGCCTGACGCGAAAATCAGGCCCGAAAGGCACTTTCGGTTATCAGTCACATTTGCAGGCACCAGGGAGTAAAACATGAACGAACTTTTCAAAAAAAGGTCTGGTCTGGGCTGTGCGATCGATGCGGTCGACAAAACAATCGCCGGGCTGGAACGCGCCATCATGGCCATCGGCGTTATATTGATGGCCATCAACACCATCGCAAATGTTATCAGCCGGTTTGTTTTCAACCATTCCATCATCTTTGCAGAAGAGTTGAACAGCATATTCATTTTGCTGGTGACATTTGCAGGGATTGGGTACGCCGCGCGCCATGGTCGCCATATACGTATGTCGGCGATTTCAGATGCCCTACCCAAACGCGCCCGGAAAGTTTTGATGATTGGAATCACAGGCATCACAGCAGCATTGCTGCTGATCCTGGCATGGTATGCGGTCCAGTACATCGTCAGCATGCAAGCCAGTGGGCGTGTGTATCCTGCTTTGGGTATTCCGGTCTACATCAGCTACCTTTGGGTGCCGATCGGACTGGGGGTAACGGGCATTCAATATGCGTTGACCTTCTTAAAGAACCTTCAGGAAAAAGATATCTACCTGTCGACCAATCTGCGTGAAGAAGACACTCAGGAAATGGAACTGGAGCTTTAGTCATGGCACTTACAATGTTTTCCTTAATGGTCGTCCTGCTGCTTCTTGGTTTTCCAATGATGGTCCCACTGATCGCTGGCGCAATGATCGGAGTCATCGAACTGTTCGGCACGATCGACAAAACAGAATTTATAATTCAGCAAATGCTGGGCGGTATCCGGCCCTCTTCTTTGATCGCGGTTCCGATGTTCATATTGGCCGCCGACATAATGACACGTGGTCAATCGGCTAACCGATTGATTGATATGGTAATGGCGTTTATTCGCCACATCCGCGGCGGCCTTGCTGTCAGTACGGTGTCAGCCTGCGCACTGTTTGGTGCAGTGTCCGGGTCTACGCAGGCCACGGTTGTTGCGGTTGGCACACCATTGCGGCCGCGTATGTTGAAAGGTGGATACAAGGACTCTTTCACGCTAGCTCTGATCGTCAACTCAAGTGACATCGCGTTCCTGATCCCACCCAGCATTGGCATGATCATCTACGGTGTGGTTGCAAAAGCATCCATTCCGGAACTTTTCATCGCAGGTCTTGGGCCCGGACTGCTGATCATAGTCATGTTCTCCATCTACAGCATGATCTACGCCAAGATGAACAACGTACCCACCGAGCCGGTCGCGTCATGGTGTGAGCGTGCAACTGCGGTCAAACGGGCCGCGTGGCCATTGGGTTTCCCCTTCCTGATCATCGGTGGCATCTTCTTTGGCATTTACAGCCCGACAGAAGCTGCTGCCATTGGCGTGCTCTATGCCGTATTCTTGGAAACCGTCATCTTCCGTTCGATGCGCGTTAAGGACCTCTACTCAATCGCACAGTCGACCGGCATGGTTACGGCCGTGGTCTTCATACTTGTTGGCGCAGGTGCCGCTTTTGCCTGGGTTTTGTCATATGCGCAGATTCCACAGCAAATTCTCGGGGCGATTGGCATCGACGAAATGGGGCAGATTGGCGTGCTGTTTACGATCTCGATTGCGTTCTTTATCGGATGCATGTTCGTAGATCCAATTGTTGTGATCCTGATTTTCGTTCCGATCTTTGCACCTGTGGTCGAAAAAACCGGGCTTGACCCAATTCTTGTCGGTACGTTGATTACATTGCAGGCGGCGATTGGTTCAGCCACGCCGCCATTTGGTTGCGACATTTTCACGGCGGTCGCAGTATTCAAACGCCCTTATTTGGAAGTGGTCAGAGGCACACCGCCTTTTGTGATCATGTTGTTAAGCGTTTCGGTCTTGTTGATCTTCTTTCCGCAGATCGCGCTGTTTCTGCGCGACGTCGCTTTTTCTAAATAATTGGAGCAGCAAATGTTCACATCCATACTAGCCCCTTTCGATGGGTCTGTCGGAGCCGAAGCCGCGCTTCGCAAGGCCACTGCGCTGGCTGTTCTTTGTGATGCGGAATTGACGGTATTAACATTGTACCGTCACCATTCTGTGCTGGAAGGTTCTATGTACGTGATAAATGCGGACCGTCCCGAAAATATCGATGACATAATGCACAATCACGCCAAAGAGATTGCCGAACATGGCGCATCTATCGCGCGCCAAGCTGGTGGCAAGAATATCAGGGCCTTTGTCAAAGGGGGACCAACGGCGCGCACCATTGTCAGCTTCTCAGAGGAGCACAAAAACGATCTGATCGTTATCGGAAGTCGTGGACTTGGGTCGCTTGAGGGGCTGTTGCTTGGCAGCGTTTCCCACAAGGTGACAAGCATGGCTAAATCTCCTGTACTTGTCGTTTAGGAAAACAAATGTCTCTCGAAGTTCAATCCACACCGACAACAATCGCTGCCCGTCTCGATGATCGCCCGGTCCCCAAAAGGATCGCGTTGATTGCGCTTGCAACAGATCACACCACCGAGCGCGACTTTGCGAGGATCTGCAACCCTGCTCAGGTTGGCATCTACGTAAATCGCATTGCATTTAAAAATCCGACGACGCGCGAAGCGCTGCTCCAGACTGGCCCGCGGCTGACCGAAGCCGCAAGCCAGATATTGCCGGATGAGGAGGTGGATGTGATTGCCTATGGCTGCACCGCCGCCTCGATCGTTTTGGGCAATGACGTGGTGACGGCTTACCTAAATGCGGCCAAGCCCAATGCGCCATGCGTGACCCCCAGTTCTGCGGCATTTGACGCATTTGCTGCGTTAGGTGCTGCACGGGTCAGCGTGCTGACGCCATACAGCTGCGAAGTTACTGATGAACTGGCACAGTACTTTTCAACACACGGCCCCGAAGTGATAAATGCGTCATGCTTTGGTTTAGCCGACGATCGCGAAATGGCGCGCGTGTCCGAAGCGAGCATTATCGAGGCCGGGATAGCGGCCTTCGATCCAAAGGCCGACGCCCTGTTTCTGTCCTGTACCGGCTTGCGTGCTGCGGTCTGTGTCGAGCGGCTAGAAGACCGTCTGGGCAAGCCGGTGATCACCTCAAATCAGGCCATGATCTGGCGCTGCATGCGACTGGCAGGTCTGAACGAACCTGTGCCAGGCTTTGGCAAACTTTTTGAACTCTAACGTGATTGCGAGCAACTATATGACATCGAAAATCACCCTTCAGCACAGCTTTGCTGCGCGGGCGCGCATAGCGGGCCGCATCCGTTTAACACCACTGATCGAGTCCCCATCGTTGAGTGCGCGGACCAGCTCAGACATTTCACTCAAGCTCGAACACACGCAGATCACTGGTAGCTTTAAACTGCGCGGTGCAACCAATGCGATTCTGTCCCTCACTGAGGCGGAGCGCGCGATGGGTGTCGTGGGGGTGTCGACAGGAAACCACGGGCGTGGGCTGGCCTATGCCGCCGCGCAGGCCGGGGTGCGCTGTATTATCTGCATGTCGGAACTGGTGCCGCAGAACAAAGTTGAGGGCATCAAATCCTATGGTGCCGAGGTGCGTATTGTGGGCCGCTCACAAGATGATGCGCAGTTGGAGGTGGACCGGTTAGTGGCTGAAAGCATGGTGATGCTGCCGCCCTTTGATCACCCCAACATTATTGCGGGTCAAAGCACTGTCGCGTTGGAGATGCTGGAACAGGCCTCCGATATGGACTCGGTTCTGGTTCCGCTTTCAGGCGGTGGGTTAATCTCGGGTGTGGCCATGGTGATGAAGGCGGTGAACCCGAACATCAGGGTCATTGGCATCTCGATGGAGCGCGGTGCTGCCATGTACGAAAGCTTGCAGGCGGGCAAACCCATTCTTGTGGAGGAGCAAGAAACGCTTGCGGATTCTCTAGGAGGCGGCATCGGCTTGGATAATGCATATACCTTTGAAATGACTAAACATCTCGTCGACGACATTGTTCTGGTTTCTGAGGCCGAGATCGCCGAAGCCATCCGCCATGCCTATTGGCAGGAGCGACAGATCATCGAAGGGTCGGGCAGTGTCGGCATCGCAGCACTTCTGGCGGGCAAAATTGACGCGCCGGGCCGCTGCGTGTCGCTGATCAGTGGGCAGAACATCGACATGGCCCTGCACAAGCGCTTGATCGACCGTGAAAATTTTGACGTGGCAACTGAAACTAACGCAACGGGGGGCCCAGATGCCTGAAATCAAGATCCTGACCGAGGCTGATCTGCGTAAAGCTGTTCCGCTGGATGGTGATGCGGTGGCCTGTGTGGAGGAGGCGTTTTACCTTCTGGCGACCAAAGATGTTCAAATGCCGCCGGTCCTTAGCTTTCATGTGCCTGAGCACAATGGCGAGGTGGATGTGAAAACCGCTTATGTGCCGGGGCTGGACGGATTTGCCATCAAGATGAGCCCTGGCTTTTTCGACAACCCCAAGCTGGGTCTGCCTAGTCTCAATGGGTTGAGTGTACTGTTCGATGCCAAGACCGGCATCGTGCGGGCCGTACTTTTGGACAACGGCTATCTGACAGATGTGCGGACGGCCGCTGCCGGGGCGGTTGCCGCCAAACATCTGTCGCGCGAAGACAGCAAGGTTGCAGGCATTCTGGGCAGCGGCCTTCAAGCGCGTTTGCAACTAGAGGCGCTGATGCTGGTCCGCGGGATCGAACGCGCTGTTATCTGGGGACGAGATCCGCAAATGGCCAAAGCCTGCGCTCGCGATTGTTCTGAAACGCTTGGTATTGATGTGACCGTCGGCAGCATTGCCGAGGTGTTGGCCGAAGCTGACATTGTTGTCACGACAACCCCGTCAGGCACACCACTGATCAGCGCAGACATGCTGCGCCCGGGCCAGCATGTGACAGCAATGGGCTCGGATGCCGATTACAAGACAGAATTGGCAACGGATGTGATCCCAGCTGCAACGTTGTTTGTCTGCGACAACCTAGCGCAATCCATCAAACAAGGAGAGCTGCGCCCAGCCATTGCTGCAGGAAGTGTGACTGACCATGGGCTATTCCCCGAATTGGGTCAGATCATTGCGGGCCAGAAACCGGGCCGCGTTTCGGCGCAGGATATAACTGTTTGCGATTTGACCGGCACTGGCGTTCAGGACACCGCAATAGCCACCCTTGCAGGCGCACGAGCAGATGCCGCAGGCGCAGGCACAACGATCAACAGCTAAACAACTAGGAAATACCAAGATGGCCAAGCCAAAATTGCATTTTACCCACGCCGAGTTCCAGCAACGCATCAAAAAAACACGGGCGGAAATGGCCCGCCGCGGGCTGGATAATCTGATCGTGACCGACCCGTCGAACATGAACTGGCTTACCGGCTATGACGGCTGGTCTTTTTATGTGCACCAATGCGTCGTGCTGGGATTGGAAGGCGAACCGATCTGGTACGGTCGCGGTCAGGACGCCAATGGCGCTCTGCGTACATGCTACATGGATCCAGAGAATATCATCGGCTACCCGGACGATTACGTGCAATCGACCGAACGGCACCCGATGGACTACCTCGCGGCACGGTTGGTGGACCGGGGCCTGGATGGGGGCAGCATTGGCGTTGAAATGGACAATTACTACTTCACGGCTGCTGCCTTTGCCTCCTTACAAAAGCACTTACCCGACTCGCGCTTTTGCGACGCCAATGCTTTGGTCAACTGGCAGCGCGCAGTGAAATCCGAGGCCGAACTCAGCTATATGCGCCAGGCTGGCAAGGTTGTTGAACGCATTCATCAACGCATTTTTGATAAGATTGAGCCGGGCATACGCAAATGCGATCTGGTGGCTGACATCTATGACGCGGCCTTGCGCTATGACGAGGATGCAGGATTTGGAGGCGACTATCCAGCGATCGTGCCATTGCTGCCATCCGGGTCTGACGCCGCCGCGCCGCATCTGACTTGGGATGACTTGCCGATGCAAAGCGGTGAGGGCACTTTCTTTGAAGTCGCTGGTGTTGTGCACCGCTATCACTGCCCGCTGTCGCGCACTGTTTTCTTAGGCAAACCGACACAGACCTTTCTGGATGCCGAAAAAGCGGTACTGGAGGGCATGGAAGCGGGGCTTGAGAAAGCCCGCGTTGGGAATACCTGTGAGGATATTGCGCTTGCCTTTTTCAAAGTGCTCAAAAAATACGGCATCCAAAAGGACAACCGCGCTGGATATCCGATTGGCCTCAGCTATCCACCGGACTGGGGCGAGCGTTCCATGTCGCTGCGCCCTGGCGACAAGACGGTGCTGCAAGAAAATATGACCTTCCACTTTATGACCGGCCTGTGGATGGAAGATTGGGGTTTTGAGATCACTGAAAGCATCCGCATTGGTGTAGATGGTGCAGAATGCCTGTCAAATGTACCGCGCAAATTGTTTGTGAAGGATTAAACCATGAAGGCAAACCCGATATCCCCGACCATTCCGCTAAATCAGGACGGTGTTCATCACGGATTTCTGAAGCTGCCCTATAGCCGCGATGACAGTGCATGGGGTTCAATTATGATCCCGTTGACCGTGATCCAAAACGGGGCCGGGAAAACTGCGCTGTTGACAGGTGCCAACCACGGCGACGAATACGAAGGGCCCATTGCCTTGCACGAGCTGGCATCGACCCTGAAAGCACAGGATGTGACCGGGCGGTTGATTATCGTTCCGGCCTTCAACTACCCGGCGTTTCGCGCTGGCAGTCGCACGTCACCCATCGACAAGGGTAACATGAACCGCTCTTTCCCAGGGCGACCGGATGGCACCATGACAGAAAAGATCGCCGATTATTTTCAGCGAACGTTGCTCCCCCTTGCCGATGTCGCCGTGGACTTCCATTCTGGCGGCAAGACGCTGGATTTCGTACCCTTTGCCGCAGCACATATCCTGGACGATAAGACAACCGAGGCGGCGTGTTTTGCCGCAATGGAGGCGTTCAACGCGCCTTATTCGGTTCAGCTTTTAGAGATCGATAGTGCTGGCATGTACGATACTGCGGTTGAGGAAATGGGCAAGATACTTGTCACCACTGAGCTGGGCGGCGGTGGGTCATCCACTGCTCGCGGTAATGCAATTGCCAAAAAGGGCTTGCGCAACGTGCTGATCCACTTTGGCCTTCTAAAGGGCGAAATGCAGATCGAACCTACCATAAACCTTACGATGCCGGATGATGACTGTTTCCTTCTCAGCGAAGGCGATGGCCTTTATGAGGCAATGGTGGACTTGGGTGAGCCGGTTGCCAAGGGTGATCTGGTGGCCCGCGTCTGGCCACTAGACCGCACTGGGCTGGCACCCGTGGAATATTGTGCCCGTCGCGACGGCTTGCTTATCAGCCGCCATTTTCCGGGACTGATCCAGTCCGGTGACTGCGTGGCGGTTATCGGCGTGTCGGGGGTCTAAGAGGAGCCTTATTGTGCAACTGGACCAGCGCGACATTTGAATCCTTTTTGTTCTCTTGACCAAAGGTCGGATCCGCAAGGCCGCGTTGGCCTTTCGCGCCGGCCTTTCGGCGACGCCCTGCCAGAATCGGTTAAAACGGCTAAAAAAGCCGGAACCTATGCTGAAAAAAGTTGACGCCACTCGGTAGAATCTGGACACTAACGACATGCTTGAGCCTGCTCAACGGCATTGATCTCAGCCGTATTTAGTGGGCCGATCAGCTTTGTTGATGGCGTGGATGCCCCCACCAACCGGCATCGTAATGT
>JBLHTS010000113.1:0-10805 GCA_047627695.1 Yoonia sp. | reverse complement strand
GATATGCACCGCGTCCATCATTCAATCATACCAGAAGAGACGAACAGCAATTTCGGTTTCAACCTTCCCTGGTGGGACAGACTGCTTGGGACCTACAAGGCGCAGCCGAAAGCTGGGCACGAAGGCATGACGATCGGGATCGAGCAGTTTCGGACAGGACGCGATCTGTGGCTCGACCGGATGCTGGTTCAACCGGTCAAAGGCTCGGCAAGCGGCTATCCGATCAATCGTGAGACGCGAAAGAAGCCTTGATCGGAGTTGCCGCCGGTCGTGTCCTGACCGCCAGCTGTCTAAAGTGTTCTCGGAAAAGCAGAATGTGAGACACGGTGGACTTTTCTCAACGCCGTTAGGCGCTACAAACTCGCCCGTCGTTCAGACCTCACCAGTGGAAAAACGCTTGGTCGAACTATAACAAGTCACCATCCCAAAGCTGACACTGGTGCAAGCGCAGCGAAAGCACACTTTGTCCCGCACAGCGGTCATCCATCAAAACCGCAGCGAAGGTCTACTTTAAGTTGGCTTGTAGGTCCTGACCCTATGAGCCGGGTCTATCGCTGACCCAAGATTTTCCGGAACCGGTGCAAGCTGATATTTTTTGCGCATTCACAAGATGCATTTTCCCAGATGACGGGAATATTCCCTAATGAGGGAGCTGGCCAAGCATTGGCAACGTGTATGCGCATTTACGCGCCTCGCGCGCGCAATTGGCCGCAAACCCTCTAAGCTATTGCGATATAATACCTTTTTGGTTTTAGGTGTTCGCGCAAGATTATTACAAGAGGCCCTAAATATGCCTACTTAAGGCCAGTTTTTTCCTAAGTAACTGCAATCATTGAATAACTTATTTAACGTAATGCGTGTTTATCGGACAGTGATGCCTCGCGCGCGCGTATTGGTCGCAAAATTTCCTGATATGGACAACAAAGCAGCAGAGCACCTAAGGGGTATAAGGCAAGCCGCGTTTATTGTTTTATCGTTAAAAATCAATATTACATAATTTTTGTGGTGCCCAGGAGGTGAACTGCGCAGCGTCCCAGCATAAACCCAAGGGAATGTGGCAGCGGACCTATCAGCGCAAACTGTATGAGATTGATTGGTGCGAGCATCAAGCTAACGTCGCGTTCTTAGAAACATGGGGGCATGTTCTTAGTAACAGTGAACGCGAAATGCTTTTTAGGTGATGGGACCCGACACATGCACTAACGGCATGGGTATGCTGTGTTATCTAAATTCAAAATGGCTTCGACCGTCAGTCAATAAGGGTACTTAAGAGGGGACCGGCAAATACACTAATTGACTAAACTATTGAAAGTAAATATGTTTTTAAAAATATATGGTGCGGTCGGGGGGACTCGAACCCCCACGAGTGTTACCTCACAGCGACCTCAACGCTGCGCGTCTACCAATTCCGCCACGACCGCAAGTCTGTAAGCTGGTAGTGGCGGCACTCATAGACGAGCGTATTTGTGATGCCAAGAGGGAAAACACCCCCTTTTCAACCGCAACCCACAAGGCTACCCCAATGATATGGTGGAATGGATCACAACTGACGGTTTGACCGACTACAAAGAGGCTTTGGCCTTTATGGAAAATCGTGTCGCGGGCATCATAGATGGCACCGCGGGCGAATGCGTTTGGTTGGTTGAACACCCTCCCCTTTATACGTCCGGCACGTCAGCCAAGGCAGCTGATTTGGTCGATCCAGATCGCTTTCCCGTCTATGATGCGCGGCGCGGTGGCGAGTATACTTACCACGGGCCTGGCCAGCGGGTTGTCTATGTCATGCTTGATGTGGGCAAACGGGGCCGCGACGTGCGCAAGTTTGTCAAAAACCTAGAACATTGGATAATCGCCACCCTTGATACCTTTAATATCAAAGGCGAAATTCGCGAAGGTCGCGTGGGCGTGTGGGTCCAGCGCCCTGACAAGCCGTTGCAGGCTGATGGTTCACGCGCCGAAGACAAGATCGCCGCATTGGGTATTCGTTTGCGTAAATGGGTGTCGTTTCACGGGCTGTCGATCAATGTGGAGCCTGACTTATCCCATTTCGACGGCATCGTGCCCTGCGGCATTAGCGATCACGGTGTGACATCATTGGTCGATCTGGGGCTACCTGTCAGCATGGCCGATCTGGATGTCGCGCTAAAAAGTTGCTTCGAAGCACAATTCGCCGAGGGCGCAAGTGCACCTTAAAAATCAGCCTGAAAATCACTGATCAACAATTGCACGACCGCATTCAGCGCCTCTTGCTTATCCGCACCTGACGCTTTGGCCTGTTCAAAAACGCGGCGCTGTTGGTCAGCACTCGTGCCGGTGGTCAGGACATCGCGGGCAGCTTCGACCTCGGCCACGCAATCCAGCGCCTTGGCGTCCTCTGCAATCAGTTCAATCAACTCATCCAGGGCTTGCGCAAAAGGAATAAGCGATTTGCGACCAAAATCGATGAAGGGTTCAGAGACCCCATAGCGCTGCGCACGCCAACGGTTTTCAGCAACCATGAAGTTCTGCACGATCCGCCAACCGTCGTTCTCAACTGATTTTCGCCACAACATCCGCGTCAGGCATTGGGTCAACGCGGCAAGCGTCAACGTCACTTCCATCCGCGGGGCTACGTCGCATATCCGCGATTCAATAGTTGGAAACTTCGACAATGACCGCAGGTCCCACCAGATTTTTGATGCATCCTCGATCAAACCAAGATCAGTGAGCGTTTCAACAGTCGATGAAAGCTGGTCCCAACCCGTCATATATGGCGGCAATCCGGTGCGCGGCAAATTATCAAAAACGGTCAACCGGTAAGATTGCATGCCCGAATCCCCTCCCTGCCAAAACGGAGACGACGTCAACAGCGCATGCAAATGCGGCAAGAAATACTTGAGCTGACTGACCAAGTTGATCCGCATGTCTTTGTCAGGAATGCCGACATGCACATGCATTCCGCAGATCAACATACGCCGCGCAACACCTGCCAGATCACGGCGCAACTGGTTATAGCGGGGCTTATCTGTGTGGTGCTGGTCCTTCCAATCGGCGAATGGATGGCAAGAAGCCGCAATCGGGGCAAGGCCGTGCACGTCCGCATGCAGGGCAACGGTCCGTCGCAAATTGCCAAGATCATCGCGGGCTTGTGCAATCGTTTCGCAAACCCCGGTGCCTACCTCGACCTGACACTGCAGAAACTCTGGACTGAATTTGCCAACGAGATCCTTTTGGCATGCCTCTATCAGAGAGTCAGGCGCATGCGCCAAAGCATAGGTCTTGGTGTCAACAAGCAGGTATTCCTCTTCAATACCAATCGTGAAGGGAGAAGTTTTCGCCGCCATATCTAACTTCTAGATTTAAGGTGATACTATGGCTTCTGACGCTCTGCGCCAACATTTTGACCTTGTCAGCTATACGGATTGGAATTTACCTACGCCAAATTAACCCATGCTGAAAAGCGTATCCTTAGTTGCCCCTTAACCGTCAACCGACTAGAACCGTGCCAAACGACCGGCGGGCTTCGACTCGCTGGCGTGAAAAAGTAGCCAATACGAGGAGAGCCACAATGGCAGACGCAGCCATCCACGGCGACGCACACGAGGACGAACGGGGCTTCTTTACCCGTTGGTTTATGTCAACAAACCACAAAGATATCGGCATTCTGTACCTGTTTACCGCAGGTGTACTTGGCTTTATCTCGGTCGCCTTCACCGTTTACATGCGCCTAGAGCTAATGGAGCCTGGTGTGCAATTCATGTGCTTGGAAGGTGCGCGCATCACTGCCGCAGCTGCGGGTGAATGTACGCCAAACGGGCACCTTTGGAACGTTTTAATCACCTACCATGGTGTATTGATGATGTTTTTTGTGGTTATTCCCGCGCTTTTCGGCGGTTTTGGTAACTACTTCATGCCTTTGCAGATTGGTGCGCCGGATATGGCGTTTCCACGGCTGAACAACCTGTCTTACTGGATGTTTGTGGCTGGTGCGTCCCTTGGTGTGGCCTCGATGTTGGCACCGGGTGGTAACGGACAGGCCGGTTCTGGTGTGGGTTGGGTGCTTTATCCGCCGCTGTCCACCTCAGAGACTGGCATGTCGATGGACCTTGCGATCTTTGCTGTTCACCTCTCGGGTGCGTCTTCGATCCTTGGTGCCATCAACATGATCACGACCTTCCTGAACATGCGCGCTCCGGGCATGACACTGCATAAAGTGCCACTTTTTGCTTGGTCGATCTTCGTAACCGCATGGTTGATCCTTCTTGCACTGCCAGTTCTGGCTGGTGCGATCACAATGCTGCTGACGGACCGGAACTTCGGCACGACTTTCTTCCAACCAGAAGGTGGCGGTGATCCGATTTTGTATCAACACATCTTGTGGTTCTTTGGTCACCCCGAAGTGTACATCATTGTCATCCCTGGCTTTGGTATTATCAGCCACGTGATTTCGACATTCTCGCGCAAGCCGATCTTTGGCTACCTGCCAATGGTCTATGCGATGGTCGCAATTGGTGTTCTGGGCTTCGTCGTCTGGGCGCACCACATGTATACCGTTGGCATGTCGCTGACCCAGCAGTCCTACTTTATGCTGGCAACGATGGTTATTGCGGTGCCCACAGGCGTCAAAATCTTCTCTTGGATTGCG
This sequence comes from Yoonia sp., assembly GCA_047627695.1. Classification (GTDB taxonomy): domain Bacteria; phylum Pseudomonadota; class Alphaproteobacteria; order Rhodobacterales; family Rhodobacteraceae; genus Yoonia. Next base: position 6,181 of record JBLHTS010000113.1, on the reverse strand, counting down.
ACAATGTGGGGTGGCTCGGTCGAGTTTAAGACACCGATGTTGTGGGCAATGGGCTTCTTGTTCCTGTTCACACTTGGTGGTGTCACAGGCATCGTCCTGTCGCAGGCTGGCGTCGACCGTGTTTACCATGACACCTATTACGTCGTGGCGCACTTCCACTATGTGATGAGCTTGGGTGCTGTGTTCTCGATCTTTGCGGGTATCTACTTCTACCTGCCCAAGATGTCGGGCCGCATGTATCCTGAATGGGCCGGCAAGCTGCACTTCTGGGCGATGTTCATCGGTGCAAACCTGACATTCTTCCCACAGCACTTCTTGGGCCGACAGGGCATGCCACGTCGTTACATCGACTACCCAGAAGCATTTGCTTACTGGAACTATGTCTCAAGCTGGGGTGCATTCTTGTCCTTCGCTTCGTTCCTGTTCTTCATCGGTGTCCTCGTCTGGACCCTGACCAAGGGCAAGCGCGTGACCGAGAACAATCCTTGGAACGAATATGCGGATACACTGGAATGGACATTGCCTTGCCCACCGCCAGAGCACACATTCGAAACGCTGCCAAAGCAATCCGATTGGGACAAGCAGCATTCGCACTAGATGCAATTGAATAAACGAAAAGGCCCCGTCAGAAATGACGGGGCCTTTTGTTTGTTTGTGGGTCCGCATACACTAGCCGCCTTCAATGAAAGTATTCTCAGCAATGCCAATGGCGACGGTCTGTCACGTTTAATCTTGTGACATAGCAGGTTAAAACCACCCAATGCCTTACGAATGGACGCCACCCCCACCCATCAAAGACATCCATTGGCAGCTAAGCCTTTGGCCGTACAGATCATTGCTGCGCAAAGATTTTGTGCTGTTCATTGGCGCGACTGCGGCATTGGTATCCCTGCCCTTGCTGACTTTGCTGGGGAAAGCCGTGCTTTGGGGGATATTGCCGTTTTTCGCGCTGATGATTGCAGGCGTTTGGTATGCGCTGCATGTCAGCTACAAACGTGGCGAAATACTGGAAGAACTTACAGTAGATGACACCCAAGCGCATCTGACTCGACACAATCCAAAGGGCGACATTCAGGAATGGCACGCCAACCGCTATTGGGTAACCGTGCATCTGCACCCAAAAGGTGGGCCGGTAAATAACTATATTACATTGCGTGGCGGCGACCGCGAGGTCGAGATTGGTTCGTTCCTAGACGCAACAGAGCGTTTGGCGCTTTACGACGAGCTCAAAGGCGCGTTTCGCACCTAAGCGGCCTAGCCGAGACGGTTCTTGACCATCGGACCCGCTTTGCCAAAATCCATGCGTCCCGTGAATTCGCCCTTTAGAACAGCCATTACCTTGCCCATATCGCGAATGCTGGTTGCACCTACCTCGGCAATAGCGGCGACAACGGCGGCCTCTGCTTCGTCTTCGCTCAGTTGCTTTGGTAAGAACTCTTCAATGATCTTGATCTCTGAAAGCTCTTTTTCGGCCAATTCCAGGCGACCGCCCTCTTCATAGGCACGCGCGCTTTCATGGCGCTGTTTGACCATCCGGCTCATGATGGCCAGGACATCATCAGTGCTGACCCCAACCGCTTCGTCAACCGTTCCGCGCATGGAGATATCTTTATCTTTGATCGCGGCATTGATCAGGCGCAACGTCGAAAGGCGATCGGCCTCTTTCGCACGCATGGCGTCTTTGAGGGCCGCATTGATCTTGTCGCGCATATGCATGGCAATTTTCCAAAGAAGAATGTTGAACGCAGACGCAACATAGTGTGGCAAAGCCCAACTGACAAGCGCAACGCACAGAATGCGGCTCCTTGTTTACAAGGGTGTGATCCGGCCTTGACCCCGCCTGCCTGCCCCCGTAAACCCAGCCCAATTTGACGCATTGGAGACTTACTTTGACGCAGAAACCGACGGCCTGTTTGGCACTTGCAGATGGTACGATCTTCTATGGCATGGGTTTTGGTGCCACTGGCGAAACGGTGGCAGAGCTTTGCTTTAACACCGCCATGACCGGCTATCAGGAAATCATGACCGACCCGTCCTACGCGGGCCAGGTCGTCACCTTCACCTTCCCCCATATTGGCAACACCGGCGTCAACCCAGAGGATGACGAGACCGCAGATCCCGTCGCCGCAGGCATGGTGGTTAAATGGGACCCGACGCTTGCATCAAGCTGGCGTTCAACCGAAGAGCTGACAACCTGGCTGACCAAGCGCAATCGCATCGGCATGGGCGGTATTGATACCCGCCGTCTGACACGCGCGATCCGGCAACAAGGTGCACCCCATGTGGCCCTTGCCCACGATCCGGACGGAAACTTTGACATCGCAGCCCTTGTCCAAAAGGCGCGTGCCTTTGAAGGGCTTGAAGGTCTTGATCTTGCCAAAGACGTGACCTGCGCACAATCTTACCATTGGAACGAAATGCGGTGGGCCTGGCCAGAGGGCTATACGCCGCAGAACGCCCCCAAGCACAAGGTTGTCGCAATTGATTTCGGGGCGAAACGAAACATCCTGCGCTGCCTTGCAAGTGCCGGTTGCGATGTGACTGTACTGCCTGCGACGGCAACTCCGCACGATGTTCTGGCCTTGAACCCTGACGGTGTGTTCCTTTCAAACGGTCCCGGTGATCCGGCGGCTACGGGTGTATATGCCGTGCCCATGATCCAGGGCGTTCTGGACGCGAATCTGCCTGTGTTTGGTATCTGCCTTGGGCACCAAATGCTCGCGCTGGCTCTGGGTGCAAAGACCATCAAGATGAACCACGGTCACCACGGTGCGAACCATCCCGTTAAGGATATGGAAACCGGTAAAGTTGAAATTACGTCAATGAACCATGGCTTTACCGTCGACAGCCAAACCCTGCCCGACGGTGTACAAGAAACTCATGTGTCGCTGTTTGATGGCAGCAACTGCGGTATCCGCATCGCCGGACGCCCCGTGTTCAGCGTACAATATCACCCAGAGGCAAGCCCTGGTCCGCAGGACAGCTACTACCTGTTTGAACGGTTTGCGGAAGCAATGAGCGCCTAAGGCCACTCTGCCGCTTCAACCGCTTGCGCATCCAGTTTCAGGCGGGTCACAAACGCCTCTGAAATGTGGTTGCGCAAGGCTTTGTAGGCGGCATCACCATCGCCAGCTTCAATCGCGGCTACGATCGCTTCGTGTTCCTGCAAGGTCTTATGTCCGCGCCCTTCGGCCGCTATCGAGGTCGTCGCCAAAAGCGCCATGGACCGATGCACAAGGTCAAGTTGTTGCACAAGAAAACGGTTATGCGACGCAAGGTGGATTTGTTTGTGAAACCGGCGATTTGCGCGGCTCATTGCATTTGGATCTTCAACCAGTTTTTTGTCTTTGGCCATCAAATTACGCAACACCTTGATCTCTTCCGGGGTCGCGTGTTGAGCCGCCAGCCGAGCGGCCAGCCCTTCCAGTTCACCACGCACCACATAAAGCTCAGACAGCTGCGAATGGTCTAGGGAGGCAACAATCAGTGACCGTCCGTCACGGGTCAGCAGGGACTGTGTTTCAAGCCGCTGCAAGGCTTCGCGGATAGGGGTGCGCGAGACACCGAAACGCTCTGCCAATTCGCTTTCGACAAGGCGGTCACCAGGTTTGTAAACATGGCTGTCTATCGCCTCTAGAATGAGGGCATAGGCGTCTTTTTGTGATCCGCGCGGGTCGTGCATAAATCTGTCCTTTGTTTCGTCGCGCAAGCATAGGCCTGCTGCACCCAAAGGATCAAGCCAAAGCGATTGCAGCGCCCAATCACAGCCTCTAATGTCCAAGCTATGGTTGCACAGTATTTTACACATGTAGACACGTGGGTCTTTGACCTCGACAACACGCTTTACCCCCCGTCTGATGATTTATTCGGGCAAATGGACGCCCGATTTTCGGCTTATGTTGCACGGCTGACGGGGTTGGACCAGACCCGTGCGCTGAAATTGTGCGGGGATTATTGGACGGAATACGGATCAACCTTGGCGGGGCTAATCGAACACCATGACGTTGATCCGCATCATTATCTGGCCGATGTGCATGACATCGATGTGTCGCATCTGCAAGAGGATGCTGCCCTCAAGGCTGCCATTGGCAGACTGACAGGCCGCAAGATTGTCTATACCAATGGATCGCAAAATCATGCCACGCGGGTATTGGCGGCACGCGGACTCACGAAGGTTTTCGATGCTGTATATGGCGTGGAACACGCTGATTTCAAACCCAAACCCACCAGTGATGCCTTTGCGCGGGTATTCGCAAAGGACGGGGTCAGGCCCACCACCGCTGCAATGTTCGAAGACGAGGCCCGTAATCTGGAGGTTCCACATGCGTTGGGCATGCGCACTGTTCACGTGCATCCAGAGGCCGCGCCGCAGGACCATGTCCATCATCACACCGATGATCTTGCGGCTTTCTTGTCGCAATTGACCCGTTGACCCTTTTCGCCTTTGGCCATCAGGCCTATGTCTAGGCGTATGAAACGTATCTCAACCAATATACTGATTGCCGGTGGCGGGGTCGCTGGCCTGACCGCTGCGGCAGCCTTTGGCGCTGCTGGCTTTCGCGTTGTGATTATTGACCCGACGCCACCCGTAACGACCAGTGACGCCGCGGGATCTGACCTGCGCACGACTGCGTTCTTGCAGCCAGCCCAACAATTTCTGCAAGACGCCGGCCTTTGGGAAAGAATTGAACCCTTTGCCACGCCTTTGCAGGTCATGCGGATCGTAGACGCCGGCGCCGACACCCATGTCGTACGCGACTTCAACGCGGCTGATATTTCCGACAAGCCGTTCGGGTGGAACTTGCCGAACTGGCTGCTGCGACGTGAAATTCTAACCCGCATTGCAGAGCTGCCCAACGTTGATTTCCGTTCCGGTATCGGCTTTGACCGCATGCTATCTCGCGACGCCGAAGCAATCGTCACCCTGACCGATGAATCCCAGATCAGCGCCCGCTTGGTGATCGGCGCAGATGGGCGCGGATCGGCTGTGCGCAATGCCGTAGGTATTGACGTCAAAACCAAACGCTACGGGCAAAAGGCACTGACGTTTGCGGTGATCCATGATGCACCGCACGACAATGTCTCGACCGAAGTTCACCGCTCTGGCGGGCCATTCACGCTGGTGCCGCTTCCTGATCACGAAGGTCGCCCCTGTTCTGCTGTTGTCTGGATGGAGCAAGGTCCAGAGGTACAAAGGCTAGCGGCACTTTCGACGGAAGATTTCGAGGCAGAGGCTACCAAGCGGTCAGCAGAGTTTTATGGTCCACTCAAACTCGCTTCGCGGCGCAGCGTCTGGCCGATCGTCAGTCAAGTCGCGCAAAGCCTAATTGCCCCACGAACCGCTTTAGTCGCTGAAGCGGCCCATGTTATGCCACCCATTGGCGCGCAGGGGTTAAACATGTCGTTGCGCGATTTGTCGTGCTTGCTAGATTTGGCAATTGCTACGCCAGATCAGTTGGGTGCGCCTGCCATGCTGGACGATTATGCACGTAAACGGCACCCAGATATCAAATTGCGGGTCACAGGGGTTGATGCGCTTAACCGAGCGTCAATTGCCGGAAGTCCCGCGTTTCAAACGCTTCGGTCCAAAGGGATCGAAGCGCTATATGGGGTCGCACCCGTGCGCCGCACGTTAATGCAGCTAGGATTGGGCGCAGGTTAAAGCACGCGGTCCAAGACCGGCACCAACCGTGCCAAAGTGCCATCCACGTCATAAAGCTTATCTAGCCCGAAAAGCCCCAAGCGGAATGAACGGAAATCTGCAGGCTCATCACATTGTAGTGGCACACCGGCAGTAATCTGCATGCCTTCAGCTGCAAACTTTGAACCATTCTGGATCGTTGGATCGTCCGTATAGCTGACCACAACTCCCGGCGCACCAAATCCTTCGGCGGCAACTGATTTGATGCCTTTATCCGCCAGCACCTTGCGCACAGCGTTCCCCAAGGCCCATTGCGCGTCTTTTAGACGGGCAAATCCGTAGTCGCGAGTTTCAAGTATCGTATCACGGAAAGCGCGTAAACCGTCGGTTGGCATCGTTGCGTGATAGGCATGGCCGCCGTTTTCGTAAGCCTGCATGATGCTGTGCCACTTCTTCAGATCAACCGTGAATGAATTCGACGTCGTGTCTGCCATGCGTGTGACAGCACGGTCCGACATCATCACCAGACCTGCGCTCGGG
>JBLHTS010000112.1:0-10830 GCA_047627695.1 Yoonia sp. | reverse complement strand
TGTCCTCAATATGGGCGCTCACGCCCTAAACGACAAACGAGGCTTTCTATTGCTTCAGTTAAGCTGTATTAAACTGAACTATATCTGATAGATTGCCACCCCTTACCGCATTGCGCGCTTTTGAAGCGGCGGCACGGCATATGTCGTTTTCGCGTGCCGCTGCGGAACTCAGTGTCACGCCCGCTGCATTATCATACCAAATCAAAGCATTAGAAGCATATTTGGGTCAAACTGTCTTTTGGCGCCTGAACCGCCCAGTAGAGTTGATAGAGGCGGGACGCTGCCTTGCACCAGGCGCAAGGGACGCCTTTGCGACACTTTCATCGGCATGGCGATCTACAAAAAAATTGAACGACAGCAGTGTGCTGACAGTCACGGCTGGCCCTGCTTTCACGTCCAAGTGGTTGGCCCCACGCATGTATGAATTTTCCCAAGCGCATAAAGAAATCGAACTGCGATTCCTGGCGACGCTCCGCCTGATTGATTTCGATCGTGACGAAGTTGACGTGGCGATCCGCTTTGGTTTGGGCTGCGATAAAGGCGTCTATGCCCGCCCGTTGATTAAGGAATGGGTGACGCCGATGATGACGCCTGAAATGGCCAAGGAAATCACGACGCCTGAAAAACTGGCGGATGCCAATTTAGTTCACGACGACTCGGTTAATTTTTTTAAAGCGCCTACGGATTGGTCCGCGTGGGCGAAGGCTCAGGGGATCACGATTGATGCCGACCATGGCCCGCGGTTTTCGCAAGCCGACCATGCGATTGACGCGGCTATTGCTGGTGCAGGAGTTGTTTTGGCGCGAGTCTCGCTCGCGACCCGCGCACTCGAATCGGGGCGTTTGGTTGCCCCGTTTGAGCTCGGCCTGATATCCGAAGCACAGTTTCGGTTTATCTGCCCGCTGGGAAACGAAAAACGTCCCCATATCGCAGCGTTTGAGGCTTGGGTGATGGATGAAATAAAGACGTCGACCAAATTTGTGGATGGTCGACGCCTGATTGATGCACGTGATTTAGTCTAACAGCGTCACAATCCGCGCCATCAGGGTTATGCCGCTACAGTGTGCTAAGACGGCCAATTTCTTCCTTCAGCATCAGCTTTTGCTTCTTCAGCTTCGCAACTTCGATGTCGTTTGATGCAGGGCTCCGCTGCAAAACTTCGACATGTTCTGAGAGGGTTTCATGTTTCTTCTTCAGCGCCTCTAGGTGTGAATTCATGCTCATTCGGTTCCTCCTCTAGGTTGATGATAACTGATTGCACCACATCAAAAGTGATCTGTCACGCCGCAGGGCAGCAATTTGTATGGACAAATCGTCGCGCTGAAAGATTACGATTGAGTTAAGGCAAAATGGGCATTTTTTCGCCGTTTCGTAAAGCTTCGTTGACGTCGGGCATGTAGCTTTCCCGGTCGCCCTCATGAGAATCGCCCTCGTGCATGACCAGTGCCGGTGCCATCCGGAATGCGGCGCGTCCCTCTTGCCGCGCTTGCAAGATAAATAGCTCGGGTGCGCGGGCTGCGCGTCCCGCGATGGGCCGTACAATAATCGCGCCAAGCCGTCCTTCGAGAGCGGATAAAACCTCGGGCAGTCGCTCCATCCGCTGGATTATTGTCAAATAGCCGCGCGGGCCGACCCGCTTTGACCCTGTGGTAATCCAATCGGACAAGAGTGTGCCGCCACCAAACGCGATATCGCGGCCAGCATCGGTTGCGGGGGTCCCCGCGCTGCGGTCAAAGTAAGGAGGATTCATGATCACATGGGCAAAACGTTTCTGGCGCAAGTCGGCAGGCAAATCGCGCAGGTCCGAAGTGATAACGTCGAATGCCACGTTGTTTTGGAGCCCGTTGCGCTGGGCCAGAGCCGCATAATCCGCTTGGATTTCGACCCCCGTGATCTGCACGTCTGGCACGCGCGCCGCGATACAAAGCGACGCGACGCCGACACCGCATCCCAGTTCCAAGATTGTATCACCGGATTTGGCTGGCACAGACGCTGCTAGAATAACCGGATCAACCCCTGCTCGATACCCTATGCGCGGCTGCCAAATTCGTAGCTTTCCACCCAAAAAGTCATCGCAGGTCAGGTCGTCAAGCGCGGCCAAGGTCGATCTCACCATCGCGCATTACGGCCTCTGCCATAAACAAATCGCGGTCCAGCACCATCAGGCGTCGCGGCATTATGCCAATGCTACCTTCGAGTACGCTCATATTTACGTCGAAGGCGAACCAGTCTATACTCTCGCTGTCCAACAGGGCGGTTGCAAAGGCGAGGACGGTCGGGTCGTTGGTGCGCAAAAGCTCTTTCATCTTCCAAAACGTAAAGTGCCGCGCGGCGCTTGTCTATTCACATGACGGAACTGTTAATGAGCCTTGATCACGCCGCCACAAAACCCCACGAACAATTGGCTGTGGCTTTGTCCGATGATCTGACTGCGGTGAATGCCCTGATCCGGGAACGCATGGCGTCGGAACACGCCCCTCGTATCCCCGAAATTACTGCACATCTGGTCGAAGCGGGCGGCAAACGCCTGCGCCCGATGCTGACATTGGCGGCTGCACGGATGTGTGGTTATGACGGTCCCTATCACGTGCATTTGGCCGCAACGGTCGAATTTATTCATACCGCAACCTTGCTGCATGACGATGTTGTCGATGAAAGCAGCCAGCGCCGTGGGCGTCCAACCGCGAACTTGCTTTGGGACAATACATCCAGCGTTTTGGTTGGCGATTATTTGTTTGCACGCTCTTTCCAGTTGATGGTCGAAACCGGTTCGCTGCGGGTGTTGGATATTCTTGCCAATGCATCAGCAACGATCGCGGAAGGCGAGGTGTTGCAACTGACTGCCGCCAGCGATCTGGCCACGACCGAGGCGATTTATCTGCAAGTTGTACGCGGAAAAACGGCGGCGCTTTTTTCAGCCGCGATGGAAGTTGGCGGAGAGATTGCTGGACAGGATGCCGCGACCAAGCAGGCGCTGTTTGACTATGGCGATGCGCTGGGTATTTCATTCCAGATTGTCGATGACCTGTTGGATTACGGCGGCACTAAAGCCATCGGTAAAAACGTTGGGGATGATTTCCGCGAGCGGAAATTGACGCTACCGGTGATCCGCGCGGTGGCTGCCGCTGACGCAGCCGAGCGCGAATTCTGGGTGCGCACGATCCAGAAAGGTCGTCAAGAAGACGGTGATTTGGAGCATGCGGTCAGCCTGCTTGCCAAGCACCAGACGATGGAAAGCACGCGTCGGGATGCGATCGCTTGGGCGAATAAAGCCAAGTCTGCCTTGGACATGGTGCCCGATCATCCACTTAAGAAGATGTTGGTGGATTTGTCAGACTATGTGGTCGCGCGGATTACCTAAGTCTTTGCGTAAAGGCCAAAGAACCGACCCGTCGCATACCAGATCACGCCCAAAATAAGCAGTGCAATCAACCCATCAACAAAATAGTGCCAACCTAAATGGACCGATCCAAACCAGATGATTGCGGTGTAGCCGGTCAGGATAATCCCCAAAGTGCGGCTTAGATGCCAACCTGCAAGCATCCAATGTGCTGCCAGTACAATGTGCATGCTGTGCATAGCAGAAATGCCACCGCCGAATTCAATCACGTTGGCTTGCTGCAAGCTCAGTAAGTATTTTTGCGCGAAAACAGAGGCAAATGGCCCAGCCGCCGCGTCTTGCAGCGCCAAGCGTTCCAGCAATGGTGCAAAAGTTCTGTCGTCACCGAACAAAACGCCGTCACACGCAGGCCCCGCAGAATGTAGCGCATTTGCCATCACCATCACCATCCCAATCACGACGAAGCTGACCAGATATGACGCCATATAGGTATAGCGCAATGCCGGTCTGTCCTGTGCTGCAATGCAGGTGATATACCCCCGCAACCATCGGGAGGAATGCTGGATGATATACAAAGTCGATTGCTTTCGCCGCGAATGGCGACGGTAACAAGGCATGAGCGAGCGTCCAAGAATCCTGACCACCAAAGATCGCACGGCCCCATGCATTGAACATCGCGTCAAAAGCGTACCCGTCAGCGCCAACAGCCACGGCCTTATAGATCGAAAAAGATGAAACAGTGACGATCAGTGCGAGCAGTGCTACCGCCACTTCATCCCAACGCGTGTTTGCAAAATAGACGCTATAATGGGGCGTTTCTGTTTGAGAGGCGCCGCCAATCTTTGCGGCCCTGCCGCGCATAATCGTCCAGATCAGCAGCGCCATGAGCCATGCAGTTCAGAAGCTTCGTCATCCCAAGGCCGTAGCTGAGTGCGATTTTTAGAACATCTTCTAGCCCTGCATCCTACTGCAAAAGCGCAAAGGCTGCGGCAAAGATGGCGACGCCCAGCACCAAGACTTGGAACTTGCGTGATTGGGTTTGGTATTGCGAGGAAGTCGCAGAAATCATGCAAAAGCAGCCATGCGGATCAACATGGCTGCTGGCTTAGCTGATCTTTGTGGTTTTGGACAGCGCTGGCAGGCCGTGTCTAGCGCATAGTCATCAGCTGGCTTGATTTTCCGCAACAGCAACCTGCGCCGGGGCAACCAATGCAGCCCCGTCATAGCCCTTTGCATCCATCTCGGCGATCCAAGCGCTGGTTACTTTAGCCCCAAGCGCTTTGATCCGACCAGTTTCATCTTCGGACAACTCAGCGATGGTGTTGCCATCAGCCGCCATCAGATCACGTCCAAAGACATCGCCGGTATCATGCGCGCGCCCCGCCCATTTGCTGGCCATCATGCCAGAATTGGCGTCGATGACTGCACGCAGATCGTCAGGCAGACCTTCATAGACACCCTCGCACATCGCCCAGATGAAATAGAGGTTATAAAGCGCCTGATTGCCCGCCACATCTGTATGGCTGTCGGTCAGTTCATCAAGCTTCAGCGATGGGGACATTTCCCAAGTAATCACGCCACCATCGACAACACCGCCTCCGGGAATTGCTGGACAGGCATGCCAATTAGCGTCGCACCCAGTTCTTCCAGTAAGAGTGTCGCAGCACGTGATGGACCGCGCAGCTTCAGGCCTGCGAAATCTTCGACCGACTCAATTGGCGCGCCGCGTTTGTGCACGATGCTGGGGCCATGCATATGGGCAGCAATCACATGGACATCTGCGAAATCCTCCATGAGGAACTGTTGGGTGAACTCCCACGCCGCGGCACTGGCCTCTTCGCCGGATTTGGTCGTTATGAAGGGCAGTTCCATCGCTTCCGCTTCGGGGAAGCGATGGGGTTGATAGCTGGGAATAACCCAATCTCCATCAATCGCGCCGTCGCAGATCAGGCCGAATTGGCTGGGGGCGGCACCACCTAGCTGCATGAAAGGATAAAGCTCGACCTTGATGCGGCCATTTGACTGGGCCTCGATCGTATCAGCCCAAGGCTGCATGAAAAATGTGGGATTCGCACTGGCAGGTGACACAAAGTGCTGAATGCGCAGTGTGACCTCTTGGGCAAAAGCAGATGTGGCCTATAAGCCACGCGCAGTCGCCAGGGCAGCAGGTTTGAAGATGTGCATAAGATGCATCCTTTTGTAACGAATGTTGGGAAAAGGCGTCACCGCTTACGAAACATCTTATGTAGGGGCGCAGGAGTCTAGTTGCAAGTCATTCGCAAGATTGAAAAAGACACACACTTTTCCCCGCGTGTTTTAGGCGGATTAAGTTGGGTGGAACTTACCGGTTGGCGACAGCGTGAAAATCTCGCAGTCGGTTGCGGTGATCCCAATGGAATGTTCGAACTGCGCTGAAAGTGATTTATCACGGGTCACTGCGGTCCAGTCGTCGCCAAGAACTTTGGTCTCTGGACGGCCAAGGTTGATCATTGGCTCAATCGTAAAGAACATGCCTTCCTCAAGCCGCGCACCGGTTCCTTCGCGCCCGTAGTGCAAGACATTTGGCGGGGCATGAAACACGCGGCCAAGCCCATGACCGCAAAAATCGCGCACAACCGACATGCGGTGGCTTTCTGCATAAAGCTGGATCGCATGGCCGATATCGCCAAAAGTATTACCAGGCTTTGCTGCCTCGATTCCCTTCATCAAGGCGTCGTGGGTGACTTGGATCAAACGCTCCGCCTTGCGCGAAGCCGTGCCAGCAACATACATCCGGCTCGTATCACCAAACCAGCCGTCTACGATCACTGTCACATCAATGTTCAGGATATCGCCGTCTTTCAGCTTTTTGTCACTGGGAATGCCGTGGCAGACCACATGGTTCACCGAAATACAGCTGGCGTGCTGATACCCTTTATAGCCAATCGTCGCGGAAACAGCGCCCGCGTCATCGACCATTTGTGTGATCAGGCGATCAAGTTCGCCAGTGGTTTGGCCAGGAAAGACATGCGCCGCAATCTCATCAAGTACTTTGGCTGCCAAAGCGCCTGCCTTTGCCATTCCCGCAAATTGGTTTGCTTCGTAGATACGGATGCCTTCTTTGGTGAGGCGGGATTTGTTTGTTTCCAACGGTCCGGTTTCCTTATCAATGTTGAGGCGCACATATGCGAATTCCAAGCCGATTTCTAGGGCCTGAAGGGTATTGGATCACGCAGCCAGATGCCTTTTGTATTGATTGTACAGCTTTGGACCATGACGTCGACGCCTGCAGCGGTCGCTTGGTCGAATGTAGCGCGGTACGCGGGGTCAATATCGGCGGCCAAAGTCATGGCATGACAGTCCGTGCGCTGGACCAGATAGAACATGATTGCGCGGTGCCCTTGGGCTGTCATCTGGGCCAATTCGCCCAAGTGCTTGGTGCCGCGCGCAGTCACGCTATCGGGAAATTCTGCCAGACCTGTCTGGCGGCAAAGGGTGACGCTTTTGACCTCAAGGTAGATATCTTGCTTCGGACCCGAAAGCAGGAAATCAATACGACTTTTTTCGCCGTATTTCACCTCTGGACGGACCAGATCGTAGGGCGGCAGATCCGGCACTTGGTGGGCGAACAACGCGGCTTTCAGCATGCGATTGGGCAAGGATGTATCGACACCCGTAAAATGACCGTTTTCGTGGTCGACAAGACGCCAACCGAATTTCAGCTTCTTTTTTGGGTCGTTATTTGGTTCAAGCCAGATTTTGGTATCAGGTTCAGCAAGTCCCATCATCGAACCCGGATTGGCGCAATGGGCGGTCACTTCACGTCCATCGACAAGACGGACATCGGCCAGAAAACGTTTGTAGCGTTTGATCAGGCGGGCAGGGACAAGAGGCGTGGCAAATTCCATAACCCTCCCTATAACCATTCAGACAAGACAGGAGAACCACCCATGCCCAACCCTAGTGCCGCGATGCTCGTGATTGGCGACGAGATTTTGTCCGGACGGACGCGCGATGCGAATATGCACTATCTGGCAGGACAATTGACAGAGCGCGGAATTGATCTGAAAGAAGTGCGGGTTGTCAGCGACGACCGCGATGCGATTGTCGCAGCCGTCAAGGCGCTGTCGCATGGCTATGTGCATGTCTTTACCAGTGGCGGGATCGGGCCGACCCATGACGATATCACCGCTGATTGCATCGCTGCTGCCTTCGACCTTGCAATTGACGTGCGCGACGATGCGCGGGCGCTTTTGCAGGCCCATTATGATCGGTCGGGGCAGGAATTGAACGCAGCACGTTTGCGCATGGCGCGCATTCCCGATGGAGCCACGTTAATTGACAATCCGGTCAGTACAGCTCCTGGATTTAGTCTTGGAAATGTGCATGTAATGGCGGGTGTGCCGACGGTATTTCAGGCTATGATTGCAAGCATCCTGCCCACGTTGACAGGGGGGGCGCCGCTCTTGTCGCGGACATTGCGCTTGGTGATGGGTGAAGGCGATATTGCTGAACTTTTGGGCGAGTTTGCAGCAAATTATTCCGACCTCTCGGTCGGGTCGTACCCGTTCCAAAAGGGTGGGCTTTACGGATCAAATATTGTTGTCAGAGGGTCAGATGCGCAGCAATTAGATAAGGCTATGGCCGCGTTGGCGGATGTGTTTGACCAATGACGTTACCTGACGCGCAAAAACTCTACGCGGTTATTGACGGAACGTGGCCTGCCGCCGCAAAACAGGCAACCGGGCCTTGGACTATCCGGATCGGTCAAGGTGGTGGCAGTCGGGTAAGTGCGGCAACCGCCGAATTGCATGTACAAGATTGTGATATCGCGTTGGCCCAAGAGACGATGCAAGAGGCGGGACAAACGCCGCTTTTCATGATCCGTGAAGGTGATGCACGCCTTGACCGCGACCTTGCTGCGCGTGGGTATGCCATCAAAGACCCAGTAAATATGTATGCAGCACCTGTGTCGTTAATTGCGATAAAACGCCCCCCCCCTGTAACCACATTCGAGGTTTGGCCCCCCTTGGCCACGCAAGCAGAGGTCTGGGCCGCCGGAGGCATCGGGGCGGGTCGGTTAAACGTCATGAATAGGGTGCGGCATCCGAAAACAACATTAATGGGCCGCGTGCATGACAGGCCCGCTGGCACTGGTTTTGTGGGGATCGCTGGTGGTTGCGCGATGATCCACGCGCTAGAGATCGCGGTTGATTATCGCCGCCGTGGACTGGCGCGGCACCTGACACAAGCGGCCGCATTCTGGGCGCGCGATCAGGGGGCGGATTATCTGACGCTGGTTACGACACAGTCAAACACGGGGGCAAATGCGCTCTACTCTTCCCTCGGGATGGCGCTTGTGGGACAATACCATTATCGAACTTTGCCGGAGTGAACCCTTGACTGATAAACCAACTGCTCTTGACCTTCCAATGGCTGACACGCTGCCAGAAGCAACCCAGAAGTACTTTGATATCTGTCAGGAAAAGCTAGGGATGATCCCCAATATCTTGCAAGCTTATGCCTTTGATATCGATAAGCTAAACGCATTTACGGCGCTTTATAATGATGTGATGCTGTCCGAGTCTGGGCTGTCAAAACTTGAACGTGAGATGATCGCTGTTGCGGTCTCATCCATCAACAAATGCTACTATTGCCTGACAGCGCATGGCGCTGCGGTGCGGCAACTTTCGGGTGATCCCAAGCTTGGCGAAATGCTGGTGATGAACTGGCGGGTGGCGCCGCTAGACGCGCGCCAACATGCGATGCTGGCTTTTGCGGAACTGATGACCGTGGCCAGTGCGACAATCACAGTAAAAGATCGGGACGGCTTGCGACAGGTCGGCTTTAGCGACCGTGATATTTGGGACATCGCAGCTGTTGCGGGTTTCTATAACATGAGCAACCTGATTGCGTCGGCCACGGATATGCGGCCAAATGACGGCTACCACGCGCAGGCCCGATGATCCGTCTTGTCGCCGCACTTTTAATTTGCGTGGCGGGTGCTGCACAGACGCAGACGCTTGATTTTCCCAGCAATGCCGTCATGCAGCGGATCGTCAGCAGCCCCATCGATAGCCATCAATTGGTGGTAGGGATTTGGGAAAATGGCGCGGTACCTCTCCGCACGGTTGAGGGGCGATTGACCCAGGAAGCTTGGCGGATCAACGCGCCGTCATTGACGACCCTGCAACTGGTCCGTCCTTTGCGCGAGCAGTTGCGCAACGACCGTTACCAGATCATTTTCGAGTGTCAGACAGAAGCATGCGGTGGATTTGATTTCCGGTTTGCTGTGCAGACACTGCCCCCGCCGGAAATGCAGATTAACATCGGCGACTTTCGGTACCTTGCAGCCGAAAGAACGACGGCAGACGGGCCTGAGGTGGTTAGCCTTTTCGTCAGTCGCACAAGGCAAGCCGGGTTCGTGCAAATCACGCATGTCGGTCCATCGCAAAGCGGTAATACTACGATAACGTCGGCGCAAGCTGCGCCAGCACGGGCCGAAGGAAGTGTGCCAAATACAGATTTTGCGGGGCAATTGGAACAGATAGGTCGCGCTGTACTGTCTGACTTGGCTTTCACCTCAGGGTCGGCACAATTGGATGTCGGAGAGTTTACCTCGCTGCGCGCCCTCGCTGATTATATGCAGCTTTATCCGGATCGGAGATTGGCATTGGTTGGTCATACTGATGCCGCAGGCGATCTTGGGCTGAATATCGCGCTATCACAGCGCAGGGCGGCGTCAGTGCTTGAACGCTTGGTGACGGACTTCGGTGTGTCGCGACAGCAGCTTAAAGCGGAAGGCGTTGGATATCTTGCGCCAATTGCAAGCAATTTGACGGAAGCAGGGCGGCAAGCAAACAGACGTGTGGAAGTGGTCCTGCTGTCGATAAGTGAATAGGCCCAAATTCTTAGATCCTAGCGTGATCCGTGGCGCGTAATTCATCCCAGAATATCATCTGCGCCCTTCCGTTCTTTTTTGCGCGTCAAAGCGCTTTGTCTGCAGAAACAAACATTTTATCCAGTATTTTTTGTGGAGAAGCGATGACAGCGCCAATCGACAAGGTAATCGACAAGTGCGAACTATCGTCGCCCTTAAAGGGATAGGGGTAGTGAAGCGGGTGCCGATCACCCGCGCTTGTTCTACTGTCGCATCTTGCAGATAGATCTCAAATTCTTCGCCGCCGATACGGCCAATCACATCGCCATCACGCAGATTGCGCTGCAGCAGGTAAGCGATTGCTTTTAGGCAAGAATCACCAGCTTGATGGCCATAGGTGTCATTGATGCTCTTGAACCGGTCCGCATCCAGCATCAAAAGAACGCCTCGACTGCATTGCTTGCGTCGTTTGTCAGCCATGTCAAAGAAGGTGCGCCTGTTGTCGAGGCCGGTTAGCCCGTCCTTGCGTGAAGGCCGCCACAACTTGCGCTGCAATCTGATTTGGAAGGTTAAGACTGCAAGAAAAAAGGCGATCAGGGGACCGTCAACAAATGTGGCATGCAAGAAGTAA
>JBLHTS010000111.1:0-10857 GCA_047627695.1 Yoonia sp. | reverse complement strand
GTAGGGGCATTGCGCGATATTCAAAGGGTCTGCTTCCATCATCTTGCGTGACAACACTGCAGAGCAAAAAACAAATATCTGTGCATTGTCAAAAAGCGCGACATCGCTTCCGACGTCGGCTTGCGTACGATTCAGCATTTCGCCAACGTGGCTTACGTAATCAATGACCAATCCACGGTCGATGATCGCATTTTCGACGCCGAATGTAGCATCCCCAAAGGACCCGTCAAAGTCGTATGCAGTGAAATCCTGGGCGGCAGCAGCTGTCGACAGAGCGATAACAGAAATTGTGATTGCAGTTCTAAACATTTGGTTTCTCCAGTCCTGATTGATTTCAGCGCACGATATTTCGGACCAACAAAAAGTTGTTTCTCATTGGCCCGTGGGGTTTATGGCCGAATCACGGTCCAGCCAGATTCATCCAGCGTTATCAACTCTACAACGCCTGCCGGAACAACTTCTGCATGTTCAGAGATAGGCGGTGCTACGCCCTCTTTCGTTGTCATACCTGCGATCGTGTTGCCGCATGCAGCAAAAGTAACGTTAGGCATCGACTGCCCAAATGACGTTAGCCGTTCAAGAACTGGCGATGTATCTTCACGCAGCATATGAAGGCCTGCGTTGAACGCAACGATACGGATCTCGACCTCTTCGCCACTTTCCTGATACAGCCGTGTCACATTGGCCGCGACATTCAGAACCGTTGTCATCTTTTGCGGATCATTATCGCTAATCTGCAAAGCCAAGCGGTGCACGCCGTCATCTTGTGCCAAAGCCGGTGATGTTATGCTAAGTGCCAGAACAGCCGCTATCATCGCGCGTCTTGTAATTACCATCATCATTCGATCTCCATTTGGTAGTTGAATTTATTGGATATTATTCCGTCTCAAAACTTTTCAAATACTCGATCAAGGCCACGATATCTTCTTCATCGCGAACACCACGGAAGGTCATCTTTGTACCACTCATGTAACCGCGAGGATCGGCAAGGAATGCGGCCAATTCACTTTCGGTCCAGACAAGGCCGCCCGCTGCCATCTCTTGCATCGCACTAGAATACCGGAATCCATCAACAGCTCCCGCAGGGTTGCCTACGATGTTATTAAGTATCGGTCCCGTGCGGTTGCGCGCAGCGTCGCCAACCTGGTGGCAAGATTTGCATTGCCTAAAAGCGCCCTCGCCCGCTGCAACAAGCGCCATATCCAAAGATACATCTTCCACGACAGGCGTAGTGTCTTCAGTCGATGTAACCGCCTCTGCGGCTACGTCTTCAACTGCGGCATCAGCCTCAGTCTCTGGCGTCACGTCGACTACAGCTGCGCGCATTGTGATTGCCACATCTGATTTACAATTTTCCATACATACCGCTGCACTAAACAACGGCATTTCAGTTTCTAACCGATCATCAGGAAAGAAATTACCCGCATTGGGCATCTGAACATCAAGGAAGTTCTCATTTGAGAGCTCAAATTCATCATCAACGATATCGTTGGAATATAGCAGATAAGCTGTCAGCGCGAAAACTTCGTCATCTGTCAAAGATTGCGCGTTGCCGAACGGCATTGCGCGGTTCACATAGTCATAGACGGTAGAAAGATAAGGCCAGTAAGATCCAATAGTCTTGACCGGATTCTCGCTGTCGAGCGTATCAATCCCACCTGCAAGAACAGGCCACCGGCCCGAACCTTCTGCAAAGTCACCGTGGCAAGAGGCACATTTCTCAATCCAAATATCTTCACCAGTGAAGACGTCACCACTTCCAACAGGCAGACCTTTCCCATCAGGACGGACATCTATGTCCCAGGCGGCCACTTCTTCGGGTAATGCTTCACGACCAATATTATAGGGTGCGGACTGATCCGCATGAGCGACTTGCGCAAACGCCGGTATGAATGTGGCGAAGACACTACAAGCTATCAGTGTAGGTGTCTTAAGAAATTTCAACATTTTCAGCCACTCCGTCTGAATTGACAAACCAAGTCTGGATGCCGTTGTTGTGATAGATTGAATTCAGGCCGCGGACTGCGCGTAATTGGTCCTTCGTCGGCTGGACATAACCGGTGGAGTCATGTGCCCGGCTTTGTAGCAACAGGTCAGAACCGTCCCAATCAAATTCGTAGTAAAATCGGTGCATCGATTTGTCCAAGCTTGGGCCAGACATCCGCGCTTGATGCCAATTCACACCACCATCCGTTGTGACATCCACACGCGGAATTGTGCCGCGTCCAGACCATGCCACACCAGTGATGACAGTATGGCCTTTGCCGTGCGTGATCGGGGCCTGCGGACTTGGGTTCGTGATGACTGACTTCGCGTCCATTTCCCAAGTAAAGCGGCGGGCTTTGCCGTCCCCAAGAAGATCAGTGTATTTTGATGTCTCCTCGCGGTGGTGCCAAGGCTGATCGCCAACTTCGATACGGCGCAGCCATTTGATCCACATGTTGCCTTCCCAACCAGGAACGACAAGGCGAACAGGATAGCCCTGCTCGGGACGCAATGCTTCGCCGTTCATTTTGAAGGCCACGAGACAGTCATCAAGGGCCTTTTCCATCGGAATAGAGCGGGTCATACCAGACGCGTCTGCGCCCTCGGGAAGGATCCATTTGCCTTCAGTCTTCACGCCGGCTTCTTCCAAAAGCAGCCGCAACGGTACACCTGTGTACATAACATTATGTATCATACCATGGGTGTACTGACAGCCATTCAACTGCGCGCCGCGCCATTCCATGCCAGAGTTTGCTGCACACTCGAGGAAGTGGACGTGGTTTTCACGTGGAAATCGCATCAGGTCTTCCATCGTGAACACAAGCTCACGATCAACCAATCCGTTAATCATTATCCGATGCTCGGCAGGATCAACCTCTGCAATACCGCCGTGATGTCGCTCAAAACACAAACCGTTCGGCGTAATGATGCCGTCCAACTCGTGGAGCGGCGTAAAGTTAACCGACGAAATTGGATCGGCTGTCAGCCAAGGTACGTCCTGTCGGCGCACATGTGCTTCAAATGGTGACGGCGTTCCATATGGGCGCGCATCAACGCCTTCGCCCAAAAACTGGTTCCAAGGCTGCTGTTCTGTTATCGCAAGTTCGCCTTCAGCAGCGGCTGTCGTCCCCAACGCCGCCGCACCACCTGCAGCGGCCGCACCGCGCAGAAATGCCCGACGGGACGGCTTCAATCCTTTGAATTCATCAATCATTCAACGTCCTTCATCGCTTATTCAAAATTGTTAAGTATTGAGAGAAATGCATGGTTTTATGCTCCAACAACTTTGACTGACATATTTGGATCAACGGACACAGTTCCCTCGCGACGAACGTGGCTTTCAACAACATCCCAAATCGCAGGTCCCTCTGTCCCTTCATTCACACTGGCCCATCCTGCGACAACATATGTCTTCGACGGGTCAATTTTTTCACCCGTTTTGAGCAATGTCATTTCAGTAATCCGCTCGCCCTGCGGTTTGTTGATATCAATGCGGTACCCCATACCGCCAACGCGGACCATATCGCCGCCCTGTTGGTAATAGGGATCAGGGTTAAAGAGATTGTCAGCAACGTCCTCGAGAATTACATGCAATGTCTCACCCGTCATTTCTGACCGGTACGCCTCGGGATAGCTCATTGCGGTTGCATTAAAGATGTCTTCTCGTTTGATATCTTGTCCCGGCAACAACGATGCCCCCCAACGAAAGCCCGGAGACAACGCGATGTCTGCTTCGCGTTCTGAAATGAGCGCATTACAAATCAGGTCGTCCCAAGTTCCATTGAAATTTCCGCGGCGGTAAAGAAGTGAATCTGTTTTGCCAATTACTTCATCAAGCTCTGCTTGATAAGGCGCGCGATGACCGTCAACCAAGGCCGCCATTTCTGGATCAGGCGCAATAACGTCTGTAAAAATAGGGATCAAGCGATGCTTGATTCCCTTCATTTCACCATCGCGTACATCCAGATCCAGACGAGTTACAAATTTACCGTGGCTTCCGCTGGCAATCAAATATGTCTTGTTGACCAACACAGGCTCTGGCAGCGCATCATGCGTATGGCCGGTCAAGATGACATCAATCCCATCAACATTCGCGGCCAGCTTTCGGTCCACATCAAAGCCGTTGTGCGATAATAGAACCACGAGTTCGGCGCCTTTTGCGCGAACCTCTGCAACCAATTCAGCCATGTTGTCTTGACGCACACCAAAGCTAAGATCGGGAAACATCCATCCAGGGTTGGCAATCGGCATGTATGGGAACGCCTGGCCAATGACAGCAATTTGCACGCCGCCACGTTCGAACATCTTATACGGTTCAAAAGCGCGTTCGTCCCATTCAGTGTCAAAGATATTGGCGCCCAAGAACGGGAAATTCAGTTCATTCTCGACAATTTCCATCACGCGGTCGATGCCCAAGGTGAATTCCCAATGAGATGTCATCGCGTCGGCGCCGAGCACGTTGAACACATCGACCATATCTTGTCCATTTGTCCGCAATGCGGTCAAACTACCTTGCCACGTGTCGCCACCATCAAGGACAAGCGCATCAGGACGGTCGGCACGAATTGATTTCACGACCGTTGAAATGCGATCCATCCCGCCCATCCGACCGTATGTGCCGGCGAGCGATGTAAAGTCATCGTACGTCAGCGCATAGTCAGTCGAACTGCCGTCTTGAATGCCGTAAAGCTTTCGAAAATCAGCGCCTGTGACGTGCGGTGGTTTGCCAATAACGTCACCAACTCCAATGTTGATTTCGGGTTCACGAAAATACAGCGGCTTTAGCTGGGCATGCGTATCGGTAATATGCACAAGCGTCACGTTACCCGAAGTCTCGAAATCAAGAAGATCGTTCTGCGTTAGCGCTTGTTGTGCTGATAGTCGCCCCCAATTCCCAAAGCCCGAAGCGCCATAAATTGCTGATGTAGCCATACCGGCTTGTACGAAGTGGCGACGAGAGATCATGGGGAATTCCTAAAGCAATAAGCACACATATGCATTTTAATGAATATGTTAATACAAAATCACCCGCGAGCACATAATGCCGCGGGCAATCGTTTTCTTTTTTAGTTACGAACCGAAGGTGTTTCGACCAAAAGCCCAGTGCCGCGCGATGCAAGATAAAGCTCTAGTGCTTTGAACTCATCAGAGCCGATACCATAAGGCTCCGCACGTACGTTCTTCATGCAACCGGAGAAACGGTTATGCACAGAGTTCAGCTTGGAATTTTTTAAGCGGTAAGTCGGGAAACCATTGATCTGACCTTGGCTCAGGTGATCCGCACGGATCATCGTACCATAGTTATCTTCGTGGCAGTTTGCGCACGATAGATCCAATTGCCCGACACGAGCATAATAAAGCTCTTGCCCAAGATTCCAGAAGGATTCAGCAGGCCCGTCAATGGCAACATCAATTGGCATACCGCGCGACTGCAAACCAATCACCGCCGTAACAGCTGTCATCTGAGACCCATCGTACTTCCAAGGTTCTGCACCCATGCGTTCGGTGCGGCATTCATTGACCAGCTCTGGCATGGTCTCAAGTTCACCACTGTCGTTGACCCGTGGCAATTGCGTTCTGAGGCCCGCAAAACCTTCGACGTTTTCATGGCAGGACGCACAGGACTTGCCTTCGCTTCCGTCCACCGACGCCATCAACGCGATTCCGTCGTCAACAAAAACAAAGCCCGGATTATCAAAATCATCCATTTGCATAGCTTGCGTTTCTGTTGAGCGGAAACGCCAGCCAGAATAGGCTGTGCCGACGTTTTCCATGTGCGCCGCAGCGTCACCTTCGGTCGAAATTGATAGGCCCTCGACAGATAATTCACTGCTATCCTGAGCAAAGCCTATTGTTCCAGCGAATGACAGCATTGCGGCCACCGCGATTGCATTATGCATTTTCATATGGCGTTCCTTCCTAGATGTTTAAAATCAGGCGATCGCCACTGATTTAGTTTCTTCGTAGACTGACCCGTCGTCGTCATACCAAGTGAAGGTGAAGTCACCTGCCTCTGGCACCACTGCTTCGAATTCGAAGAATGGGTTGGTCGATATGGCTGCTTCCAAAGTGACATCAATGACGAGTTCACCGTTAAAGGCACAAACGAACCGGTTGATAATCGAGCGTGGAATGATGTTGCCATCTCCATCTTTTCGCTGGCCTGATTCCATCTTGTGACTGATCAACGATTTGATCACTATAACTTCGCCAACTGCAGCCGTTTCAGGGACTCGAACGCGAGGACGTACATTTTCTGCCATCAGAATATTCCTTCTAAACTTGTTTAGCCGCCGCAGCCGCCGATTGTTACTTTGACCGTCGCAGCTGCTCGGCGGAATGATCCATCAGCCATTGTTGCAATAGCAACGACATCTTGTGTTTTTGCCAAACGGATGCGTGTCGCTCCAGTCTGAGAACCTGCAAGAGGGCCGAAATTGAATGTGGCGACTGCTGGGGTTGGGTTGCCCGACGCAAACAATGCGATAGACACCGCACCTGGTGCACTAACTTCAACTGGCACGGTGTTGCCATTCTCAGCGATTTCTGGTGCGGTCAAAGTGATGCCCTCCGCCCCCATTTCAGCACCACCGGTGATGGCCATAATTGCATCATCGGCCAGACCTGCGAACGCAGGTAACCCCATAAATGCAGCAGTTGTGAATGTAGCCGATCCTAAGAGCAGCATTTTGCGGCGTGTAAGTGCCATGTTTCTCACATCTCCAAAGTTAGAGTTCATGTTAATCTGAAAGGGTTTGCAGGTAGGCCACGATATCTTCAACCTGCTGGGCCGACAGTACCGTTTTCCCGGCGAATTTGCTCAAAGTTCGATCAGCTTCCTGCCCATTATAGAAGGCGGGCATGATGGTATCGGGGAACATCATTTTTGAATTTGCCACGATACCACGCAGTTCTTCAGCGCTCCAACGTTCACTGACAAAATCAAGCGGAGGACCAACCTCACCATGGAAGGACTGTTCGGGTATCTCCGCGTTCATATGGCACGCAAGGCAATTGCCCTGCTTGCGGTTGATGAACGCAGCACGCCCCGCAACAGGATCGCCAGCCACACTCGTAAGCGAAGCAAGAACAGCACCGTCGACAAAAGCAACATCGCTTGGCGCGATGTTTTCGGCCGCAACCATGCCTGGTGCAACGCAAATTGCGATGGCCGCAAATAGGTTATTTTTCATGTGTCCTCCCAAAGACCTGTAATCTCGTATGTGTACAGTAGCGTACTAAATCAGATTCTTGCAATAATAAATTCAAGAATTTGAATTTACGAATGAGTCCGCAGCAAAGGTCACTGGTTTTGCTCTGAAAATTTGCGGGCGTGGTATTTTTGGAAACTCTCTTCGCCAAGGTATCCCTCTTCGACGACCCAAGTGAGCATGTTAAGTGTGGTATGTCGTCCAAACGCACCTGGCATCGTTACTACAGCGGCTTGACTGGCTGCCACTTCGTCAGAAACTTCAGATGGGAAAAATAATATGGTCGGCGTGAACAGCGCGCTCCAGCGCCTCACGATGTCTTTTTCTGGCAAGGTGGTTCCGTCAAAATCGGTCACTTCAAGATCACCAAACATATTGATTTGCACAACAAAGAAGTTGTCCTGAATGAACTGGTCGATTTCGGGAACGACAAACACCTCTTCGTGCATTTTTTTGCAGTAGATGCATCCACGCTGCTCAATAATGATCATGAGCCGCCTGCCTTCCTCATTCGCTTCCGCAAGATCCTCTCTCAGATCCTTGAACGTTTCCCGCATCCAGTCCGTCTTGTGCAGACCGTCGTCACCAAGCGTGGCGGCAAAAAGCGGCACCGCAAATAAAATGGCAGTCAAAGCCGCAAATAGTCTTTTCATAAGGAAGATCCTCTCTAAAGCAGGAACCAAAGGTCAGGCGCGACCTCCAGCATCCATTGTGCGATATAGTTAATCGTGTTTGTGCCTATCAGAATGCCGAAGATGATCAGCAGGACGCCCATCAGCTTTTCGATCAAGCCGAAGTATTTCCGGAATGATTTCATCCACCGCATGAACGGCCCAATGAACAGCGCGGCAACCACAAATGGCAGCGTCATACCAATGCCATAAGCCAGCAACAGCAACGCACCCTGCAATGTTGTTTCTGAGCCGCCCGCCATGAACAAGATCGCGGCCAACACAGGACCTACACATGGCGTCCATCCAAACGCAAAAGCCAACCCTATGACGTATGCGCCGACATAGCTGAGGTTGGATGTGTCGCCGGTGTCTGCCCGTATTTGGCGATACAAAACTCCAATACGGATCACGCCGAGGAAATGCAGGCCCATCGCGATGATAATCGCCGCGGCTACCCACCGCAAAACATCAAACCATTCTCTGACAACCTGTCCAAACAAACTGGCGGTCGCGCCCAAAGCCATGAAAATCGTGATGACACCTGCCGCAAAACACAGAGAGGCCAGAAAAGCACGGCGGCGAACAGTGCTCGAAACCTCCACGCCATCTGCAATCTGGTTCATGCCAACGCCAGCCAGATACGAAAGGTAAAATGGTACGATCGGTAGGATACACGGCGACAAGAACGACAAAAGGCCCGCCAAGGCAGCGCCGGATAATGTAACATCAAACATGGGTTTTCCGTTGTTCACTTGCTTCAGGTCTTGGAACATATTAGAAAAGATGAATACGAATAGTCAATCGGGTTACTTGATGATCAATTTACGCGTCCCACTTTTTGCCGCTCTGACAGTGCTTTCGTATATGGCTCCGGCCAACGCGGAAATGACTTTGATAATGGCCGAAGAACAAGGATGTTTCTGGTGCGAACTTTGGAATGAAGAAATAGGAAAAATATATCCTTTGACGAACGAAGGAGTAGCAGCCCCTTTGCGTCGGATAGATGTGCACGACCCAATACCTTTGGATTTAACTCTCAAAAGCAGCCCACATTTCACTCCAACGTTTATCTTAGTGGACAACGGCGTCGAAGTTTCCCGAATTGAGGGTTATCCCGGCGAAGGGTTTTTCTGGGGGTTGTTGGGTTTAATGTTGCAAGAAGCTTCTGACTTACAAGATTCATCGGGATGAAGGCGTTTTGTACCCTAGACCCATTGAAATTGAGTGAGTAGGTGATACTGAGAATATCAATGAATAGCCGGAGACTGTCGTAGTTTTTAAAAAAAGGGCACTTCATGGGCCTACCAGTGTTTGATGAGAACCTCTGTGACGAGGATCTTGATAAAATGATGCAAAATGCGCAGCGCGCTTCCAACTTCCTTAAGGCTATTAGCCATGAGGGACGGTTGATGATCTTGTGTCATCTTGTGACAGGGGAAAAATCTGTCACCGAGCTCGAGGAACTCCTGTCAGCACGCCAGGCCGCAGTGTCCCAACAACTATCACGGTTACGCCTTGAAGGTTTGGTCACCCCACGCCGTGACGGTAAGGTTATCTATTATAGTTTGACAGATGACCGTCCGAAGCAAATAATGGAAGTTGTCTATGATCTGTTTTGCGCGGCTAACTAGTCATTTCTGCCTTACCCAGAAAAACACATTCTAGGTTGGGGAAATCCAAAAATGTTCGATTTTATCTCTGATAGCATGTTGGTCGCACTGATTGCCGGGGCCGGTGGTATCCTACTCGGCCTCGCTGCGCGAATGGGTCGATTTTGTACCCTTGGTGCGATTGAGGACTACCTTTACGGTGGCAGTGATGCCCGGTTGCGCATGTGGGGTGTCGCCATTGGTGTGTCGATATGCGGAAGTTTCTTAGCATCCCAATTTGGCTATTTTGGAATTGGCCAATCAAGCTATCTGTCTCAGTCGCTTAACATTGGAGCCAGCGTCATTGGTGGCCTAATGTTTGGTTACGGAATGGCCCTTGCTGGAAATTGCGGCTACGGCGCACTTGCCCGTCTTGGCGGCGGTGACCTTCGGTCGCTCGTGATCGTGATGGTGATGGGCCTGTCGGCACTTTTCGTTCTTAGTGGACCCCTTGGATATGCTAATATAGCGATCTTCCCGCGCAGCGCCGATCTTGTGTCTGTACCGGGAATTGCACACGGAATCCGCGACATGACTGGTATACCCGTCACTGCTATTGGACTGTCTATTGGCCTTGCTATTCTCACCTTAAGTATTGCGACACGCCGCACAAGCATCATAAAATCTGCATTGCTTTGGGGGGGGATTGTGGGCGTTGCCATAGTATCTGGCTGGATAGGAACAGACTTCGTGGCCCGCAGTGGCTTTGACGCGACTCCGGTCGTCTCGCATACCTTCTCTGCACCTATTGGCGCGTCGATGCTTTATGCAATGACCGCGTCTGGAACAGCAATCACATTTGGAGTTGGGTCCGTCATAGGCGTACTTTTGGGATCGTTTGTTGGAAGCTTGATCAAAGGACATTTCAAGTGGGAAGCCTGTGAAGATCCGCGTGAACTAAAGCGCCAGATTGTCGGCGCAGCTCTCATGGGCGCTGGTGCTGTGATTGCGCTCGGTTGCAGCATCGGTCAAGGATTGTCAGCTATTTCCGTTTTGGCTTACAGTGCGCCAATAACGCTCGCGGCGATTTTCGCCGGTGCATACATAGGTTTAAGGCAACTTATCGAAGGCTTTCATTCAACGCTATAATCCAAGGTCTGCTTTCGGCGGCACTGTCAGACAAAACCGGCTTGAGCCGGGCAGAGTGGTTTCGTAGCCTCGCCGGATGACAAAACGCAGTCCCTTTCGCTATTTCAAGACAAGCCCGGAAATCATTCGGCTAGCGGTAATGATGTATGTCCGGTTTCCGCTTTCGCTTCGGAATGTCGAGGATCTCCTGCACGAGCGCGGGATCGACGTCAGCCACGAAGCGGTTCGGTTCTGGTGGAACAGATTTGG
>JBLHTS010000110.1:0-10907 GCA_047627695.1 Yoonia sp. | reverse complement strand
GTGACTGTTTTGTGCTGATGACCCCCGCGGGCGAAGACCGCGTCGTTGCTTTGAACGGCTCTGGCCGCGCACCTGCGGGTATTGATGCGGCCAAGCTGCGGGAAAAGGGCGATAAAATTGCGCTCTTTTCAGCGGATGCCGTGACAGTTCCGGGTGCGGTTGATGCGTTTTGCATGTTGTCAAAAGACTTTGGAAAACTGGGGCTGAAAGCCATTCTTGCGCCGTCCATCCACTATGCAGAAGAAGGAATTCCTGTCGCAGAACGGGTCGCCTCTGACTGGGGCCAGTCTACGGGGAACCTGTCGGGTGCAGCGCGTGACTATTTCCTGTTAAATGGTCAAGCCCCGCAACCGGGCCAGCTGTTCCGCGCCCCGCAACAGGCGAAAGTCCTGCGCCGCATTGCGATGGAAGGCCGCGCAGGTTTCTATGAAGGCGAAGTTGCCGAAGATATTGTTTCCAGCCTGCAAGCCCTTGGCGGCACGCATACGCTGGAAGACTTTGCCAATACGGCCTGCGAGTATACAAGTCCGATCGTTGGCGCCTATGGCGGGCTGGACCTATACGAGCATCCACCGAACGGGCAAGGCGCAACTGCAATCCTGCTTCTGAACATGCTCAAGCATTTCGACATTGCAGGCATGGACCCGTGGGGATCAGAGCGCGCGCATATCGAAGCTGAGGCCACAAAACTTGCCTATGACGTGCGCAACAAATTCATGGCCGATCCTGACTATATGAGCCGGCTGGATTACATGACTTCGCCCGAAACGGCGGAAAAATTTGTGGCTTTGATTGATCCCAAACGCGTGATGCCTGCTGGCACGTCAGGCGTTGAGGCGACACATAAAGACACCATCTATATCACCGTCGTTGATAAGGACCGGATGTGCGTTTCGTTGATCTTTTCGATCTTCAAAGACTTCGGATCTGGAATTGCCTCTGACAAGTTCGGTGTGCTGCTGCAAAACCGTGGCGCCGGGTTTACGCTTGAAGAAGGGCACCCCAACGAGGCAGGATCGGGAAAGCGTCCGATGCACACGATCATTCCGGCGATCCTGAAAAAGAACGACAAGATCTATATGCCTTTCGGGGTTATGGGCGGGCAGTATCAATCCACTGGTCACGCACGTTTTGTCACCAACATCACCGATTTTGGACTGTCTCCGCAGGCCGCCATTGATGCGCCGCGCTGTTTTACCGAATTCAACCAACTCAAAGTTGAGGACGGCTATAGCGACGTTGTAAAAGCTGAATTGGTAGCACTAGGTCATGATGTTATTCGACCCAACACGGCGATAGGTGGGGCGCAGGCGATCCTGCTGCATGACACTGGTGTGTTGGAAGCGGGCAGTGATCCACGCAAAGACGGGTGTGCATTAGGCTATTGATATGGCGGCGGGGGGTGACCCCCGCCCAACAGCCTAGCCAGCGCGCAGCGACCGTAAAAATTGCCCGATCCCGCCAACAAGCTGGACCAGAATGACAATCAAGTCAAAGGCGCTGATACGGGCGAATTGCAACTGCATATTGGCGATAACACCAAAGATCAAAGCAATCATCGACCCGCCAGCCAAAAGCCACCCAAGCCAATTTCTGGCATTGTAAAAGATGATCCCGACGCCGAACATGAACGGGATAAAGATGATCCCGCTGGTAATGAGTAGCCCGCCAAAGCGGAACGCCACCGCGCCCAGACCAAAGTTTGGCCGCACGACAATATTATTCAGCAGCAAATAGCCGCCGCCAATCATCATGATCAAACCGATCTAGAACGTGCCTGTTCAGCCGTCGCTGCCGCCTGCGCCTCTTGCCGTGATCCGTCCCTTCGGTGACCGTGAGCCTCATAATTAGGGGCGTCGATGCAAAATCTCCAGCATCAACAGCGCCCTACAAATTTGCATGTCAAATGCGGGCTTTCAATTCGGCCATCAATTCGGTCAGTACTTGGATGTATCTTTCGTTTGTCAGCTCACCTTGTTCATCAAATTCGTTGCTTGAATTCGCAATCAGAACCTCTGGTCCTTGCAGCAGATTTGGTCGGAACGGCATCATCGCTAGTCGCAGTGAAGACTGTGACCTCTCGCCACCCGCGCGACCTGCGGCGGCAGACATGATAGCGACGGGCTTGTCTTTCCAAGGTCCACCTTTGGTGCGGCTTACCCAGTCCAGTGCGTTCTTCAACGATCCCGACAAGGCCTTGTTGTATTCTGGTGTCGCGATGATCACGGCATCGGCCAAGGCGATCTGATCGGCAAGCAGTTGCACGGACGCTGGCACGCCTTCTGCCTTTTCCAGATCTCCGTTGTACAGCGGCAGATTGATGTCGCCTTCAATGAATGTGTCGGCGTTGAAAGTCGCTGCGGCATTGCGCATCAACATGGTGTTTGTGGATGCTTTGCGCAGTGACCCCGAGATGCCAAGTAAAGTTGTCATAAGTGCTCCCAGTATGTGCTTATCAGACAGCTAGAGCGATCTTCACATTTCGCCATAGCAACGCTTGCACAGGGGCTGTGCGTGTCTCATGTTAGGTGCAAATAAGGGGAGGCATCTATGATCCGACATGGTGGCAAAATACTGAGCGATCAGTTGGTTAAGCTTGGCGTACGCCGTGTCTTCTCGGTCCCCGGCGAAAGCTTTTTGGCAGCTCTTGATGGGCTTTATGACAGTGGCATCCCAAATATCGTCTGTCGCCAAGAAGGCGGCGCCGCAATGATGGCCGAAGCTTATGGCAAGATGACGGGCCAACCCGGCGTATGCTTTGTCACGCGTGGCCCGGGCGCTGCGAATGCGTCGGCGGGTATTCATATTGCGATGCAAGACAGCACACCGATGGTTCTGTTTGTCGGCCAGATCGACAACCGACACACCGACCGCGAGACCTTTCAAGAGGTTGATTATAGGCAGGTTTTTGGCGGGCTGGCGAAATGGGTCGCGCAGGTTGATGACACCGACCGACTGGCCGAATACATTGGACGCGCATTTGCGGTCGCCACATCAGGCAGGCCCGGCCCAGTGGTTTTGGCTCTACCGGAAAACATGTTAAGTGCTTCTGCAGACGTCCCTGACCTGCGGTCGTCCAAGCGGCTTCAACCCGTACTTAGCGCGGATACGATGCAAGCGGTCATGCACGCTTTGGCGCAGGCAGAGCGGCCTTTGATCGTCGCAGGTGGTCCGCATTGGTCCGCCAAAGCGCAAGCCGATTTGCAGGCCTTCGCAGAGCGACAGCAGGTGCCAGTGGCGCTTGGGTTCCGGCGGCAGGATTACATGGAAAATCACCATGCGAATTATGCAGGTGACTTGAATGTGGGCATCAATCCGCGACTGGCGGCGCGTGTGCGTGAGGCGGATTTCATGCTGCTTCTTGGTACCCGTTTCGGCGACATCGAAACCCAAGGCTATACGTTGGTTGACCCCGCTGATCCGCAAAAGGTGATTATCCATATACATGCGGACGCCGATGAGATTGGGCGGGTTTATACGCCGGATATTGGCATTATCGCTACAGCCCCCGCTGCTCTGCGGCAACTGGCAAATGCCAGCCCAGCAGGGGACTGGTCTACATGGACGTCTGCAGTCCGTGCCGACTACGATGCATGGTTGATCCCGCAAGAAAGTCCCGGCGCACTTAAGCAGGAAATCGTGATCAAGTGGCTGTCGGATCATTTGCCCGATGATGCGATCTTGACGAATGGTGCGGGCAATTATGCGGCATGGTTGCACCGTTATTTTGTTTATAAACAATATGGTACCCAACTTGCTCCGACCTCTGGGTCGATGGGCTACGGGTTTCCGGCAGCGATTTCCGCCTCTTTGGAGCACCCTGACCGCGCTGTCGTATGTTTGGCCGGTGACGGCTGTTTCCAGATGACCTGCAACGAGATGTCAACTGCAGTTCAACATGGTGCAAAGCCGATCGTGATTGTGATGAACAATGGCCGCTACGGCACCATTCGGATGCATCAGGAAAAGACCTATCCGGGGCGGGTTTCCGGCACGGCATTAGTCAATCCGGATTTCGCAGCTTTCGCCCGTGCCTATGGCGGGCATGGCGAAGTCGTGAAAACCTCGGCAGATTTCCCTGCTGTTTTCGCGCGCGCGCAGGCGGCAGGAACCGTGGCCGTGATCGAATGTCAGGTAGACGAAGAAGCTCTGTCGACAGGGGCCACGCTAAGTGCGGTGCGCACGGCGGCGATGAAAGCCTAAACCTCGGTCCAGACGGTGTCGGTGTTGCTTTGCCAATCGTTGCGATGCAGCAGGGGGGTGTCGTCGCTACCTGCTGCTTTGCCGATGCAAAGATAACCCGTCAGATGCCAGTCAGCAGGCACACTCAGCGTCTTGGCAATCGTCTGTGGATCAAGGATCGACACCCAGCCCAACCCGAGATTTTCAGCCCGCGCCGCCAACCAAAGCGTGTGTATCGCGGCAACCGTGGAATAGCTGAGCATTTCGGGCATGGTTTGCCGCCCCAAGCCGTGACCTGCTGCCGGCTTGGCCTCGGTGAATACCGCCAAATGAATAGGGGCGACACGCAATCCTTCCAGCTTCAGCTTGTTATAACTGGCGCGTTTGGCGTTCGAATAGATTGCGGCGGCTTTGGTATTGGCGGCTTCGAAATTTGAGATCACAGTCTCGCGCAGCGCGGGCGTCGTGACCTGCAAAACCCGCCAAGGGCGTGCGTTGCCGACCGATGGGGCCATATTCATTGCTGTGCGCAACCGCTCTAGCACTTCGGGTGCAATCGGATCGGGTAGAAAGTGACGTACATCGCGCCGCCACCGTAAAACATCGCGCAAAGCGTCCCGATGATTTTGCGTCAGCTCCACTTATGTTTGCGCCCATTTACCCGCTTGGCTGGGCAAAAACGCTTCGACAGATGCGGTCGCTACAACCGCCGTGTCGCTCGTTTCAGGGTTGGGTATATTGAGGCCACCTTGGACCACACTGACCGTCACACGGCCACGCGGCAGACCGGATTTCAGCGCCTCGGCATCAATCTTGTCCGGTTCTTGCACTGCGACGGTGACCTGAACGCGCATTTCGGTATGCGCCATGCCGATGCTCTGAAAAATCGGCAACGTGGAATGACGGATCGCGTCCTCGATCGCACGGCGTGCGGCCTTTTGATAATCCATCCCGTGCAGATCGTTGCCCATCCCCATTTCGATGATAACGCGCTGGTCCATTATGTGCGCTCCATCTCAAACGATACGTTGATCGCAACATTAGCGATGACGGTTGGCTTGCCATCAGGGCGCGGTACATCAAGACCGCCGTGATGCACGGTGATGGTTGGTTGACCGTAGGGGAAGATATCCAGCAGACTTGCGGTATCAACCTGATCAGGTTGCTGCACGCCGACTTGGACATCAATCAGCATCGCTTCTTTCGGGAAGCCAAAGAGTTCGGCCATATTGATCGAGTTGTGCCAAAGCGCATCTTGCAAACCGCGCCTTGCCGCTTGAGTATAGTCTTGGCGGCGCAGGCTGGTGCCCATGCCAAATTCGGTAAGGACGCGGTGCTTGGCCATTTAGAACTCTACCCCGATTTGTGCTTTGATACCCGACCGGAACGGGTGCTTGACCAGTTCCATTTCAGTGACCAGATCGGCCAGTTCAATCAAATCTTCATGCGCGTTGCGCCCTGTCAGAACTACGTGAGTCATGGCAGGCTTATGATCGCGCAAGAACTCCACCACTTCGGCGGCACTCACATAATCATAGCGGATCGCGATGTTAATCTCGTCCAGCAAAACCATGCGGTTGGTCTCGTCTAGGATCAGTTCCTTGGCCTTGGCCCAAGCGGCCTGCGCCATTTCGATATCGCGAGATTTATCTTGGGTTTCCCAAGTAAAGCCTTCGCCCATCGTGTGGAATGCGCAAGTGTCGGTGAACTTGGTAAGGATCAAATCACGCTCGCCTGTGGACATCCCGCCTTTGATGAACTGCACGACACCGCATTTCATACCATGCGCGATGCAGCGAAAAATCATCCCGAACGCTGCCGAGGATTTCCCTTTGCCCTTGCCTGTATGGACAATAACCAGACCTTTTTTGTCGGTCTTGGTCGCCATGATCTTGTCACGCGCGACTTTCTTTTTGGCCATCTTCATTGCGTGGCGATCTGTATCTTCGGTCATGGTATCCTCCGGTCATACATAAAGGTTTCGTTAACCTTAAACGGGCACAACTGAACGCGAACCAAGAGGGGTTATGCAATGCGATATCAGTCGGCTGGGACCATACTTGTGGCAGCGTCATTGGCTGCATGCAATACCGCATCGCTACGGTTTATAGGGGTGGAGGCGCAAACCGTGACCGTTGATGGTAGCACCTTCGATGTGTGCCGTAAGGGTGATCGCGTTGAATTAATACGCACCAACCGCGAAGTGGTTTTTTCGTTGCGCAATATTGTTCCGCGCGCTGCAAAGGCAGTGATCGCTACCACTGGGTGCACGCCAGTTCCCGGCACTTGGTCAGGTGATCAAGCGGTGATGCGCGTGCAGGTGGACTGTCCCTAAGCCAACAACCCTGCAATCCGCGCACGGGCAGAGTTTGATTTGGGCTGCCAGAGATTGCGATCAATCGCTTCCTGCAGGCGCTGGGCGATTTCTTTGAGGGCAGGCGCATTTGCGTCGGCGATAAATTCGCGGGTTTCGTCGTCTTTGATAAATGCTTCTTCCACCAGATCGAAATGATGGTTGCGCACGGCACCCGTCGTTGCTGCAAAGGCAAAAAGGTAATCCACCGTCGCCGCAATCTCGAACGCGCCTTTGTAGCCGTGCCGTTTGACCCCGTCGATCCACTTTGGGTTTACCACGCGCGACCGGACGACCCGTCCGATTTCATCGTCAAGCGTGCGGATCACAGGCCGCTCTGGGCGTGAATGGTCGTTGTGATAGATCGGCCGATCTTGGCCTTGAAGTGTGCTGATAGCTGCCGCGGCGCCGCCTTCGAATTGATAGTAGTCATCGCTATCCAGAATGTCGTGTTCGCGGTTGTCTTGGTTTTGCACAATCGCTTCAGCTTGGCTTAGCCGTGCTTCGAATGCGTCGCGGGCTTTGTGTCCTTGCGCGCCTTTGCCATAAGCAAAGCTGCCCCATTCCAGATACGCCTCTGCAAAGTCGGATTTGTCAGTCCAGATGCGTTCGTCGATCAACGCTTGCAGGCCTGCGCCGTAAGCGCCGGGCTTTGATCCAAAGACGCGGGTTTGGTCTTCGCCTGCTTTGGTGCGCGCGGCGGCAGGGTTCAGATCGGCAGGTTCGTCAAGGTCTTGGACCGCACGGGCAGCTGAATCGACGAGTGCAATCAGCTGCGGGAAGGCGTCACGGAAAAAGCCCGAAATGCGCAACGTGACATCCACGCGAGGTCGTCCAAGGATGGATTGCGGCAAAACTTCGAAACCGGTCACGCGTCTGTTGGCACTATCCCAAGTCGGTTTCACCCCCATCAACGCCAGCGTTTGTGCAATGTCATCGCCGCCGGTGCGCATATTGGCGGTGCCCCAAGCGGTCACAAGCATGCTGCGCGGCCAATCGCCGTGGTCTTGCAGGTGTTTTTCGATCAACAGGTTGGCAGATTTCCACCCCAACGCCCAAGCGGTCGGCGTCGGCACGGCACGGCTATCGACCGAGAAGAAATTGCGCCCAGTGGGCAGGACATCAAGCCGACCCCGGGTCGGCGCGCCAGACGGGCCGGGTGGGACGAATTTGCCTGCAAGGCCAGTGAGCAATGCCGCCCCTTCGGCAGGGCCGCAGGTTTTGATTGTCGGTAGGATGCGTTCAGCGATTTCTGCTGCAACTTCTGCGCTGTGCGGTCCGGGTGCAGGCATTTGCCCGCTCACAATTTTCTGGCTAAATGCTTCGAGTTTTTCAACAGTATCGCCATTGCTGCGCCAATGGGTCTCATCCAACAAAGCATCTGGTTTTTCTGGCGCGGGTGCTGCGAGGTCGCAATCAAGCGGATCGATGCTGAGGCCGAGATCTTTGGCCAATGCGCGCAACAGCGATGCGTCGCGCCCTTTGCCACTGCCGCGTGGCACGCGGGCCAGTGCAATCGCCAGATCGCGTTCTTGATCGCCCGTCGGGGATTGCCCGAAGATATGAAGTCCGTCGCGGATTTGTGCTTCTTTAAGCTCGCAAAGATACGCGTCTAGCTTGCCTAAGTCACCGTCGCTGTCACCTGTAAAGCCAGCGTCTTTGCCAAGGCCCGTCACTTCGGACAGCGACAAAATCTCTTTGCGCAAATGCGCGATGCGGCGCGGGTCGATGCCTGCGGCTTCATAGTATTCGTCGACAAGTGCTTCGAGATCCCGCAACGGACCATAGCTTTCGGCGCGGGTCAGTGGCGGGGTCAGGTGGTCGATGATGACCGCAGACGCGCGCCTCTTGGCTTGCGTGCCTTCGCCCGGATCGTTCACGATGAAGGGGTAAAGGTGCGGGGTGGGTCCAAAAACGGCCTCGGGCCAGCAGGTTTCTGACAAGGCGACCGCTTTGCCCGGTAGCCATTCGAGGTTCCCGTGTTTGCCCATGTGCACGATGGCATCCGCGCGCCAGTGGTGGCGCAGCCAGAAATAGAACGCCAGATAGTTGTGGGGCGGAACCAGATCGGGCGAGTGATAAGTTTCGGTTGGGTCGATGTTATAACCACGCGCGGGTTGCAGGCCGATGACGACATTGCCGAAATGGTGGATGCTTAGGGCGAACCCTGATTTTTGGGTGTTTGCCGGAGCCTCCGGCGGAAGTTTATTTAGGTAAAAGAAGGGGTCTTGTTCGGGGGTGCCCCAGCGGGAACTGATCTTTTCTTTGACCTCCCAAGGGAGCGCGTTGAAGTGCTGGTTGTAGATGTCGAGAGGCAGGAATTCGCCGCCTTCTTTGTCTGCGCGGTCAGTGAGCCAGTTTGTTGGGCCTGCCATTACTTGCGCCATCAAAGCTGCGCTGTCGGCGGGTGGCGTAACTTTGTGACCATTGGATTTGAGCAGGTTCAGCACATGCACTGTGGCCGCAGGCGTATCGAGCCCTACGCCATTTGCCAGACGTCCGTCTTTGTTGGGGTAGTTGGCAAGGATCAGGGCCGTTTTCTTATCGGCTGGCGCTATGTGGCGTAGTTTTGTCCAGCCTTTGACAAGTTGGGTGACAAAATCAACGCGGTCGCCGCGTGCTTGGTAGGTGGCGATGGGACATTCGGTGGCGTCGTCAAAGAACGCTTCGCCCTTAAAGCTGACTGCGCGGGACAAAATACGCCCGTCGACCTCTGGCAGGGCCACGTTCATGGCGATGTCGCGGGCGGTCAATCCGTGCAGGCCTTCGGTCCAAGAGGCTTCGCTGGCGCCTGACAGGATAACTTGGAATATGGGCGCTTCATTGCTGAGAAGGGGATTAGTCGGGCTATCGTCGCCGTCATGCGGGCTGCCGACTGCAAAGGCGGTACAGTTCAGGATCACATCGGGTGGTGCGGCTGCGAAAATATGGTCAAGCGTTGCGGTGCTGACAGGGTCTTTGAGGCTCGCCACGAAGATAGGTAGCGGGTTCAGACCGGCGCGTAGCAAACTGCGCACCATGCGATTGATCGGGTTCAATCCGCCGCCTTGGACCAGTGCGCGGTAGAAAATGATGGGCACGACAGGTGCGCCCATCGTCCAGTCTGCTTGCGCGGCGGACAGGTCGGCGATCCCCGCACCTGGCCAATAGACACCTGCGCGCAAAAGCGGGCTGGGGGCGGCAGGTTTTTCGCCACCGTTCAGCATCGCTTTGGCATAGGCCAGCATATTAGTGCTGTTTTGCGGCCCACCTTCGACCAGATAGGACCAGAGCGCATCGTAGTCTTGTCCGCTGACGGTCGAGAGTTCGCGCAATTCTTGATCTGGTTTGTCGTCGCCGGGCAGGGCCGCAAAGGGGATGCCCGCGTTATGCAAACGCGCTGCGTATTGGACCAATCCGTATTTCCAATAGCCCGCACCGCCTAAAATACGTGCAATCACCAGCCGTGATTTAGTGGCGCAATTATCCAGATGTAAATCGACCGACATCGGATGGATCAGGTTCATCATATTCGCCAAGCGCAAGGTTGGCGGATCGCGCATTTCCGAACGCGCCTCTGACAGAGCGGCCAGTTCGGTGTCCGCCGCAGAGATGATTACTATATCGGCAGGCGTCTGCCCCAGATCGACAGGTTCAGTGCCGTCAGAAATCGCACCTGGTGTCGCGGCTAGCAGGTGCATTGGCGAAATCCACGTGTTAAGGAGCGCCGAAACAAAAGGTCACGACCATGGATTACAAAGCCACAGGAGCGCCAAAATTGGGCAAAAAAGCACCGAAACACAATGAACATAACGCGCATGGCAGCAACAAAAAGCCGTTTGGCCAGCGCCCTAGCAAAGAGGAATTGCTGGCGCGGATGAAAGCGGCAGCCGAGGCCAAGAAGGCGGAGTAAACTCACAGCGGCTTTTCCATGAAGATGGAGCTTTTTGCCGCAACGTAGTTTCCAAAGACGCCGCAGTCCTGAAAGCCGAAGCGCCGGTAAAGCCTGTGGGCTGCATGCAGCACGTTGCCAGTTTCAAGTTTGAGAACCGGTAGGTTTTCGGCGCGCGCTTGGTCTTCGATCTGGCGCAAAATGGCTTCGGCGACGCCTTTGCCGCGCGCCTCTTCGGTTACAAACATTGATTTCACTTCACCGTAGCCGTCGTTGATTTTCAACGCGCCAGTGCCGCACAGGTGCGCCCCAATCCGCGCTGCAAAGAAATGGATAGTCGGGTCAACCAGATCAGCGATGTCGAGGTAGAAGTTATCTTCGGGCGCAAACAGGCTTTGCATCAAAGCGTGGCTCTGTTTCAGCAATGCTGTAGCCTGCGGATGGTGGGGATCTGTTTTCTCGACGATGATCATTGCTACGATCATGCTTGCAGTGCGCGAG
>JBLHTS010000109.1:0-10979 GCA_047627695.1 Yoonia sp. | reverse complement strand
GTTCTAGTCGGCTTCCTTATCTACCTTTCGGGTGCCCGCAGACGCGTTGTGTGGCAACGTGAATGGGATCGCACCTATCGGCGCATTGCACCCAATGAATTCCAGACAATTCACAGCGATCAACATAGCAAAATCGTAGATGCGATCGAGGCTGGCGATCCTGCCGCTGCCCTAAGAGCAATGGAGGCACACCTGGTGTCTATCGAAGTGATGATACTCGACAGCAGACCCCATCAAAGAAGAGAGTAGTCCGACAA
Organism: Yoonia sp.; assembly: GCA_047627695.1. Lineage (GTDB taxonomy): Bacteria > Pseudomonadota > Alphaproteobacteria > Rhodobacterales > Rhodobacteraceae > Yoonia. Next base: position 10,722 of record JBLHTS010000109.1, on the reverse strand, counting down.
TATAAAATCTATCTGGGCAGGCGTAGTCAGTAAGCTTGGGCTCGTTCCGAAGCTTCACCTCAGTCAGCACCGAGCTCTGGAGTTCGGAGAGCCGGCCCTTTTCTGCGGCTAGCAGCCATGTCCACTGTGCGAGCGTTGTAGACATTTGATCTGATCCGAGAGTTTTGACTACCTTAAAACGGATCGACGATCCCATCGGCTTCCAGGCCCTGGTTGTTTTCGGTAACGGTTCCATCCTTGTTGAGGAAGTAACTCACGGCACCGGACCCTTTTGGTCCAGGCATGACCAGCATCAATCCTTTGGCGGTGCGCAGGATTTCACCTCTGTCAGAGCAGTTGCCGAACTGGGGGGAAGCGCGCAGGCCGGTGTCTTCGAGTGTGCCCCAGATATAGTATCCGGCGCAGTCGTGTTCGCCTGTTGCCAGAAAGATCAAAAACGAATTGCCCGACAGGGCTTCTACCTCTGGAAAATAGGCGCTTTGAAATGTCAGCGTGTCCACATCGGTGGCGAGTGTCAGATCATCGTTCGCGGACGTCCGCGTCATCAGGACAGAGCCAAGCGGCAGTCGTATTTCGGTGGAATCGTCGGCAAAGGCCGGACCAGCAACCAGAGATACCGTCAGCGCAAGGCAGGACATGGCAGGGCGGACACAAGTTTTTCTCATCGGGTTCATTTTCTCATGGCGTTCCGCTTTCAGATAGGGCGGCACGTCATGACATACACCGATTAGTAGCGCCTTTTTTTCGGAAATTGGCAGCCCGGCGGATCGGGGGCTTGCATTACCATGTGGAAAAAAATCGTTCGCAAATGCTCTTGGGTCACGCGATTGTCACGCCTATTTCGGCGTGGGCAGACGAACTGCCTGCGAGGGTTGTTTCGTTGGATTACATCTATGTTGTGGCCGGACTGATCGGCCTGTTTTTCGGTGGCGAGGCGCTGGTGCGCCGCAGCGTCGGGATTGCCCGGCGCATGGCGATGCCGCCAATGCTTATCGGCCTGACCGTAGTGGGGGTCGGGACTTCGACCCCATAGCTACTTGTCTCGGTTCAGGCCGCGTTGCGCGGTGTGCCAGACATCGCGGTTGGCAATATTGTCGGATCGAATATTGCCAACATTCTGTTGATCGTCGGTCTAACGAGTCTGGTCTGGCCGATCCGAGTCTCTGGCGCGACGCTCCGGCGCGATACGGCTGTCATGGTCGCTGCGGCGATCGCCTTGGTGCCGATATTTGCAACGGGCGAGATCGGTCGACTGCCGGGCGGCTTGCTGGTCCTCGCCCTGGCTTGCTACCTACCTGCAACCCGGCGAGGCCGGTGATGACGACACTGACACGTCTGTTCCGTCCTCCATACTCGTCTTGATGTTCGGGGCCCGGTTTCTGGTCGTTGGCTCGGTGTCTATTGCCTGCGGCTTTGGCGTATCCGAGGCGTTCATCGGCCTGACAATCGTGGCGGTGGACACGTCCATTCCTGAACTTGCCACATCCATCACTGCGGCTTTCCGGCGTTAGTCGGGAATCGCTATCGGCAATATCGTCAGGCCAAACATCTTCAGCGTGCTGGGCATTCTGGGCGTGACGGCGCTGATCAAGCCTGTGCCTGTTGCCGACAGGTTCCTGACGTTCGATCTGCTAATCATGATTGCGGCCTCGTTGGTCTTGACTGCGGTGCTTTTGACACGCCACGTTATCGGTCGCGGAATGGGTTTCGTCGTGTTGACCGGATACGTGGCCTATGTGTGGTCAACGCCGTGAGGGGATGATCGCCATCACACGGTGAATGTCCCGGCTCGATGCCTCTTCTACCGCCCGAGTGTCACGCCGGAACATGCAAGGCGAATTTGACGTCATGACAGATCCTGTGGCTCCATATGGTCGAAGTGGCCAGACCACAGCAGATCGCACTTGGTTTCATATCCCACTTCTGCACACCTGATGGTTGTTGGGATCAGCAAAGGCTGACAACCAGACCTTAAACAGGTGAGAAAAAGTTGTGTGCCAGCACTGATGCACTACTCACCTTCAAAAGCGAATTTGAAAAAGGACCCAAGGCATGACCGATTTTCACCAACCCGTCGACGCGTCACTTGTCCCACGCTTTGCCGGGCACGCGACGTTCATGCGGCTGCCAGCGGTGGCTAGCGCGCAAGGCCTCGATATCGCGTTGATCGGCATTCCCTGGGATGGCGGCACCACTAACCGTGCCGGTGCGCGTCACGGCCCGCGTGAGGTGCGCAGCATGTCCAGCCTGATGCGCCGCGCGCATCACGTCTCCGGAGTAGTCCCGTTTTCGGTCGCGAATGTAGCGGATGTGGGTGACCTTCAGATCAACCCTATTAACCTGACCGACGGGCTCGCGCTAATTCAACGCGGCATGGCTGACATTGTGGCGACTGGTGCAATCCCGTTGTCGGTCGGCGGAGATCACCTGACAACGCTCCCAGTGCTGCGGGCCGTCGCGGCTGGCGGTCCAGTGGGCTTGATCCATTTCGACGCTCATTCAGACACCAACGACAGCTATTTCGGCGACAATCCTTATACGCATGGCACACCATTCCGGCGTGGTATCGAAGAAAGGCTGATCGACCCCAACCGGATGGTTCAGATCGGCATACGCGGGTCAGTCTATGATCCGACCGAACACGACTGGGCCCTCGAACAGGGGATCCGTGTCATCTACATGGAAGAGTTTGTTCAACGCGGCGCTGCCAGCGTAATGGAGGAGGCTCGCTCCATAGTAGGTGATAGTGCAACTTATGTGACCTTTGATGTCGACAGTATCGACCCTTCGATGGCCCCCGGCACCGGCACGCCGGAAATTGGTGGCTTTACCACCCGCGAGGCGCAAGAAATGCTGCGCCTTCTGGCAGGCGTCAATATCGTCGGGGCCGATGTGGTTGAGGTGGCACCGCCGTTCGACGTCGGTGGAATGACCGCATTAGTCGGGGCGACAATGATGTTTGAATTGCTCTGCGTGATGGCCGACATGATCGATGCGCGCGGGCGTTGAAGCGTATCTGGGTCGGTCGTGGGGATATGTTGCACACACTGGGGAGACGGGGGCGTAGCCCTTGGTCTCTGCAACATAGCCGGTATCCGTCTCTGGCTTTGCAGTCCGGGTTGTTCCTTGTTCTGGCACATCTGGGTTGGTCGCGGAATATCGCACGACGACGACACCAAGCGATCACGACGAAGATCGCGCTGCTGCAGCAACGTGGCGGCAAGAACAGCTGGTGGAAATTTCGCGGCAATTGGCACTGCGGTTCGGTCTTTCCGGCGTCTCCAAAGACACGTTCGCACAGACGGTCGAGCGATATGGTTGACGTCGAAAAGATACCAGCAGCACCCACGTATCGCGCCGCCGCGTCGGGCGGGCCACCAACGACTCTCGGGCGGCCCCTAGGATTCGATGTCGGTTACCCGCTAACCAGTGAGTCATTGCATCGACTTTGCACTGTAGGCGTGCTGCCAGTGGCCCTGGCACGTATGGGCATGCGTATGGATCGCTCGCTGCTGCTTGAGCATTAAGGAAGTGTCAGCGCATCAAGATTCTTTTCGCCCTGATCAGTCTGATTTTTGCGTCGATAGAGCATCATCAAGCTTAACGGGCGCTGCCTGTCACCGCTGACGATTTGGCACTGCCGCACGTAAGTCCCAAAAAGACCCATGACGCTGCTCGCTATAACGATAGTGTAGCAATGAGCTGCGTGATTTTATGGTAAAATGACTAATGAAACGACCATTCGCTGATACCGACCTTGCAGCCTTCATCGCCAAGCGCGTGTTGGAGTTCCGGCCGAAGTCGCAAATCGACATCGCGGGCGAGGCGGGCTTTGTGAACGCCAACGTGCTTTCTATGTTGAAGTCCGGCGCGACCAAACTGCCGCTTGATCGTGTGCTGGCACTGGCGAAGGCGCTCGACTGTGACCCAAAGCGCCTTTTCCTACTCGCATTCCAGCAGCAGGGCTACGAAACCGAGCAAACCACGATTGCGGATATCTTCGGCACCGTCGTCACACGAAATGAAGTCATCTGGTTGGAGGAGTTGCGCGATGCGTCTGGTCGCACCGACCCGTCCCTCACGAGCCGCTCGCGCGCTGCACTCCGGGGAATATTCTCGAAATGACAGAGCATGATGATGGGGCGTTCAAACTGCCGGACCGCCGCCCTCTAGCTGATGCAGAATGGGAATGGGTCATGATGGTGCGCGCGATCACTGGTGGTCGGTTGCCACCCGTGACACTCAACCTGACGCAAGAGCTACAGCTGCTACTGAAGGAGGGCGCGGGCTGATTTCGGATCACCGCGGGCCTGACATCTCGTCCCGCCCCATCACTTCGGTGATTGGTGTGCGGGACACCGTAGAAACCAGTTGAAGGAGGAATGGCTCGTCATCCGTAACGATGTCCTAGAAGGGGTGCGTATGCTGATGGGGATGCCTCGGGGTGCCGCGATGACGGGGTGAACAAATCTGCCCATCCTTGTCAGACCGGTTGAGGCATCTCGGCTGACAGTCGAGCCATCGTTTGGAACGGCCTTGAGCCGTCGTCCATCGGGTGATCAAACGCTGCGGAACAGCTTCCCCGAACCGGCCATCCGTCGCATCTTGCAGCATAAAATACGGCAAACTAACTTGAAGTGGTAGATAAAGTGCATCTTCGCGATGGGCGAAAAAAGTTCAGGTCTATTTGGCCTACCTAGAGGGGGCACCCTTTGCGGTGAATTCTTGTTTTTTGCGCCAGTCTTCGGAGGCACCAATTCGAGACGATATCACTGACAAGTCATAGCGCGCCTGTCTGTAGAGCGTATCGGCCCGTTGAGGGTCGACAAATTTTGAGGAATACCTTTTAGCGATGCTTACTTTTGTTGAAATTCGTTCAGAAGCTTCTTTTTCCGATACCGGTGTCCGGCTCGACGGCCTTGGGGCTTGCAACGTCATTTTCGGACCCAATGGTTCGGGTAAATCGACCATCAGTCGGGTGCTCGCAGACTTGATGTCATATCCATCGTGCGCCACTGGATGGGCTTCAGGACCAAAGGAAGTGATCGTTTTTGGGCGAGACTATATCGCCCGCAACTGCCACCCATCACGGGCGATGCCCGGCATCTACACTCTCGGTGATGACGCGGTTGCGGCGCGGGAGGTGGAGCAGAAAGAGGGCGAGCGAGATGACGAAGATGAGAGATTAAAATCTGCGAAGATGCGCTTGGAGGGACCAGAAGGTGAACCTGCACTTAAGGCTGAAAATGCAGATTTTAGTAGGAAGATCTGGAATAAAAGGAAGGAATTATGGACGCCGCACAAATCTCTGACGTTCGTCGGCACATGGAACGCCGAGGCTCGCTTCGCATCCGAATACTATGAACGTGCGGAGAGGTGGACTGGCGAAGAACCGCGGTCTCTCGCCGACCTTATCGAGCAGGCTCAGACCTTTGCTGGCAATCCGCCAGCGGTAGCCGAGCGCCTGCCTTTTCCACCCAAGCCGACGGCCGAAGGAATCATCCAAGAGCGCCTGCGCAGACCTCTTGTGCCGGCGAGCGACCAACCAATCGCTGAATTGGTCGCAGAACTCGGAAGCGCTGACTGGATGAAAGCGGGCCTCCCCCTTTTGCGGCAGTCTTCCGGCCGGTGTCCATTCTGCCAACAGCTAGTCGACCACTCCCTTTCCACTCGCATCGCTGCGATTTTCGACGCTGCCTATGAAAGCGGGATTGAGGCGATCCGGCGGGACAGAGCCATCTATGCTAAAGATATCGAGGCTATTGTCGGCTGGATTGCCGAGGTAGCTGGCTCGCCACTTTTGAATGCAGATGCCACCAAGGCATTCACCACATGGATAGAACTCCACCGACGGAATCTCGAAGCCTTTGATCGCAAGCTGTCGGCTCCATCGTCCGAAATCGAGTTAGAAGCGGGTGATGACGCTTTCGGGATGGCCCAGTCATTTATGGATGGGGCTAACGCCAAAGCTGATCATCAAACGAATCTATCCGAGAATTTCGCCCGTGAACGCTCTGCTTGGCAGGAGGAGGTTTGGTGCCGCTTCCTCGCAGACACGCGGTCCGGATACATAGGCCACAATGCGCGCCGAGAGCCGCTTCTAAAAAAGGTCGAGGGTCTCAGTAATACAATCGAGCAGCGCGAAGCCAAAGTCGCAGAGTTAAATGGAGAAATATCTGAGCTTCGGCGCGGCATCACGGGCATTGAAGCAACCGCCGACGCGATCAATGAGCTGCTGCGACTACAGGGGCATAATGGCTTTCACCTTCGTCCCACATCGGGTGATGGCACCTACGCAGTTCATCGCGCCGATGGGTTGCCGACTGGCGACACGCTTTCGGAAGGTGAGCGTTCTTTCCTTGCCTTTGTATATCTCTACCACCATTTGGCGGGCGACCACGACGAAGCGGAAAAAAACTTAGGACGTGTCGTGGTGATCGACGATCCGATGACAAGCCAAGACGCTGCCGCTGTGCATACGGTCGCAGCCATGGTGCGAAAACTGTTCGAGGACGCGTGTGCGCCGGGCGGTCGGATCGCTCAAGTCATCGTCCTGACACATAATGCACATTTCCATCACGAGATCAGTAGCTACTGGAAGGGTAAAGCCCCAGATCCAAAGCATTGGATCCTCCGAAAGCCCGCTGGAATTTCGTCGGTGACGAGTCATGGGACGAATACTCCGATCATGACAGCCTATCGTGCGCTTTGGGACGAGGTGAATGATCCAGCGACAGTTCCGGTGGCCCTATGCAATGCGATGCGGCGCATCTTGGAACACTACTTCAAGTTTATCGGCGACAGAGAGTGGATGTCAGGCCTCGACAACCTTGATGGAGCGGACTCCTTTGCCTTCGGCGCACTTCGACGCTCTCTCAACGACGGGTCACATGGCTACCTTGGCGCCGAGGAATTCTACTTTGATGCAGATGCGGGCGAACGCCTTCGCAGCGTTTTCCAGCGCGTATTTGAATTCCACGGACAGGGTCCACATTTTGAGATGATGTCCGGTGCCAGCCATCTGCTCGTGCCTGAGGTATAAGTGGAAATGCCCTTCAGGGCGTGCAAACTCGCCAAAACGGCGGAGCGTTAAAACTTCGATTTGGGGCAACTCTGAACGCCCGCTTCCATTGTTTGGGGTGATCGGATTGGCATCGCAGCGAAGGACCGCTTTCCGCCCTCAACGTAGGTCACGCCGGGTTTGGTAGCGTGGTCTTGGCGGGATGTCCGCTTCCCTGAGGCGGCCGCTATAGATTCCGACCCGAAGGGAATGACCGCTCCCCGCCAACAAAGCAAAATGTTGGACATTGGGAGCAAGCCCTTAGCGTCGTGATCTCTGGAAAATACTGGTCTATCCCCCTGACTTGGCGAAAGACGCCATCAAAACCGTGCTCCGTCAGGCGGAAGCGCTAGCGGCGGAGTTTAGGTAGGTGTTGATTCAGCGAATTTTGTTGTTTGACGATCCTGTTGGGACGGGGGCAGGATATAAGCTGGCATCGCTGCGATTACCTTGTATTTGGCTTTCACCGTTACGTCCCCGTAGTCGTCCCCGGCAGTGCGGCCAGCATGGCCGCAAATCGCATCAATGATACGATCTGACAAACCCTCTTCACGAGCCACAGTCTTGAAACGGTGACGCCAGCCATGGTTAGGACTTACCCCCTTGGGGACTAGTCCGGCGTCTTTCAGCCACTCACCGATCCTGTTCCCGACAGTTCGAGCCTTGGTCAGACTGTCCCCTTTGCCCTTATTGGATACGAAGAGAGGCCCTAACCGGGCAGTTGATACAAAAGCGATGAAACCAGCTTCAACGAGGGCAGGGTGGATCGGCACGTCGCGGTAGTCTCCGGTTTTCACCGTCCCTGCTTCTGGCGTAATTCGCATCACATGAAGTTCGCCTACTTGTCGTATGTCCACAGTGCGCAGCTGCGTAAGCTCGGTCACACGGGCACCACTATAAGCTGAGAGCAACGGGATCCATTTTTTGGCTGCGGAGGTTTCCGGTAGCTCTCTAATGACGCCACCGATGTAGGGCTTAGGTTCATAGCTACAGCAAAATAGCAAAATAGCTGTCGCCTCTTCCTTGGTAAAACCCTTTTCTCTTACCTTTAGGTGTTTCGGTGTTTCCTGCCGAACGTCTTTTGCGGGGTTGTCCTTGAGCCGATCTTCAGAAACGGCCCAGTTGAAAGCTGTCCCAATCGCTGTCAAATAAACCTTACTGATTGTGCTTGGCGAGAGGTTTTGCCTCAGGGTGTCACGCCAAGCGATTATGTCCTTTTTGGTGACCTTGCTCGCGTCGTTATGCCCGAGGTGGGCAATAAATTTTTGAAATACCGGTGCCCAACGTTTCTCGGCTTCCTTGCCTCGCCCTAAGATCTGGCGCGATGAAATGTAATCCTCAAATATTCCTCGAATTGAAACGGGCGCTGCGCCGTTTTCAACGATGATATCGTTTTGCAAGTAGGGCAGGTTGGGCATGCCAGTGTAGTCGCCTTCGTCACGTTCGACCATTCGATCCAAGGCCTCCAGCTCTGCTTTGCATAGCTCACGCGCCAAGGATCGCCATTCTGCGGTGCCGGATAGAGCGGCTGTATTCCCACGGTTTCGAAAAAAGTCGATCTGGTGACCAACAAGGGCTGCCAATGTGTGATCTTGGAGTTTGCCGGCAATGCCGTCCCTTATCGCAAGAACCAGCTCATCGTTCACGCTTGTCAATGCGTAGCCAGTGTGTTCGCTACGGCTGATCTCATCCACATCAAGCCGCATCTCGTAGAGCTGCCTCACCATCTGCTCTACCGTCAGTGGATTGGGGACAGATTTAACTGGAGCCCCGGAAGTAGTAATTGAATTGTGCTGCTCAACCGAAGTGATTTTCTGCTTCAGGGAGGCTACCGCTGCATGGAGCTTGCGTTCAGCGGCGCGACGATCTCCACCGAGGGCTTCCCGCAATTCTGTTTTATTTTCGAAATACTGTCGAAGCTTTTTAGGGATGACGAGTCGTGCAAAATAGCGTCCGTCTCGTTCCAAAAAATATCGAAGTTTGCCCGCCATCATGCACCATTTTGTAACACGTTTTGTAACACCAAAACGGACAAAGCACCTGTAGCGCAAGGGTATTCTTTGTTATCAAGGGGTTCAGATGGTGCTGTGAGAGAGGATTGAACTCTCGACCTCACCCTTACCAAGGGTGTGCTCTGCCACTGAGCTACCACAGCATCCGTGAGCGGGGAATTAGCGGACGTTTGCGCGGGGTGCAAGCCCTCTCTGGACCAAAAATTGCACAGCGGGTAGAAGAATTGCATGACAGACAAATCCACACGCGATACCGCCGCGCCGCGCGCCAAGCCTGCTGCCAAGGGCAAGACCCGCGAAGACAGGCTGAAGGCCGCGCTAAAGGCGAACATGGCAAAGCGCAAAGCGCAGGCCAAGGCGCGCAGCGCTGATACCGCCGACTAAGACTTGCGCGACTGGACCTCGCGGACGGGTCGCTGTAACACGGCAGCCAACGCCGGCAGCAGGAAGGTCAGGTCCATGGATTCAATCGTCGTCAAGGGTGGCCGCCCGCTTCAAGGTCAGATCTCTATCGCAGGGGCCAAGAACGCCGCGCTGGCGTTGATGCCCGCGACTTTGTTGTCAGAAGAGCCGCTGACGCTGACCAATGCGCCGCGCCTGTCGGACATCAAGACGATGACCGCTTTGCTGCAGTCGCTGGGGGTCGAAGTGACCTCTATGCAGGACGGCAAGGTGCAGGTGCTGTCGAGCCACGACATGACATCCACGACTGCTGACTATGAAATCGTGCGCAAAATGCGGGCGTCTAACCTTGTGCTGGGCCCGCTGCTGGCGCGGCATCATCAGGCAATTGTGTCGCTGCCGGGCGGCTGCGCCATTGGTGCGCGGCCGATGGATATTCACGTCACAGCGCTGGAAGCGATGGGCGCGCAGATTGAACTGCGCGACGGCTATTTGCACGCGAAAGCGCCCGGCGGGCTTAAGGGCGCGCGGGTGCCGTTGCGCTTTGCCTCTGTCGGCGCGACCGAGAATATTCTGATGGCCGCGACTTTGGCCAAAGGCACGACCATTCTGGAAAACGCCGCGCGCGAGCCGGAAATCGTCGATCTGGCCCGCTGCCTGCGCAGCATGGGCGCGCAGATCGAGGGCGAGGGGACCTCTACCATCACGATCCAAGGCGTGGACCGTCTGGGCGCGGCGACGCATCCCGTTGTCACAGACCGGATCGAGCTGGGCACCTACATGCTGGCCCCTGTGTTTTGCGGCGGCGAAGTTGAATGCCTTGGCGGGCGCATGGATCTGGTTGAATCGTTTGCCGAACGGCTGGATGCGGCGGGTGTTGATGTGACCGAGACGCCGAACGGTCTGAAGGTAAAGCGCCGCGGCGACCGGCCGCGTGCGGTTGACGTCGTGACTGAACCGTTCCCCGGCTTTCCGACGGATTTGCAGGCGCAGATGATGGCGATGCTGTGCTTGGCCGAAGGCACATCGGTGCTGGAAGAAAAGATTTTCGAGAATCGCTTTATGCATGCGCCCGAACTGGTGCGTATGGGCGCGAATATCGAAGTGCACGGCGGCCATGCTACCGTGCACGGCGTTGAAAAGCTGAAAGGTGCCCCCGTTATGGCGACCGATCTGCGGGCCAGCGTGTCGCTGATCCTTGCTGGTCTGGCCGCCGAGGGTGAGACGATTGTGAACCGCGTCTATCAC
>JBLHTS010000108.1:0-10992 GCA_047627695.1 Yoonia sp. | reverse complement strand
ATCCGTGGTTCTGGCACGTTTACAGTGCCCACCTGATTGATCGGGGTCATGGAACCATAAGCATCCACCATCACTGGTTCCAGCATCGAGCCAGAGGCACGGCCGGTGCGCAGCGACGCAAGTTCAACGCGCAAATTGGCAATCGCACCTTCCATGCGGCGGGTCAGGTCATCGGTATCAAGTTCAAAATCGTCAGCCATAGTTCTTCGCTCTTCCTCATCAGGGCATACTGCCCATCTTTTCTTCGTTTTAGGCCAAAGGGCTGCAGTTGTATAGACAGCCTGCCACGTTCCGTTTGTATAGTTGGGACTTTCCTTTGGCGTTTGTCGGGCAGCGCCCACGCGTCAACCGTGCAAATGCGGCGCGGTTGCCCCGCTTAATCCCGTACAATCGTATAGGTGCCTTCGCCGGCCAGAATGCCACGGAACCCGCCTGCATGATCCAGTGAGAAAACAATGATCGGCAGATGGTTGTCCCGCGCCAATGCAATCGCGCTGGCGTCCATGACACCAAGATGCTTTTGCAGCACCTCATCATAACTGACTTCGTCATAGCGGACGGCATCGTCATGTTTTGCGGGGTCCTTATCGTAAACACCGTCAACTTTTGTGCCCTTAAAGATCGCTTCACAGGCCATTTCGTTGGCACGCAGGGTCGCTGCGGTGTCCGTCGTGAAATAGGGGTTTCCGGTGCCGGCAGCAAAGATGCAAACGCGCTTTTTCTCAAGGTGACGCACGGCGCGGCGGCGAATATAAGGCTCTGCCACTTCGTTCATCGTGATCGCGGAAATCACGCGGGTATGAATACCCAGTTCTTCAAGCGCAGATTGCATCGCCAGCGCGTTCATCACCGTGGCTAGCATCCCCATATAGTCAGCAGTCGTGCGTTCCATCCCTTGCGCAGAGCCTTGCAGACCGCGAAAGATATTGCCGCCGCCGATGACCATGCAAATCTCAACGCCCATCTCATGGACCGATTGCACTTCGCGCGCGATGCGTTGCACCGTTGGCGGATGCAGGCCAAAGGCGGTGTCACCCATCAGAGCTTCACCCGAGATTTTCAGCATCACGCGTTTATATGCAGTTTTGCCTTCGTCGCTCATGGTGGTCCCCTTTGTGCCATTGCATAAGGCGCAAAATGTCGCAAAAACCCGTCAGGTTCAATGGGCGTTCCAAACAGACTGCCTATATTTGCAGCCTGCTTTCCTGATAGGTTCAGGTAAGATATGGCGGACCACGTATAACAACCGTTTGACCTTGCATGCATACAATCACCGTTCTTCCCCATACGCCTGTCTTGATCGCCGGTCCGACCGCATCAGGGAAATCCGCGCTTGCGATTGAAATCGCACAGCGGCAGGGCGGCGTGATCGTCAATGCAGATGCTTTGCAGGTCTTTGACGGCTGGCGAATTTTGACCGCGCGGCCTGACGCTGCGGAACTCGCCAAAGCGGACCACGCGCTTTATGGGCATGTCCCTTTTGATGCGCTCTACTCTGTCGGGCATTGGCTGCGCGATGTGACGCCATTCTTGTCCGGCGATCAGCGGCCGATTATCGTGGGCGGAACCGGCCTTAACTTTAACGCGCTCACCCGTGGTTTGGCCGAAATCCCTGCTACACCTGCCCCGGTTCGAGATATAGCCAACGGCATGGCACTTGCCGCGCTTCTGGATGGGTTGGATGCCGAAACACGCGCTAGAATTGACGTCCAGAACCACATGCGCGTGCAACGCGCTTGGGAGGTGCAGCAGGCCACCGGCAGGTCTCTTGCTGATTGGCAAGACGCGACCCCACCGCCGTCGCTGGCCACCAAGGACGCCGTCTGCATCACGTTGGATGCACCAAAAGACTGGCTGAACTGTCGCATTGAACGCCGCTTTGACCAGATGCTTGCCCAAGGTGCATTGGATGAGGCCCGCGCAATGCTGCCCCATTGGAACCCCGATTACCTATCGTCGAAAGCGATCGGCGCGCCAGAGCTTATCGCCCATATGCGTGGCGAGATGTCTCTGGAAGTCGCCCGCGACGCCGCAATCATCGCCTCGCGCCAATACGCCAAGCGCCAGCGCACGTGGTTTCGCGCACGGCACAAAGACTGGGAGAAAATTGCCGCTGATAGCCCTGACTTATCTGCAACACTACACCTGCGCGATGCGACAGCCGATTGATTCCAAAAGGCTTTGTCCCCAGAATAAATGAAAAAGACACCGAGGCATCTTGATGAACTTGACGACACCTTCCAAACTGGCGCTTGCGCTGAAATCGATCACGCCCGGCGGCAACGCTGGACGCTGGCGGACCGAAGCGATGCGCAGTCATGCCACCGCGAGACTGATCCGGATCGCAAAGGGTCAAGGGCGCATCACAATTGCCGGACTGACAAACGGGTACGGCCCCAACAATCTGATCTATATTCCATCGCACACGATGTATGGCATGGAAGTTGGACAAACAGTTTACGGCCAAAGCCTGACGATACCTGACGCAACAGACTGGCCAGACACGCCGTTTCACCTGCGCCTGCTTGATGTGGACCCGCAAAAGGAACTTGTCACTTACATCGAAGCAATTGAGCGCGAATTACAGCCCGGTCGTGATGTGCGCGCAGCCGAATGTTACTTTGGCCTGCTTTCTATCTTTGTCGAACGTCAACTCAAAGCGCGCGACCCCGCCAACATCGACATTCGCCGAAGCACGGCCTCAGCCAAGCTTATCGCGCGGTACACCACCATGATTGCACGCAGCTTTCGGTCTGATCGCAGCGTGGCAGACTATGCTGCCGATCTTGGCGTCACCCCGACACATCTGACCCGTTGTTGCCGCAAAACCAGCGGGCGGTCTGCTTTGGCATTGCTTAATGACCGTATCCATTACGAAGCTTGCGTCATGCTCAAGGATACCAAAGCCCCGATTCAGAACATTGCGCAGTCGCTTGGGTTTCATTCTCCGGCTTATTTCACCCGCAGTTTTCAGGAAAAATCAGGGCAAACGCCGTCTGATTTTCGTGGAAAACGCCGGATCGGCGTGCGGGCATAGTCCGTCCCGCATACTGCATTGCGCACCGAAGCGCTTTGGAAGACCTGATCGAAGCGTCGCTTTTGAGACCTCACCGTGTCGCAAACGTGATCTAGTATATGAATGGGCATGTTGACGCGCGGCAATAAATTGTGCCGTATGTTGCCTGGACGAATGCATGCGTGACAGATGACGGACGATCACTGGCAGGCCATTCGGGCAAAATGAAACGTGTCGCAGGGAGAAACGAATGACGCAGTTACCAAATTCAATCCATCCAGCAGCGCTGATGTACGCCAAAGAAGAGCAAGCGGGGCAGCTTAGCCGTCGTGAGTTCATGGCGCGCACAACAGCACTTGGAGTGACAGCGACCGCAGCCTACGCGCTGATTGGTGCAGCCGCACCAGCCAATGCTGCTGGGCACGCCAAACAAGGCGGCACGATCCGCATGCAAATGGAAGTACGCGCGCTGAAAGATCCACGTACCTACGACTGGACGCAGATTGCGTTCTTCTCGCATGGTTGGCTTGAGTATCTCGTAGAATATAACAACGACGGTTCCTTCGCCCCAATGCTTCTCGAAAGCTGGAACGTGAACGATGACGCTACTGTCTATACATTGAACGTCCGCAAGGGTGTGAAGTGGAATGACGGTTCTGACTTCACCGCAGAAGATGTCGCACGCAACATTGCTGGCTGGTGCGACAAGAACATGGAAGGTAATTCCATGGCCGGCCGTTTCGCGATTTTGATCGACGAAGCCACTGGTCTGGCCGTTGACGGCAGTATCGAGGTCGTGGACAGCCACACTGTGCGTTTGAACCTGCCAGGTTCCGATATCTCGCTGATTGCGGGCATGGCGGATTATCCTGCAGCAATCGTTCCTGCTGATTTCGACGCGGAAAACATGGTCGGCAATCCAGTTGGCACTGGTCCTTATCTGCCAGAGAGCCTCGAAGTTGGTGTCAAAGCTATCCTCGCGCGCAACGAAGGTTTTGATTGGTGGGGCTATGCCAAGGGTAAAGGCGCATTCCTCGATAGGATAGAATATGTGGACTACGGTACAGACCCATCCGCTTGGGTGGCTGCTGCTGCGTCAGACGAAGTTGACATGTTCTATGAAACTGTAGGCGACTTTGTTGAAGTTGTTGAAGGTATTGGTTGGGAGCGGTCTGAAATCGCATCCGGCGCAACCATCGCTATTCGTACAAACCAGTTGGCCGAAGTCGATGGAATGAAGCCTTACGCAGACAAGCGTGTACGTCAGGCAATTGCCATGGCTGTTGATAATGCGGTTTGTCTTGAGCTGGGTTATTCCAACCTTGGTCAAGTCGCGCGCAATCAGCACGTTGGCCCGATGCACCCTGCATGGGCAGATGTTCCGGGTATGCCATTCGATCCAGAAGGCGCACTTGCCCTGCTGACCGAAGCTGGCATGGCTGACTTCGAGATGGAAATCGTATCGATTGACGATGACTGGCGCAAAAACACAACTGATGCGGTTGCCGCCCAGTTGCGTGATGCTGGGTTCAACATCAAGCGGACAATCATTCCGGGCTCAACCTTCTGGAACGATTGGACAAAGTACCCGTTCTCATCCACGAACTGGAACCACCGTCCACTTGATACGCAGATTTTGGGCCTTGCATACCGTTCTGGCGAAGCATGGAACGAATCCGGTTTTGCGAATGCAGAGTTTGACGCACTTCTGGCCGAAGCCAACTCAATCGCGGATGCTGATGCACGTCGCGAAGTGATGGCCAAACTGCAGGCGATCATGACTGACGAAGGTGTGACGATCCAGCCATACTGGCGTTCACTTTACCGCCATGCCAAGCCCGGCATTGTAGGTTGGGAAATGCACATCGCGTATCTTCCGCAGATGTATAAAGTCGCTTTCGCGGCTTAACCAAAGAAGGGCTGCCCCCATGTAGGGGCGGCCTTTTTCTGATACTCGATGCGGATCGTCGGAAAACTGAAGACCGCAGTAAAAAACGAAAAGTCAGGCAACGTTCTGACGTAGCTCACCGACAGGGGCCTTTATGGGACTGTTTATTCTGCGCCGCCTTGGGGTTATGATCCTCACGGCTCTCTGCCTGACATTTATCGTGTTTTGGCTTACGAACCTTGCACCAAACCTCGAAAAGCTGGCCAAGACCCAAGGCAACGCCCGCATGTCGGACGAAGCTGTGGTCAGCTGGCTTGAAAACCGCGGTTATTCGCAAGCTTTACCGGTTAAGTATGGCCAATGGTTAGGTGTGATGCCCGGCTACGTCATTGAGGGCGCCGATGGCGAGGTCCGCGCACGCTGTGCTGGACCGGGTGTTGAGGTCAATGATGCGTCAACCTTCTGCGGCATTTTGCAGGGGGATTGGGGTTTTTCAACCGTCTTCAAGGATGACGTCTCGACGATTGTTGCCACAAGACTGGGGCTGACAGGGAAACTGATGTTCTGGGTGATGGTGGTGATGATCCCCGGCGCATTGATCCTTGGCGTGCTTGCGGGCATGCGCGAAGGATCGCGCACTGACCGCAGCCTTTCGACAGTGTCCATCATATCAACGGCCACGCCAGAATATGTATCAGGTGTTGTCTTTATCTCGGTCTTTGCGACGGCCACTTTCGGGATGCAATGGTTCAAAGGCACGGCGACCTCTGCAATGGAGGACGCAACGTTCGAGAACTTCTTCCTGCCCGTGATGACAATCGCACTTTACGGTATGGGCTATATCGCGCGGATGACACGGGCCTCGATGACGGAAGTCATGACCGCCCAATATATCCGCACGGCGCGCCTGAAAGGTGTTAGCTTTCCCAAGATCGTCCTCAGACACGCATTGCGGAACGCATTGATCGCACCGTTTACCGTGATCATGCTGCAATTCCCGTGGCTGTTGAACGGCGTGGTCATCGTCGAGACTTTGTTCAACTACAAAGGCTTTGGCTGGGTACTGGTGCAAGCCGCAGGTAATAACGACATCGAACTGCTGCTTGGTGTCTCAATCGTTTCCGTCTTCGTGGTTTTGATCACACAGCTGATTTCTGACATCGGCTATGTCTTCTTGAACCCACGCATTCGCATTTCTTAAAGGGAGGATCAGGACATGGACGCTTTATCATGGACCGGTAGCCTTGGCACCATCCTCAACCCCGCGCTGATGTTGCTTGTGGTTCTTTTTGCCATAGCCCTTGTTGCGCAACTTTTTCTGGGGTTGTTCGCAGCACCTATGACCCTCCAATCTAACGCGGACGGCACGCTGCAATCACGCGGCGGCGCGTTGGGGGCATCTGAAAAGGCCGGCAAATATCTGTTTCTGGCGCTACTTGCGGTCGTCGTGGTCTATATCGTCGTGCCATTGGTAATGCCCTATGGCAGCGCTGGTATCGTGGGTGAATTGTCCAAACGGTTCTTGCCGGTTTGGGTTGCGCTGGTCGCACTTTACGCGGTCTCGATCATCTACAAGCGTAAGTTGGGCCTTTACGGCAAACTGTTCGACAGCACCGTCGGCATGATCGGCTTTGGCTTGGTGATGTTTTGGGTATTTACCGCACTGTTTGTCGGTCTGTTCGATATGATCATTACCCATGATTATCTCAGCCAAGTTTCGGGCCTCAAGAACAAAACCCCCGGTGTCCCAGTTCCCGAAGGCACCGACGGGGCAATTGCCCACTACCTGCTTGGTGGCGACAACCTTGCGCGCGACATCTTCAGCCGCGTGGTGACAGGATCAGTCTTCGTGATTGCGATTGCACCTTTGGCCACAGTCTTTGCCTTTATGGTCGGGATTACGCTGGGTCTGCCTGCGGGTTTCTATGGCGGTAAACTAGATACGTTCTTGTCCTTTGTGGCCAACCTGATCCTCGCTTTCCCAGTCATCTTGCTGTTCTACCTGCTGGTCACGCCAGAGATCGTGCAGACAGGTATCCCGTCCTATATGGCTGCGTTCTTGTTCATCTTCCCGCTGATCTTTTTCGGTGTTTTGTTGAACTCCCGCTATTACACCCAACCCGCCAAACGCAATATGATTTTGGTGCCGGTGTTGGGGGTCTTGGGCTGGCTCTATCTGTCGGTGATCAACCAAAAAGGAACGGTTATCAACTTCTTGCCCGAATGGATGGACCTGTTTGATATCTCTATCCTTGTGGTCTTTGTCTCCGTTGTCTTCGTGAACGCGCCTACAGTGTTTCGTATTGTACGTGGTTTGACCCTTGATTTGCGCACACGGGACTATGTCGCCGCTGCCCAAACCCGTGGTGAAGGCGCGTGGTACATTATGCTGTGGGAAATATTGCCCAATGCACGTGGTCCACTGATCGTCGATTTCTGCCTGCGCATTGGTTACACGACCATCCTACTGGGTACCTTGGGTTTCTTTGGCTTGGGTCTTTCGTCCGAAAGCCCGGACTGGGGTTCCACGATCAACGAAGGCCGAAAGCTGCTGTTGATCTACGCACACCCTGCCCTGCCACCAGCTGTCGCATTGCTGAGCCTTGTTCTTGGCCTCAACCTGTTGGCCGACGGTCTGCGCGAAGAGAGCTTGAAAGACTAAACATCGTGGGCTCCGCATGTAGCGGGGCCTGACGTGATGCCAGCCGATAGACTGGCCCCCAAAAGGGATAAATGAATGACTGACCAACCCATCCTCGAGATCGACAAACTTTCGATTTCCTTCTTTACCCGCTTGCGCGAAATCCCCGCCGTGATGGATTTCTCTGCCAACGTTATGCCCGGCGAAGCGCTTGGACTTGTGGGCGAGAGCGGTTGCGGCAAATCCACCGTGGCACTTGGGATCATGCAAGACCTTGGCGTAAACGGCCGCATCGTTGGTGGATCGATCAAGTTCAAAGGCCGCGACCTGTGCGAGATGTCACCGGAAGAGTTGCGCAAAGTGCGCGGTTCCGAAATTGCCATGATTTATCAAGAGCCTATGGCGTCGCTGAACCCCGCCATGAAAATCGGCAAACAGCTGATGGAAGTGCCGATGATCCACGAAGGTGTCGGCGAAAAAGAAGCATACGCGCGCGCGCTTGAGGTCGTCACGGACGTGAAGCTGCCCGACCCAAAGCGGATGCTGAACAGCTATCCTCACCAGCTTTCTGGGGGTCAACAACAGCGTATCGTGATCGCGATGGCACTGATGTCCAAACCGTCATTGCTGATCCTGGACGAACCCACAACTGCGCTTGACGTCACCGTCGAAGCCGCCGTTGTCGAACTGGTCAAAGACCTTGGCAAAAAATACGGCACCTCGATGCTGTTTATCAGCCATAACCTAGGTCTGGTGCTGGAAACCTGCGACCGGATTTGCGTCATGTATTCTGGTGAAGCAGTCGAACGCGGCTCAATCGAAGACGTCTTTGACGAGATGCAGCACCCTTATACACAAGCGCTTTTTCGTTCGATCCCCCTGCCCGGTGCGGACAAAAACGCGCGGCCCTTGGTCGCGATCCCCGGAAACTTCCCGCTGCCGCACGAGCGCCCGCACGGCTGTAACTTTGGCCCCCGCTGTGACTATTTCGAAGCAAGCCGCTGCGACTCAGGCTTTATCCCGATGGAACCGGTGCCCGGTAATGACCGCCACCAATCCCGTTGCCTGAAGTTCAAGGAAATCGACTGGCAAGCCCCCATTCAGCTGGGCGAAAAGAAAGAAAAGTCCGAACCTGGACAGGTCGTTCTGAAAATGGACAACCTCAAAAAATACTACGAAGTGGCCGCAAATGCGCTGTTCAGCAGTGGTGACAAGAAAGTCGTCAAAGCCAATGAAACACTCAGTTTTGAAGCGCGCGAAAGTGAGACCTTGGCGATTGTGGGTGAATCCGGTTGCGGTAAATCGACCTTCGCCAAAGTACTGATGGGGCTAGAGACCGCTACCGAAGGCGAAATACTGCTTGATAATAAATCCATCGGCAACGTACCGATTGAAAAACGGGACACCAAAACCATCGCCGACATCCAGATGGTATTCCAAAACCCATTCGATACTTTGAATCCGTCCATGACAGTCGGCCGCCAGATTATCCGCGCGCTCGAGATTTTTGGGATCGGCACCAACGATACCCAACGCCGCGAACGCATGCTCAACTTGCTTGATCTGGTAAAACTGCCGCGTGAATTTGCAGACCGCATGCCGCGCCAGCTATCCGGCGGTCAAAAGCAACGGGTTGGTATTGCCCGCGCTTTTGCGGGTGATGCACGCATTGTTGTCGCAGACGAACCTGTCTCGGCTTTGGATGTATCCGTACAGGCCGCTGTCACCGACTTGCTGATGGAAATCCAACGCGAACATAAAACAACGCTGCTTTTCATCAGCCACGATCTGTCGATTGTGCGGTATCTGTCTGACCGCGTCATGGTGATGTATTTGGGTCATGTGGTAGAATTAGGAAGCACCGATCAGGTCTTCTCACCACCCTACCACCCCTACACAGAAGCATTGCTATCAGCGGTCCCAATCGCGGATACCAGAGTCAAGAAAAAGCACATCGTGCTTGAAGGCGATATCCCATCCGCGATGAACCCACCCAGCGGTTGCCCATTCCAGACACGGTGCGGTTGGAAATCGAAAGTACCAAACGGACTTTGCGACAAAGAAGTCCCGCCAGTGCGCTTTGTGGCAGATGGTCACCAAATCAAATGCCACCTCAGCGATGCTGATCTGGCCGAGATGGAACCCGTCATTCAAATCGCAGCAGAGTAATCATTATCTTGCCCTGTAAACTCTTGCCGGAGGCATGACGGTTTTCGAAGGAAAACCGTCAATCCCCCCAGATGACCAAAACGTAGTTCTGGGTTTCAGCAAACGGCGGAACGCCGCTATGACGGATGACAGCACCTGGACCGGCATTGTAAGCAGCCAGCGCCAACTGCCATGTGCCGAACGCATCAAACTGCGTACGCAAATACTGCGCACCACCATCAAGGTTCTTCGCCGCATCAAGCGGATCAACACCCAGTTCGCGTGCGGTACCCGGCATTAGTTGCGCCAAACCCAAAGCACCTTTGGATGAAACCGCAAGTGCGTTCCAGCCACTTTCTTGTTCCACCAACCGCAAGAACAGCCCGACTGGCACCCCATGCCTTGTCGCAGCGGCACGTGCCAAGCGCAGGTATGGACCGGAATATTCACCATCATATGAAGGTGTGATTATAAATTCCTCTCCGCGTGGTGGCTGTAAGCGGGCCGAATTTTCATACTGCTCTGCAGCCCGCCCATCCAAGACCGAGGTTTGGCTTTTCAATAAGCCGGATCGCGACATGGTCGATACCTGTTCCTGAGCCGCTACAGGCATGGCGCCGAAAATCGCACATATGATGATGGGTCTCAGCACTCTGGTTGCGCCTTCCTGTTTCGCTGGGCTGTAACCTTGCCTCTTTAAGGCAAACAACCAATGCGGCAACCTTTCATTGTCCCTTAACCTTGTTGCGGCATCCCGTGTCTGTCACAAAAGCGTAAATCAGAATCGTGGGAGGTCCAATCATGGCCGGATCAGTCAACAAAGTTATCCTTATCGGCAATCTGGGTGCAGACCCAGAGGTCCGCAATTTCCAGAATGGCGGTAAAGTCTGCAATCTACGGATCGCCACGTCAGAGACCTGGAAAGACAAAAACACCGGTGAGCGTCGTGAAAAGACCGAATGGCACACCGTTGCAATCTTCCAAGAGGGTCTTGTGCGGATTGCGGAGCAGTATTTGAAGAAAGGCAGCAAGGTCTACATCGAAGGCAAGCTGCAAACACGCAAATGGCAAGATCAGTCAGGCGCAGACCGTTACAGCACCGAAGTTGTGTTGAACGGTTTTGACGGCACGCTGACCATGTTGGATGGTCGTGGTGATAACGCAGGCGGTGGTAGCGGCGGCGGCGATTCCTACGGCGGTGGTGGCGGCTCTTATGGCGGCGGCAGTGGTGGTGGAAACTACGGTGGTGGTTCCAGTGGCGGCGGCGGCGCGCCATCCGGTGGCAATGACATGGACGAC
>JBLHTS010000107.1:0-11084 GCA_047627695.1 Yoonia sp. | reverse complement strand
AACGACGCTTACGAAGGTGCAGCACAACCGTCTGGATCATCGTGCCGCTATCCTTGAAGCTTTCGGCAGGAAGGTCGCGGAATGGCCCAGCCCAGCCCAGATCATTATGCTCCATCGCCCACTTGCGAAAGGCGCTGTGCTTGCGGCTCTCGTTGACCTCTGCCGATGCTGGCAGGATCGCCCTCAGCATGCCGCCATCGCTCAGGAATTCGAAGGCGTGCTTCACGTGGTCCATGTAATGCGTGCCGTAGAAGGGCGGATTCATCAGAACAAAGTCGAATGTGGGGGATGGCGTGACAGCAAGGAAATTGGCTTGTTTCAAGCGTATGGACCCATTGCCCGCCATCTGTGATGCCCTGCTCTTGAGCACCGCGCAGTGATCGGGGTTGATCTCGATTGCTGTCACGTTGGCGCCGAGGCGGGCTGCCTCTAAGACAATGGCTCCCTGACCCGCTGAAGGTTCCAGCACTTTCGCGCCTTCTGACAGGTGAAGTCTGTCCAGCAGCTTAATCACTGCCGGCGTCGGTGTCGGGTAGAACTGCAGATCTTTGGCTGGGACGTTGGACTTATTGAACAGGTCGCTGTCATCGCCGCCCTGATACGCGTCCGGCAACACTTCGCCATAGTGATCAGCGAGGATCTGGTTGGCCTTTTTGACAAGATCGTCGCGAGTAAACCAAAGATGCGCGTTGCCGTTTTTGAAGCCGTCGATCCTGAAATAGTCGGTCTCAGTTTGCGACTGCATTGGCCCATAAGTCCCAGTCCGGTCAGCGTCGACCTTGGCGCGCAGTACCGCGCTGCCTTCAGGGTTTTTATCGTCCAGCACGGCCAGCACACGTTCGACATCTGCAATCGTGTCCCAAGTGGATCCGTAGTTTGTATTTCCGCCCATTTCACAGAAGGCGCGATCGATGATGATGCGGCCGCCGATCTTGAAGCCGTCGTGGCTCTTGAATCGTCGGTCCAGTTTGGCAAAGCAATTCACCAGCCCGCGATTAAAGATCAAACCTGCGTCTGCAAAAAGAGTTTCGATTGTCGCCCTGACGTTCGCCTCTGAAGCCTCTGGAACGTCGTCACTGATGGACTGTCGCAATTCCTTCAGCGCCGTTGCGTCCATCATCGTCTGGATGCCGGTGGTTTCGAGCAGCTGGGTCCAGACGCCACGGTCCAGATTCTTGCGGTAATCCTCCATGCTGGCATCGACATCAAACTTGCCGCTTTTGAAAAGCGCGCCATAGGCTGTGTCGTGCTCTGAGGCGTACAAGGCACCGCCGATTCCGCGCCCCATAGTGGCACGTCGCGCCTTGGCTGACGCCTCTTCACCGATTGCATATGCTGCTTCCAGAGCAACGGCACATTCGCGCATTTTTTCCAAAGCCTCGCCGCGGAACTTGCAAAGCTCCGAAATTTGAAGGCGGGTGGCAACCTGCGTTTTCGGGTCAATTTTGGTTTGTGCGTTCATTGGGTGTCTCCGAATGTGATAGGGGCTGGCGCTGCCGGTTTGTAACCTCGAATAACGCCGTATGATATTTCGACGGTTTCGCCCGTTTCTTTCTTCATCATGCAAACTTGATCGAAGCTTGAAATGTTCTGAAACCCCGAGGCATACCAAGCCTCAACACATTTTTCGTATAGGCCGTCTGCATCTGGGTGGCGTGAGTCGATTGTGATTTGTGCGTTCATTTTGATCACCTGTTTAATGCTGTGAAAAGTTGTGCCTCAACGCCGCCTTCGATCAGGAAGGTGCCTGCGTTGGCATCCCAAAAGCTCATGCCGCCTTCTGGATCCGCGGATACTTGGACAGTCCAGAGATAGCCCGTATCGCCCAAGAATTTGAATGTCTGCGCCTCGCCTTTTTGACCCGCATCCGTCATGGCTTCGAGCAGCTGAGATTGATTTTCGGGCGGTAAGGTGATCGTTGCGTCGATCCCATCAGCGCCAAACTGGATCTGGACGTATGCCCCTGATGGGCTTTCGATGATGTTGGTTGCGTAGCTGGTCATCTTTGATCTCCTGATCGGTGGGCTTCATTGCCCGATGACTTACATATAGCGTTTATGGATATTGGTGTACACATAAAAATGACGCCGAAACGAAAAAAGATCAGAACACTCCCCGCGCCTCGGCCTCGTCGCTTTCCTTTCGCATTTCGTCCAAAGCAATCGCGGCAAGGGTCTCTGAGATAGTCGAGCCTTCGGGTGTCTGCTTGGACAGCCAGTCGAATAGATCGCGGCCACCGATGATAAAGATTGCACAAGCGGGACCTCCGACAAGCTGACCTCGGCGCGTGAAGTGATGCCTAGTTGCGCTACGTACGGCCCGATTGGTTTCTGCGTCGAGCGGGGGTGTGGTGCGGTGGCTGGGCTTACGGGGCATCATATTCTCCATTAACTGAGGTGTTAACATTTCTTCATCTGCTTAATGACAAAGCGCAGTTCTTCGGTGTTTTTAAGCGCTTTTTCATCCGTCGCCAGCGTGTGCCGATCGAGAACGTCAAGGCAGTCTAAAACACCATCAAACGCGGCGTTAGCGCCTGCCTCCCATCGGCGGTACGTCAGCCGCCACCAAAGCCTTCTCATGGTGCCACCTTCAGGGCTGCGCGGGCTGATATCACTACGGGTTCGTCTTCTATGTGCACCCCGCCGTCATCGCCACCGTTTTCGTAAAACTCAACAGCATGACCAACCATGTCCCTCAAAGCAGACTCAAGCTGCGCGATCCGTGCGTTTTGGTCCGTGACTTTTTTAGTGACTTCCGCCGCGATCACGTTACAAAATATCCAGTTTTCCGGCCCTAGTAGCAGGTCACTGTCAAGGCTGGGCATTGGCACGACGTTGTTGATATCGTCACGCATTGCACACATGGCTTCAAAGGTGTCTCGGCTATTGCTTCTCCACTGCGCAATCCGTGCTTGGGCTACGTCGGTGCGGGTGTATTCAATGCAGTCTTTGTCAAAATCTGCATCCCAATGCCCTACGTCCCAAAAGACGCCTTTATCGTCTTGTGAGGGTCCGGCCCATATCTTCTCTGGTGCGTCGGTCATATCAAACCACCCCAAACACGAGGGCAAGGCCGACAACGGCCAGTGCGATAACGGCCAAGATAATCCACCCCCACTTGAGATAGACCCGCGCTTGGTCGGCCCATTTGGCTTGATCTCGCCGGTCTAGCATCTGCGATATTGTTGGAGTTGGGTTGTGATTTTTTATCAATTCCTTCCATCCAGATAGCTCATGATCACTAAGCGGATTCGGATCTACTTTGATCCTAACTGAAGGCAACCCAGCTTTTGAATTGAGAACTATCTTTGGCTTGTGCTGCGTCAGTGGCGGGAGATCGGTCATTGGTGGCTCGTCAACGGATATTCCCATATCTCGACGCAACCAGCTTACCTGCAGCGCCGCAATCTCTGCAGCTGGTATTGGCGGCACATTGCGGATCCTCACCACTAGGTCGTCAATCTCTGAATTTGTCTTGAGTCTTGGCATCGGTCTCACTCCTTAAAAGGGTCGGTTGCGATTGCGTCCACAAAGCTCTTGCCAAGCATGGCGTGCATCGCGGCAGGAACAGACATCGCCGGTTTCGAATAGTACAGATGCAGCGTTTGAAGAGCCTTCATCGCATCTTTGTTTGTCGGGTTGCCGGTGCCGGAATAATCTTGCCACCCCAACTTCCATTCATCTGCTTGCACACGGTGGCCGTCTGGCACGTTTCCGTCAGCGCCGAAGTATGGGTTCGCTTCAACCCCGCAACCATTAGATGCAGCTTTCCGGCCTTCGTAAAATGCGTAGTGATGTATTTTGCTGTGCGTAGCTATGATCTCAGTGGCCACATACTTTTTCGCCTGATCAACGGCCCACTTTAGATGTTCTGCTTCGGTCATGTGTTTATCCCTATTACTGAAGATGTTTCGGTTTTGTGATTGCGGTGCTCTCCCTGCCGTCAAGCCTTACTCCGGTGGCTTTCCCTGATATTGTGTAACCCATTTGCGCGGCCGTTTTTTTAAGCGGCAACTATTTTCGGGTCATGGCGTTCTCCTGTGGTTGGGCTGATGGGCAGGGCTTTACGCCGACGCCAGTTGATTAGATTGCGCCGTAAGTCGTGCCGTCTGGATAGTGAACAAGGACACCGATCGATGGATCCCCCTTGGCAATCATTGCCTCGTTATAGTCCACGGCATCGCAATAGCTTCCCGTTCCAATGTGAAAAACAGCCTCTTTGCTATTAGGGTTGATGAAAAGCATTCCCTTGCGGTCAATGCTCTTGAGTGCCTGTACGATTTCAAGTGCTGTCATAGTGATCTCCGGTTTCGGGTTGGTGGGGGCCGAAGCCCCCTTGATTGATGGGATGGGCTCAGGCCGGTGTCTTGCGCGGCTTTCCCGCCTTCGTCAGATTGTCTTGGTAATCCCGAACCTGCTGGGATTGCTCTGCGGTCAACAGCCGCTTGTATTCCCAATCACCATAAAAATCGCGGGAAAAGTTTGGCCCCGTAACAGTCACAACGGTTCGCATTGGGAATTCAGTGGCACCTGTTGGTTTAGCGTGTGAACGCTTTTCAGTGACTTCAAGCGACTGGGCAGTGATCTGGCCCTTTTTGCCGATCCGCATCACGTCGCCAACTTTGATTTCAGATCCAAGGACCGCCATGATGGACTCGGCAAACTGTTGCGTCGCCTTGCCGCGCTTGGTGTACTGAAGGCCACTTCCGCCGCATTTGAAGCAGCGGGTGCCGGTCATCTGGTTGTAGGAATAATGACCTGAACCTGAGCAGCGGGTGCATGTTTCGGTTTCGTATGAGGTTGCCATTTTGTCTCTCCAAGTTCGGTGGGCTTCATTGCCCGATAACTTACACTAAGCGTTATTCGATATGGCTGTACAGTGCAAATCGGAAAAAGATGCAGTTATTCGCTATATAACTCCATTCAAGCCGCCGCCGACACGCTTGCGGCCCGAAGTAACTCACGTTCGATCTGGCCCATGTGCTGCCGGATCAGCTTGATCTTTTCAATCGACCGCTGCGCCTCACTGATATCGATCATGCCTTCGATAGCAAACTGGCCGTCTTTGAAGAGCGGTTGCAGTGCTGTGCCTAGATTATTGATCCGGTCTTCAATGCTTTTGATCGAACGCCGCTTCGGTGGCTCGATACCCATAAGCATTTCGGACTGGTCTTCTTTGGCTTCAATCGCGGTGGCTGCCTGATCGGCTGATGCGTTCGTTGAAACCAAACCTTGTTTGATCAGGTTAAGGAATATCTGCTGGCCGTTCGGTGACAGGCGCGCCATGTGAAAGCCCTGCGTCGCCGTGATGATGCCTTGGGACAGAAGTTCGCGGTTGTTTTCTGTCAGCCCGAGCAGAGCAAGCCGGTCTGTTATGCGCCACTGCTGCGAGATCCCCAGCTTCTTGGCAAGTTCGCCAATCGAGAAGCCAAGCTGATCGATAGCCCGCTGGTATGCGACAGCCTCTTCCATTGGGGAGACCTCGGCGCGTTGCAGGTTTTCAAGGATTGCATCGATGTGCATTGTGCGGTCGTCCATCTTACGGACGTGGCAAAGAATTTCGGTTTCGCCATCGATCAGGCAATGGGCCCGATACCGGCGCTCACCCATAACGATCATGTAAGGCACGGGGCCGTCGACTGGACGCACCGTGATTGGCTGCTTGAGGCCGTTTTCGGAAATCGATGCGGCCAGATCCGCAAGGGCGCGGGGTTCAAATGTCTGACGCGGCTGATCTGGGTTGCGTGTGATATCGGATAGAGCTATACGCTTAAGCATCGTGTTTTCCTTCCAGAGAATATGTTTTTGCAGGAACCGGTGCGGGGGATGTTTGGAAGCAAACCCGCACCGGTTTTTTATGTGACGTGGCCATCTACAACATCGACAACCAAACCATTTTTCAGCTTAACGGTAAAAGGGTACGGGTCTCCTTCGTCACCGTATTTGTGCTCAACCGTGTCGTAATCCCAGCTGGCAACCGTTGCTACGTGGCTTCTTTTAGCGCTGCGATCAAAACCAGCATAGTCGCGCTCGCTACGGACAAAAAGAGTTTCGGATTTTGTAAGTACATGGGTCATTTTGGTCTCCAAAGTGGTTGGGCTTCATTGCCCCTATCTCTACATTAGCGAATTTAGATATGCGCGTACAGTGCAAATCGGAAAATTATCGCCTGTACGTTTGTATTGACACAACCCATTGCGATTGACATGGTGCCGAAGACACTATGTGTCATCTTAGCGGGTCTAGCATAATGGTAATGCGGCGGTCTTCCCGATTGCAGAAGGTGGTTCAACTCCACCATCCCGCTCCACTTACTTTCCATAAAGATCATTCAGAGCTGCAATGGCTTTGGCGATATCCTCTTCTGGATCGCGCCGGATCTGGGCGACAAAGCGCGGATTGGTGTGGGCTTGCCAACCCCGCTGGATGATCTCTTTCACGTCCTTCAGGAAGCGGAAGCTCTTGGCGATCCGTAGCGCCTCGATGTCCTTCCCTTCGGCCAGTAGGTTTCTGACCTGATCGGATTTGGTGACTGGGTTTCCAGCGGAGTCGAATTGCATATCAGAACGCCATCTGTGGCTGAAGGTGCTCTGCCATTTCGCAGTGCGTAACGCCGGTATGCTTGGCAAGCCACACTGCCGCCATCGTGCGGTGACAGAAATTGATGTCAGTCAGCGGCGTGGTCTCGAAGCACATCAGCACGGGGGGATGGCCCTGAGCCTTTTCGATGATGTCGGCCAGCACTTGATCTGGATCAAGAGCATCAAGGATCTCAGCGTGATACCGAGGCCGATAGTCAGCAATGCCATTCGTGTTTTTGATGATGTCCCACGTAGGGGCAAGAGGCTTGTAAAATTTGTATCCTGCGGGCTGTCCCCGTGGACGTCCTTGGCAAACGGCCACTCGGCCAACGCCTTGGTATTCGCCCCAACTGCTCGTGAAAATGTGCATGTCATATCCTTCCAGTGTTTGACAATTACAATGTAGCGGATTTTGCTATAGCGCGCAATGATAAAATTGCCCCGAAAACAACGACTTAACCAAAACCAGAAGAATTAAGCCAAAGTAAGGGAGACACTATGTTTTTTGGCGCTGTACCTGCCGACTGTATCGCGCAGGTGTTCAAGATTATGGATATTGAAAACTGGACTGACGCCCACGTCTGCTGCTCGGGAACCTTTCGGATCGAACGCGCGTTAAGCGCAACCTACCCAAATCTTCGCATTCACTCGAATGACGTCAGCCCCTTCAGCGAAGCGATCGGGCGTGTTTCTGAGGGTAAGCCTTTCAATATGCGGTTTCGAGAAGATCTGGAACCTTTGAACAAGTTTCTTGATGGCGGAACAGACTTGGACCGCGCCGCCGCTGTGATGATTGCTTGCGAGCTGGCACGGCACTGCGTCCGCAAGACCAGATATGACATTCAGCATTTCAATTATTGGTTTGACGGTTTCGAACATCATCTGCCGGTCGTGAAGGAAAAGCTTGAAGAGCGATGCTCGATTGCAAACGTGACGTCTTACTTTTCTGGCGACTGGATCACCCACGCCTTAGACGGCGTAACTAGAGGCTCTGGAATTCTCGCGTTTCCTCCATTCTTCATGGGCGATTACGAAAAACAGTTTGAATTCGTGAACAAGACGGTCGAGTGGGACGAGCCTGAGTATCCGATGTATGACCCAAGCCAGTTACGCGGGATCGTTGAGAACCTTGATAGCCTGAACGCCAAATACTGCGTTTTAACCGATCAGGTTTGGACCGGCATGAAGCCGAAGCTCCAATTCCAAAACATGACGAAGGTGCCTCATTTTTGTTATTCCAGCGATGAAAAGTCATCCTTGATCCAAAAGCGGAAAAACCCCAAGCCATTCAGTTTCAAGATGGTCGA
This sequence comes from Yoonia sp., assembly GCA_047627695.1. GTDB lineage: Bacteria > Pseudomonadota > Alphaproteobacteria > Rhodobacterales > Rhodobacteraceae > Yoonia. The sequence continues at coordinate 3,197 of JBLHTS010000107.1, read as the reverse complement.
TGACGTCAACCTGACACGGAAAAGCAAGGTTGAAGTGAAGGCGGTTGATGGGGCGCACCTGTACTACCTGAAGAACATCTTTTTGGCCAAAGGAATCACGCACACTCCGGGCTCCGGCAACTATTTGGTTTATGTCGACGGTGGGCTTGTCGGGGGGATAATTTACACAACGGGGCCGATTACACGACACGCTTTCGGTGCAAGCACATGCGTTGTTCTCTCTGACGTCTGCGTCACACGTAAGCGAAAGCTCTCGAAGCTTGTATCAATGCTGTCTATGTGCCGTGACCTACTGCGGCCGGTCGAGTACGCAAGCTTTGAACGATACACCCACGTCGTAACTACGGCCCGCAGTAAAAACCCGTCGTCAATGAAATATCGGGGGATTATGAAACGCATAACCAAGCGCCTCGGTGACAATGAAAATGAAAAGTGGATCATGAACTATGCCGCAAAAGTCAGAGAGCAAAGCCCAACCCAAATCTATCAAGAGTGGTGGGACCGTTATGGAAAAACCCCAGACTGATGCTCTGAGCATTGAACCCCGTGACATCGACGTGTCACAGCTGGTCGCTTTGGAGAAAAACGCCCGCTACATGACTGCTGAGCAGCAAGCGCGTCTGACTGGCAACGTGGAGAAGGATGGGGCATTGACCTCGACCCCGCTTGTTTGGCTCATGCAGTCCGAAGACGGGGCGTTTGATGAAAGCTCACCCAAGTATCTAGTTGTCTCAGGCAACCACAGGGTGTTCTCCGCAAAGCAAGCCGGACAGAAGGTCTTGCACTGCCTTGTGATCACCAACTGGATATCAAGCGAACGCAGGGTTGAAATCCAACTGGCTCACAATGCTGTCACTGGGCAGGATGACAAGTCGATCCTTGAGAACCTGTATTCAAACTTGGACCTTGAGGGGAAGCTGTACTCAGGGCTTATCGATCAAGACTTCGGTAAGTTGGATGACCCAAAGGCGTCTGGTATTTCCGTAGGGTCTCCAGAGTATATGGAGTTTAACCTCTCATTCCTGCCTGATGACGCAGTGCGCTTCACAGAACTTATGGCCAAGATAACCAAGAGGGCGGAAAAGAACACTCAGTACGTCGGATCTATGGAGCAATTCCACAAACTGTTCGATGCCGTGGTGGATATCAAGACACACCAAAACGTGCAGTCTATGGCCCTCGCATTCTTGACGATGGCTGAAATCGTAGCTGAAAAACTTCCTGAAGTTGAGAAGGCTTGGCGTAGGGCAAAGCAAGGGTCGGTAGATGTTGACTGATCGGACACTTCAAACATTCACGCGCGGGGAGGCGTAATATGGGAACTGGACACAATGGCGGGGGGCCGACCCCGAAACTCAATCCTGACGCGGTTATTGCTGCGCTGGATGCTGTCGGCGGCATTAAGACTGCGGCGGCTGAAATGCTCGGCGTTGCCCGATCAACGCTGTATTTGTTTATCGCTGCAAATCCCGATGTCGAAAAGACGATTGCTGAGATTGAGGAAAAGATCGTGGACCTTGCTGAAGGCAAGATGCTCACGTCATTGAAAGCCGGTGACGGGCAGATGATCCGCTGGTTCTTGGAACGTAAGGGTCGAAGCCGTGGCTATAGTACAAGGAACGAAATCACTGGGCCGGATGGCGGTGCTGTGGTTGTCGAGTCCCCTACATTCGATGTTTCCAATTTGAGCTTGGAAGCGCTGAAGGAAGTTCGAGCCGCGATGCTGACACCAGATCCGGTGGACGATGCTGAATGAGACAGACCTGCGCAACATTGAACGGGAATTGGGCACCCGCAGCTTAGGCGAGTTTTCGCATATGGCTTGGGCACAGGTTGAAGCCCGCAAGCAAGTCCGCAACTGGCATATGGACGCGATGTCTGATCACCTTCAGGCGGTTAGCCGTGGTCAGATCCGCAGGCTGATTATCAACATTCCGCCGCGCCATACGAAGTCGCTCACATGCAACGTGTTCTGGCCAAGCTGGGATTGGATCGAAAACCCGTGGCGGCAGTATTTGTTCGCCACCTACAGATCATCGCTTTCTGAGCGGGACAACAAGAAGGCCAACAAGCTGGTTTCATCGAAGTGGTATCAGGACCGCTTTGAGCCGCGGATCAATCCGAGGAACGACACCAATACGCGATGGGGCATTTATGGTGGTGGCGAACGCCTCGTGACTTCCGTTGCCGGTGCATCGTCAACAGGTGAAGGCGGCGACATTATCGTGATCGATGACCCGATTTCAGCGGATGGGGCACGATCCCCAACGCAACGGAAAGCCGTAATCGATTGGTGGGACGAGACTATCAAAAGCAGATTGAACGACTCTATCAATGGTGCCTTTGTCGTAATCATGCAGCGCTTGCACGAAGACGATTTATCAGGACACATACTGGCCCACGAAACGGGCTGGGACCATCTATGCCTTCCTGCCAGATACGATCCAAATCACCCGCACCCGATCCGGTCCAGTATCGGGTTTGTGGATCCACGCAAGACGGATGGCGAATTGTTGAACCCTAAGCGGTTCACCCAGCAATCGCTGAATGACATCGCGGCAGAGGGGACATACGCCGCAGCTGGTCAGCTTCAGCAGCGTCCAGCACCTCGTGGCGGTGGCATGTTCCATAGGGATTGGTTCGAGGTCGTTAACGCGGCCCCAGCGGGTCTTACAAGCGTTCGCGGTTGGGACTTGGCTGCGTCAGAAACGAAAGAATCGGCGTTTACTGCCGGTGTGCGGCTTGGCCACGACGGGAACGGAACCTACTACATTGAACACGTCACGCGGGGCCAGCTTGGCGCTCACGGCGTTACCACCCTGATTAAGAATACAGCAACTCAGGATGGCGTAGACGTTAAGGGTTCGCTTCCGCAGGACCCGGGTGCTGGCGGAAAAGTATGGGCAAAACAACTGGTTGCAGCCGTCGCTGGTTACAACTATCGAGCATCGCCAGAAAGCGGTGACAAAGAAACACGGGCCGAGCCGGTTTCAGCACAGGCTGAGGCGGGCAACATCAAGATTGTCAAAGGCGAATGGAACAAGGAATTTCTGGATGAACTCGAACTGTTCCCAAGCGGCAAATTCAAAGACCAAGTTGACGCGCTCTCACGCGCATTTATGGAATTGGTCAACACCAAAAAGGTCACTTGGTACGTTGGCGGGGATGATTAAATGAGCCTTCTAAAGCCAAGCACA
>JBLHTS010000106.1:0-11125 GCA_047627695.1 Yoonia sp. | reverse complement strand
TCGATGATTTTTGCAGTCGCTTTGGTGGCAGAGCGGATCGCCAGACCGTCATACTGGCCGATGATTTCAAGCAGTTTGTCTTTGTCTTTGCCAAGATCGGGTTGGAAATCCACGTCGATGCCACGATCTTTGAAGATCTGCACAGCGGCAGGGGAAAGTTTATCAGAAATAAGTACGCGAGGAGCCATTTTGCATGTCCTTTAGCTCGGCCTATGGGCCGTCATAGATTGAAAGAGTAATTAAGCAGATGTTGCGATTTCGGTCTCGAACGCCCATTCTAGCCAAGGCAACAGGGCCTCGATGTCGGACGTTTCCACCGTAGCACCACACCAAATCCGCAAGCCTGCAGGAGCATCGCGGTAAGCGCCGACATCAAGGGCTATTTTTTCGGCCTCAAGACGCTTGGCGACTGCCTTTGCGAAGGCTGCACCGTCGCTGATGCGATCATCGCTGAACTTGAGACACACGGATGTGTTCGAACGCGTCGCTGGATCAACCGCGAGATTGGCAATCCAAGGTTTGTCCGCGCAGAAGTTCCAGATCGCTTGGGCATTGGCGTTGGCGCGGTGAATAAGCGCGTCCAAGCCGCCGATGGAACGCCCCCATTTCAGGGCGACCAAATAATCTTCTACTGCGAGCATGGATGGCGTGTTGATCGTCTCACCTTTGAAAATATCTTCGATCAGTTTGCCGCCTTTGGTCAGGCGGAAAATCTTGGGCAGGGGCCACGCAGGGGTGTAGCTTTCAAGACGCGCCACGGCGCGGGGCGACAAGATCAGCATGCCGTGGGCCGCTTCGCCGCCCATCACTTTTTGCCAGCTGAATGTCGTGACATCCAACTTGTCCCAAGGCAGGTCTTGGGCAAAGGCGGCTGATGTCGCATCGCAGAGCGTCAGACCAGCGCGGTCCGCCGGGATCACATCGCCAGACACAACGCGCACACCGGAAGTCGTGCCGTTCCATGTAAAACAAACATCGTTGTCATAGTTGAGGGCCGCCATATCGACGATCTCGCCATACTCGGCGGTATGCACGGTCGCGTCGATTTTAAGCTGCTTAACGACATCCGTGACCCAGCCCGCGCCAAAGCTTTCCCATGCAACCATCTGCGCAGGGCGTTCGCCCAAGAGCGACCACATCGCCATTTCAAAGGCACCGGTGTCAGAGGCAGGCACGATCCCGATGCGGTAGTCCGCAGGCACGCCCAGAATTTCGCGCGTCAGGTCAATTGCTTCGGCAAGTTTGGCTTTGCCAATGCCAGCACGGTGCGACCTGCCCAATGGGGCATCGCTAAGTGCTTCAAGTTTCCAGACGGGGGGTTTGGCACAGGGGCCAGAAGAGAAACGCGGGTTTGTTGGCCGCATTTGTGGTTTGGGCGCGGTATCGCGCGTTGCCGACGTAGTTATAACCATCACTGGTATCCTCACAGATAAGCGCCCTTCGTTGGGGAAGGGTGTCCCACCGCCGTACATAGAGGGCCGTTTGGTATGCTGCAACTGCGAAAAGCGTCTGAAATCGGCGGACGGGATGTTTTTTGCGACGCGGGTGAAGCCGGTAGGAAACGCGCGATATTGTCACATCCATTGTATCTAGTGACAGGGGTTATAAATCTGGTGTGTAAATCACAAAGGATGACTCCATAAAATGTCCCGTCGATGGCGCCACGCTTGTTATTTCTGACCGCAGCGGGGTCGAAATTGACTACTGCCCCGAATGTCGCGGCGTTTGGCTGGATCGGGGCGAATTGGATAAGGTCATTGACCGGACCGTGGGCGAGGCACCACCACCATCGGGCCGCCGTGATGAACGCGATCACCGTGACAACCGCACCGAATACCGCCCAAAGAAAAAGCGCGACAGTTTCTTAAGCGAGCTTTTTGACTTTTAGGGGTGCCAAAGCGTCCTCGCGCGGCTAGACCCTGCGTGTATTTTCAAAAGGGTCCGCCATGCAGGTCGTCACACTGATCACCAAGCCAGAACATCGCAAGCTAGAGGCCGCGCTGGTCGATAGCTTGCGCAATGCATGGGGCGGTGCTGATGCTAATTGGTTGGCGATTGACGAAGCCGTCAACTTTGCGATCCAAAAGGTCCCTGACAACCAATGGGACGTCTGGGACGACTTGCAGATGATCGGCGTTGATCTGGTCATCCAGCCCTACAGCAATCTGCGCAAAAAGATGCTGCTGGCCGACATGGACAGCACAATGATCCAGCAAGAATGCATTGATGAATTGGCGGATGAGGCTGGTGTTGGCGCGCATGTGGCCGACATCACCGCACGCGCGATGAACGGTGAATTGGATTTTGAGGATGCGCTGATTGAACGGGTTGGGCTGCTCAAAGGTCTGCCCGCAGAAATGATTGCGCAAGTTATCGCTCAGCGGATCACCTACATGCCTGGCGGGCGTGAACTGGTCGGCACTATGAAAGCCCATGGTGCATATGCGGCGTTGGTGTCAGGCGGGTTTACGGCTTTCACAGCACAGGTTTCGGCGACCCTCGGGTTCGATGAAAACCGCGCCAATACATTGCATATTGCTGACGGAAAACTGACGGGCGAAGTAGGCCGCCCTATCCTTGGCAAAGCCGCCAAAGTTCAAGCATTGGAAGAAATTACGGCCCGTCTAGGCATCACGGATACAGATGTCTTGGCCGTAGGTGACGGTGCCAATGATCTGGGGATGCTGAAGCGTGCAGGGACTGGTGTTGCACTGCACGCAAAGCCCGCGGTGCAAGCGCAGTGCGACGTGCGGATCAACTACGGTGATCTGACGGCATTGCTTTATCTGCAAGGTTACACCCGCGATGAATTTGTCAGCTAAAGCAGGCTTGCATTTCAGCGCCTTGGCACGGCACAAAGCAACATGGATAAAAACTTAAAACCCGCCACGATTGCTGCCCACGCCGCCGGTGCGCTTGATGCGCAATCAGGCGGCGTTGTGCCTGCGCTGCAACCTTCGACCACGTTTACGCGGGACGAAAACTATGACCTGCACCGGTCCGATAATATCTATTCGCGCGACAATTCCGATAACCTGCGTCAAGCGGAAGAGGTTTTGCGAGTTCTTGAAGGGGCAGAAGAGACGCTTTTGTTTCCGTCGGGCATGGCCGCCATCGCAGCTGTGTTTCGCACGTTGCCCAATGGCGGCACCGCAATTCTGCAGTCAGGGATTTACTGGGGGACCACCGCGTGGATCCGCGACTTCTGCACGCGCCGCACGATTACACTGATCGAGGTGGATGCAGGTGATCTGTTGGCCACGTGCCAGAGTCAAACCGCTGATCTAGTCTTTATCGAAACACCGTCGAACCCTTGGCTAAAGACAGTCGACATCCGCGCGATTGCAGACGCCACGCAAGCTACGCTTGTGGTTGATGGAACAGCGGCAACACCCATCCTGACGCGGGCGCTGTATCATGGGGCAGATATCGTCATGCATTCAGCGACCAAAGGGATCAACGGACATTCAGATGTTCTGGCCGGTGTGCTTTCGACGCGCCACAAAGATGCCACAATCTGGGGGATGATTAAATCTGACCGAAAGATGGCAGGTGCGATTCTTGGACCGTTCGAAGCATGGCTGCTGATTCGCGCAATGCGGACCCTGCCACTACGGGTTGAACGTATGTCGCAGAACGCGCAAACCTTGGCCGAGGCGCTGTTGGCGCATCCAAAAGTTGACGATGTTCTGTATCCCGGTCTGCCGCATCATCAAGGGCACAATATTGCGATTAGACAGATGAAAGGCGGCTATGGCTGCCTGTTGTCTGTGCTGGTGAAAGGGGATCGGGCCGATGCGCTGCGCGTCGTTGGCAAGCTGCGGCTGTTCTTGCGGGCCACGTCGCTGGGCGGTGTCGAAAGCTTGGTGGAACACCGGCATACGATTGAACCGCATACTGGAATTCCAGAGAATTTGATCAGAGTATCCGTCGGGATCGAAGACATTGGCGACTTGATCGCCGACTGGACCCAAGCGCTGGGCTAGCCCTCGACTGGGCCGCCTGCAGCCTTCCAATCGCCAAAGCCACCAATGTTGGTGACGTTCTCATAACCCATATCTTTCAGTGTTTTACCTGCCAAGGCAGCCTGACCGCCTGCACCGCACACCAGATAGATATGTGCGTCCTTTTGCAGGACTTCGTTGTGCATCGGGGTAGCTGGATCAGCTATAAACTCTACCATGCCACGGGCAATGCGGTGCGCGCCGGCGATCGTACCAGTTTGGGCGATGGTGCCGCTGTCGCGGACGTCGACAAATACGCATCCGCCCTCGTTGAACTTGGCAAGCGCTTCTTCCGCAGTAATGCGGGGCACAACTGCATTGGCTTCGTCCAGAAAATGTTTAGCGGTTTTCATGTGTGTCTCCGGTTATGTTACTTTTTTCTAAAGTAAGCACCCCGCGCCAAATTGCCAGAGGCGAAAAAAAAGGCCCGGGCACGAAGCCCGGGCGAGTCCAACAGGGAGGTAGAGATTTACCCGATCTCCAGCGGGAACTTGGGAGGTTCGGTACATGTCCAAGGGAGGTTTCATGCACCGAACACATCACTATGCCACTAAACGATAGCCTCCAGATTCGGTCACAAGAAGGCGCGCATTGGACGGATCTGGTTCTATTTTTTGGCGAAGACGGTAAATATGTGTCTCCAATGTGTGCGTGGTGACGCCCGCATTGTAGCCCCAAACCTCGTGCAGCAGCACGTCGCGGGCGACAACACCGTCAGTTGCGCGATAAAGAAACTTGAGGATGTTCGTCTCTTTCTCGGTCAGCCGGACTTTCTTGTCGTCCTCGGTCAGCAGCAGCTTTTGGGCCGGCTTGAACGTATATGGCCCAAGCTGGAACACGGCGTCCTCGGACTGTTCGTGCGTGCGCAATTGGCTGCGCAAACGCGCGAGCAGCACGGGAAATTTGAAGGGTTTACTAATGTAGTCGTTCGCACCGGCGTCCAGACCGTAGATCGTGTCTGAATCGCTATCTTGCGCCGTCAGCATCACAATCGGACACTTCACCCCTTGCTTGCGCATCAGGCGGCAAAGCTCGCGACCGTCGGTGTCTGGCAGACCCACATCAAGGATCATCAGATCATAAAGGCTCTCTTTGGCCTTCACCATTGCGCTGGCGCCATCGTCAGCTTCGAAGACGTCAAAATCTTCGGTCATCAACAGTTGTTCGCCCAGCGCTTCGCGCAGGTCGTCATCGTCGTCTACCAGCAAAATTTTCTTGAGTTGTCCCATGACAACCTCCTCTTTAACGTCCTTTAGACTTGTGCTCTTGATACGTTGCGGACAAGCGGCAGGATGAAACAATCACACGCTCGTGTGATTTGCCGTGCAAATGTTTCACTTTACCTGTGAAACAGCTATCAGTTGAAACATATAAGAGGCTTTTCGCGATGGCATTCGCCCCCGACATTACAGAACGACTGGCACGCGCCCGCGCAGATTTGCGCATGGGTGTGCCTGTTGTGTTGGACGGCGGCGCGGTCGTTTTAGCCGCAGAGACACTGGATGCGGCGCGTTTAGCGGATTTGCGCACTTTGGGCGGCGATGCGGTTCTTTCAGTCACAAGCTGGCGCGCGCAGACGTTGAAGGCACATGCCTATGATGGTGATTTGGCGCGGATCAAGTTGCCGCCGGATGCGACCCTATCATGGGTGCGGTCCATCGCTGATCCCGCCGATGACCTGCGCGAACCGATGAAAGGCCCACTGCTCGCAACGCGGGAAGGGTCTGCCGATCTGCACCGTGCCGCGATCGCATTGACCAAGGCCGCACGACTTTTGCCCGCGGCATTAGTCCTGCACGTTGATGACGCCGCGGGTTTTGCGGCAAAGCATAATTTGACGTTGGTGCCTGCGGACGCGGCCCTTGATACAGGTCTTAGCTCTTTGAACCCCATTATCTCTGCTCGTTTACCGCTAGAAGTGTCCGACGCGGGCCGCCTGCACATTTTCCGGCCCGACGACGGTGCCGAAGAACACTATGCCATAGAAGTCGGCCAACCGGATCGGTCAAAGCCTGTGTTGTCGCGTCTGCACTCGGCCTGTTTTACAGGCGATCTGCTTGGTTCGCTGAAATGTGACTGCGGCCCGCAATTACGCGGTGCATTGGCGCAGATGGGCGAAGAGGGGGCAGGAGTGCTGCTTTATCTCAACCAAGAAGGGCGCGGGATTGGTCTTGCCAATAAAATGCGCGCCTATTCGTTGCAAGATCAGGGGTTTGACACAGTAGAGGCGAACCACAGGCTTGGGTTTGAGGATGACGAGCGTGATTTCCGCATTGGTGCAGATATCCTGAAACGGATGGGGTTCGGCGCGGTGCGGTTGCTGACCAACAACCCCGCAAAGGTCGCGCGTCTGGATGCGTGCGGGGTTAGCGTGACGGAGCGGGTGCCGCTTAAGGTTGGCGAAAACCCGCATAATCACGCGTATCTGGCGACGAAGGCCGCAAAATCGGGGCATTTGTTGTAGGGCGCGCGTCTGCAAATCGGGGCAAAGCCGCCATTCACTTGAATTCAGCTTGGGACTGCTGACATTCCCTGAACTGCCTTTGCCCGATTGGTAGCGTACTGAGGCGCACCTACTCTAGCCAACTATGCGAGTACGTCCCAGACTCTCTTGACCCAAAACCGCGCCACTTGTGTCTACTTCAGAAATATCCACGGTGTGCTGATGTTTGTCGCCGAGTGTAGCCCCCACGGTTAAGCGGGAGCTGCAAGTGTTAGCCGGAGTTCTGAGGTTTACCGCTGGAGTGTCCAGGGTTTGCAACTTGGTTCTCAGCCTTGTTGTTACCCAGGCTGCCCCCTGGAGCTGGTTGGTCCCCGTTACCCAGGCCGTTGTTGCCTTTTACTTATCCCTCTGGCTCCTCCTCGCAACCTTCTGGGCAAGCATATGCCGGTCCAGAATACCCAGTGACGCTGGATAAAGTTAGCAGTGAAATGGTGAATGCGCTCGCTAGTGCGATTTTCAGAATATTTTGCATAGGACTTACTCTCAATTGTTAAAACGTGATCCAAATACGCCGATCACACTCTATCAATTTAATAAATGGCATGAACAATGGGTGAACAACCTGTCAGGAATGGTTAAACCAGCAACTCCTTTGCTCAGGCACCGTTGTGACCCTGGCGGAATGGACGCCATTTAGGCAGATCGCCTCGCAAGATCGTTAAAGAGGGCTCTAAAGCAGCCATCTACTACCTCCCCTGCTGACAGCCCCCATTTCGCCCTCTATTACTCCCGCATGAAACAAGCCGACCTTGTCCTTACCCCCACCCACGTTCGCTTTATGAACCGCCGTTTCCCCTGCACCATTGCGCGCGGTGGTCTGACTATGCGTAAAGCCGAGGGCGACGGGGCCACTCCGCGCGGCACGCATTGCATTGTCGGGATGCTCTACCGCGCTGACCGGATGGCGCGCCCCGCCGATTGGGCGCTGCCGATTGGCCCGCATGATCTGTGGTCTGATGATGTTAAAGACGAAGATTACAACATGATGGTGCGCGCACCGCACGCCCATAGCCATGAACGCTTGCGCCGTGCTGATCCGATGTATGATCTGATTATCCTGACAGACTGGAACTGGCCCTATGCCGTCAAAGGGCGCGGATCAGCGATATTCTTGCACGAATGGCGCGGTCCGGGCCGCCCGACTGCTGGCTGCGTGGCATTCAGGCGTGACCATCTGCGCTGGATCGCGGCCCGCATTCGGCATGAAACACGACTTGTTATCGCATAACCACTGGACCTTGTGGCTTAAATGAGGTCACACCAAGAGGTACCCAGATGAAACACCAAGGCCCGTTTATGACCCCTGAAGAAATCGCCCAATTGCCTTATCGTCCTTGCGTCGGCGTCATGCTGATCAATCCACGCGGGCATATCTTTGTAGCGCAACGCAAAGACCGCGACACAGATGCTTGGCAAATGCCCCAAGGTGGCGTCGATAAGGGCGAGACGACCCGCGACGCGGCCTTGCGCGAATTGGAAGAAGAAACCAGCATCCCTGCCAAGTTTGTCACGATCGAGGGAGAAACAGCTGGCTTGATCCGCTACGATATCCCCCACGAACTGGTCCCGAACATCTGGAAGGGGCGTTTTCGTGGGCAAGAGCAGAAATGGTATTTGATGCGCTTTCACGGGGTCGATAATCAGATTGATCTGGAAACGAAACACCCCGAGTTTTCCAGCTGGAAATGGATGCCGCCAAGTGAACTGGTCGGCAGCATCGTGCCGTTCAAGCGCGCAGTTTACGCGCAGGTCTTGGCTGAATTCACATCAAAGCTGTAGGATCGGGATGATATGAAAGCTCTTACCCTCGCCTCCATGCTTGCCGTTATTAGTGGGCAAGCCCTAGCGCTTAGCTGCTTGCGGCCCGATCCGGTCACAACGTTTCAACAGCTTGCTGCTGAACCTGAAAGCTATTTCGTGCTTTACGGTACACTGACATTTGACGAAAGCGCGCTGCCACAAGGCACCAATAGTTTTGAGGATATCACGCCGCCCGACCCAATCCCTACACACTTTGTGGGCAAGGGGCTGTCAAAGTCGGGGTTCGCTACGCCCTACGTCAGCCGCGCGATGCTGCAAGTCACATGCGCAGGCCAATGGTGTGGCTCCGTACGCAGCGGGGCTGAGGCGATTTATTTCGTGTCGGCCAGCGAACCACCCGTCGCAATGCAAGCGGGCGCTTGCGGTGGGATGATCTTTGAAGATCCCTCGCCGGAGGTTCTAGAGATGCTGACCTCATGTATGCAAGGCGGCACCTGCACACCGCTGCCGTTCGAGTAATTACTTGCGCTGACGCTTGACTTTGCGCGCGGTTTTAGCGGCTTTCTTGCTAGCAGAGCCTACTGTGCGGCGCGGTGGCTTGCCGCGTCCACGCGACGGGCCGCGCGGCACCATCCGGTCATCAATCGCGATGAGTTCGGCAATCAATCCACCAGTGATTGGTGCGGCTTCGGCCAATTTGACTGTTACGCGCAGGCCCAAACCAATGACCAGTCCTGTATCGGACCCCATCAGGGTTTGGCTTTCGGCGTCGTAATTGAAAAACTCGCGGCCCAATGTGCGGATCGGGATCATCGCGTCTGCGCCGGTCTCATCCAGCTTAACAAAGACGCCAAATTTCGCGATTCCGCTGATCCGGCCACCCATTTCCGCACCAATCCGGTCGGATAAAAACGCCGCGAGATAGCGGTCTGTTGTGTCACGCTCTGCGGTCATGGAACGGCGCTCTGTGTCGCTGATCTGTTGGGCGGTCTCGGGCATGTGCTCGATATCCCAAGGGCTAAGCCCGTCTTTGCCCCATCCATGCGCTGCCACCAACGCCCGGTGCACGATCAAATCCGAATAGCGGCGAATGGGCGATGTGAAATGCGCATAGGCCAGCAGAGCCAAGCCAAAGTGGCCAAAGTTTTCAGGGTTATAATAGGCTTGGGTCATCGATCGCAGTGTGGCGATGTTGATCAATTCGTGGTTTTCAGTACCCGCCGCACCTTTTAGCAAGGTGTTCAGGTGCGCCGTTTTGAGTACCTGACCTTTCGCTAATACCAAACCAGATGCAATTGCCACCTCGCGTAGTGCATCCAGCTTTTCGGGACTAGGTTCTTCGTGCACGCGAAACAGTTGTGGCGATTTCTTGGCGATCAGCGTCTCGGCGGCCGCCACGTTGGCCAGCACCATGAATTCTTCGATCAAGCGGTGCGCATCAAGGCGCTCTTTGAACTGAACGGATGTGACTTTGCCCGCGTCGTCCAGAGTGATCTGCCGCTCTGGCAGGTCCAACTCTAGCGGTTGGCGGCGTGCGCGGGCCTTCACCAAGGCCGCGTAGGCCGCATAAAGCGGCGTGATGATATCGGCCAGCAAAGGTGCGGTTTTGTCGTTGGGTTGCCCATCGACCGCGTCTTGGACTTCTTCGTAGTTCAAAGACGCGACTGATTTCATCAAACCGCGATGAAACGCGTGGTCGATCTTTTCGCCGCTAGCATCAATCCGCATGGCCACGGCCAAACATGCACGTTCCACACCTTCATGCAGGGAACACAGATCACCCGAAAGACGATCTGGCAGCATCGGCACCACACGGTCGGGGAAGTAGGTGGAGTTGCCGCGCTTGCGTGCCTCGTGGTCCAATTCAGAGTTAGGCGTGACGTAGTGGGCCACGTCGGCAATGGCGACCCAGATGATGTAGCCGCCCGCGTTTTTGGGATCGGGATCAACCTCGACATAACACGCATCGTCATGGTCGCGCGCATCCCAAGGGTCGATAGTTATCAGTGGCAGGTCGCGCAGATCGCGACGTTTGCCAAGCCCCGCAGGTTTGGCCGCGTCAGCTTCGGCCACCACTTCGTCAGGGAAATGATCGGGAATGCCGTGCTGGTGAATCGCAATCAAAGAAACCGCGCGCGGTCCTGTTGGATCACCAAGTCGGGCCACGATGCGTGCTTTGGGCAGGCCCATGCGGCCTTTTGGTCCGGCTTGTTCGGCCTCGACCAATTCGCCGTCTTTGGCACCACCTGTGGCACCCGCGGCAACGATCCATTGCTTATCAGCCCCTTTTTCGACGGGCATAATACGCCCACCTTCAGAGTCCGCACGAAACACGCCCAACACACGCTGCGGGCTTGAATCGATCCGGCGGATCATGCGCCCCGTGTGGCTGTGATCTTCGGTTTGATCGGCTGTCACACGGCCCAAGATGCGGTCGCCTGCGCCAAGTGCCGGATCGGTGTCGCGCTGTACCATCAGTATGCGGGGTTCAGCGCCTCTGCCCCCCCATTCCAGCGGACGCGCGAACAAATCACCGTCTGCATCAGGCCCGACGATTTCAAGCACAGAAACGGGCGGTAAATCGTCTGCGTCGCGGTATGAACTACGGCGCTTGGTCAATTTGCCGTCTTCCTCAAGTTCCTTGAGCAAGCGTTTCAGGTCGATGCGTGCTGCACCCTTGATCCCAAAGGCCTTGGCGATATCGCGTTTGGCTGCTTTGGTTGGGTGTTCGGCAATCCATGCAAGGATTTCGGATTTTGAAGGTATACGTGTCATGGGCCAGCCCTAGCACGCCATGCGCGGGGCGTCATCCAAATTGGCGTGCCTCAGGTTGATGCAAAATAATCGGATAAAATGC
>JBLHTS010000105.1:0-11237 GCA_047627695.1 Yoonia sp. | reverse complement strand
TGAATATGGCCGGGCGGATGGCGTAGAACTGTCGCGCGCAAGGCGCGGGCCTCGCGGATGAATGGCGCAGGCCCCACAAGATAGCCCAGCCGCAGCCCCGGGAACAATGATTTCGAGAACGACCCAACGTAGATTACCCGGCCATTCTTATCGAGTGACTTTAGCGAGGGGGACGGTGCGTTCAGGAATGACATCTCGAATTCATAGTCGTCCTCGACGATCACAAAGTCATCGGCCTCGGCTTTTTCCAGTAGGGCAGTGCGCCGGACCAAAGGCATGGTCGCAGTTGTCGGGCATTGATGGCTTGGTGTAGTAAAGACAACGTCCGTGTCTGGTGGTAGATCCCTTGGCGAAAGGCCCAACCCATCGACCGCAACACAGCTTAGCTGGCACCGTGACTGTGTCAGAATTGTTCGCAGTGCTGGGTAGCATGGATCCTCGATTGCGGCACGGCGGCGGCTATTAAGAAGCACTTGCGCTGAAAGCCACAAGGCGTTTTGCGCGCCCATCGTGATCAGAATTTCATCTTTGTTGGCCAATATCCCGCGCCGCGGCAGCGTTTGGCGGGCGATGAAGTCCACCAGTTCGGGGTCATCCCCATCAAAATAATCTGACGTCAGCGCACTGAAATCGCGCATTCCTAAGGCACGCAATGCGCAAAGCCGCCAATTTGCCGTGTCGAACAGCGTCTTGTCCGCTTGGCCATATATGAATGGATAGCGATAGCTGGCCCAATCGGCGGGCTTGTTCAGGTTTAGACCCGGCGTAAACCGCTGCCCGATTGCGCGGTTCCAATCGACCGTGCCGGTATTGAACCGCTGTGCCGGAAAGGCGGGTGGCTCTGGTGCATTTTCGGACACGAAATAGCCTGAGCGGCCACGCGACGTCAGGTAATCGTCGGCCACCAATTCGGTATAGGCCAACGTCACTGTGATCCGGCTGACGCCCAAGTGGGCCGCCATTTTGCGTGAAGAAGGCAGCCTTTCGCCCAGACGAAACCTGCCGGCCAAAATGCCTTGGGCTACCATTTGCTGAATGCGTGCCTGCAACGTGCCTTCAGCGGAAGGGTCAAGAAAGAAGGTTTCGACGGATATCGACATGGATTGGCCTTATGCAGGGGGCAAGATTGGACTTACGAAGGCCAATAAGCAAGGGCAGGGCGTCAATTCAGGAAATCAGCGACGGATTACGGGCTGAACTGCGTTTGGGAGGTAGATCAAATCGGAGACGCCCAATGAAACTACTGCAAATCGCCTTTATCGCCGTCTTGGGCGCGGCCTGCTTTGACACCTTTGCCACGTCAGAAGCACTGCACGCGCCATGTGTCATCGCGGAGCAGGGCAGCAATCCCGCTCCGTAAAGCTGTTAACCCAATACGCGGGTAATTGCCTGGTCGACCGCGTCAGTGACCTGATCCAAATCGTCTTTGGTCGCAATCAATGGCGGAGCAAACAAAAGCGTATTGTTGTAGCCCGGCAAAGACCGGTTCGTTGCGCCGATAATGATGCCTTGCGCCATGCAATCTGCCACAATCGCGCCGACGCGCTTTTCATCGACAGGTTCCTTGGTGTCGCGATCAAGTACCAGTTCGGCACCTGCAAACAGACCCATGCCGCGCACGTCACCAATCCACTTGTGCTTGTCCATTAGCGCGTTCAGGTTTTCTTTTAGGTGCGCGCCCATTCTGACAGAGTTTCCGCGCAGATCTTCTTCTTCGATTATCTTCATGTTCTCGATGGCCGCCGCAGGACCAGCCGTGCACCCGCCAAAGGTCGAGATATCTCGGAAGTAGCTTAGGTGGTCGGACGGGTCATTTTTGAACATATCAAAAACGCTATTTGTCGTGACACAACACGAAATCGCAGCATAGCCAGAGGCCACACCTTTTGCCATTGTGACGATGTCAGGCTGCACGCCAAACTGCTGATACCCGAACCATGTGCCGGTTCGGCCAACACCGCAGACAACTTCGTCGATGTGCAGCAAGATATCGTATTTCTTGCAGATTTCCTGCACGCGATCCCAATAGCCTTTGGGGGCAATGATGATGCCGCCACCGGCAGTAATCGGCTCTAGGCACAGCGCACCGATCGTGTCGGCACCTTCCGCAAGGATCACATCCTCGATCGCTTGCGCGGCCTTCATCGCATATTCCTCGCCGACAGAACCATCCTGAGAGCGATACTCCAGGCAATGTGGCACTTGCACAAAGCCGGGTGTGAAAGGGCCGTATTGCGCGTTGCGTTCTTCCTGACCACCTGCCGACATCGTGGCAATAGTCGAGCCGTGATAGTCACGCTCGCGGTATAGGATTTTGTATTTTTTTCCGCCGTAATAGTTGTGGCTGATCTGGCGGACCATCTTAAAGGCTTTCTCGTTAGCCTCGGAACCGGAATTTGTATAATAGACACGGTCCAGACCGGGCATCTTGTCGATCAGCATTTCTGCAAATTGCGCGCCGGGGATTGTGCCTGCGGTCCCGCCAAAGAAGCACATCTTGGTGACAGCATCAGAGATCGCTTTGCCGATCCGTTCGCGGCCGTAGCCGACGTTGACGGTCCAGACACCACCGGACACGGCATCGACATGCTCTTTGCCCTTGATGTCCCAAACGCGCATGCCTTTGCCTTCAACGATGATACGGGGGTCGATCGTCTCGTAAGGTTTGTGCTGGCTGAGGTGATGCCAGATATGTGCGCGGTCAGCTTCGACGACGTGCGCCGGGTCATTTGCGAAAGAATGCGTATCCATTGCAGCAACTCCATTAAACTAGGGAAGAGGCAGATCGAATCTTGTTCGCAGGCCGCCTAAATCCTGACCACAATGCCGTCTGTTTACGCCCTTCGGATAGGGCCAGTTCTAGTGCTTGCGTATAGCCAGTACCCGCAGAGTTGATCCGACTTCGGCGCGGAGAATTTGTCGTAAGATAATGAAAGTGAAGGTTAATATTTCAGTTCCGATTGCAAAGAACTCGCATTTTGTGCCGCTGTTCCAAAATATCCGTGATTGACCTGTGTGACCAAATTCCTTTCGCTGTGGGAAGACTTGTTTTGGTCGCAACGATTTTGACCGCACGAGGACGAACAGGTGCCTGAAGAGGGACCCAAAGAAAGGTGGGATGTGCTTAAGCTTGGAACCCCAAGCCATTCATGCTCAGCTAAATCATAGGAAGTAGGGCAAACCTACGATATTTATTCGACCCCGTTTCATAGGGTCGCAACACGGGAGACTAACAATGAACATCAAAAACGCACTTATGGGTGCCGCCGCTGGCGTCGCACTGATGACAGGTGCTACGCAGGCATTTGCTGCTGGGCACGGCGAAATCACAGTTGCTTATTTTCTAGAGTGGCCAATGCCATTCCAGTTCGCAAAGGTGAACGGCACATACGACGAAGAAATGGGCGTCAAGGTAAACTGGGTTAGCTTCGACAGCGGCACAGCAATGTCAGCCGCTATGGCATCCGGCGACGTTCAGATCGCAGTCAGCCAAGGTGTGCCGCCTTTCGTTGTCGCCGCATCTGCTGGTCAAGACCTTCAAATCCTCGACGTCGCTGTATCTTACGCTGAGAACGACAACTGCGTCGTTTCTTCCGGCCTTGAGATCGACGCTAGCTCTGCTGGCGAATTGGCTGGCAAGAAAGTCGCTGTGCCACTTGGTACCGCTGCACACTACGGCTTTTTGCGCCAGATGGACCATTTCGGTGTAGATTTAGCGTCTTTGGACGTGGTTGACATGGCCCCTGCTGAAGGTGCCGCTGCTTTGGCCCAAGGCCAAGTTGACATGTCTTGCGGTTGGGGTGGTGCGCTGCAACGCATGAAAGAGCACGGCAACGTGTTACTGACTGGTGCTGAAAAAGAAGCGCTGGGCATCCTTGTGTTTGACGTCACATCTGCTCCTGCCGGTTTCGTAGCCGAGAACGGCGATCTGGTCGCTAAGTTCTTGAAGGTGACAGCTGATGCAAACGCTGCTTGGAACGATGGTTCCGGCGTTGCTGAAATGCTGCCAGTTATCGCAAATGATGCTGGTATGGATGAAGCTGGTGCTGCAGCGTCATTGGCAACATTCGTGTTCCCAGACGTTGCAACACAGCTGTCGGAAGCCTGGTTGGGTGGCGCTGCAACGTCCTTCATGAAGGGTGTCGCGGACGTATTCGTTGAATCAGGTTCTATCCCTGCGGCGATGGATAGCTATGCCGGCACGGTGAACACAGGTCCTTTGGCAGCTGCCAACGAGATGTAAGACGCTTTCACTGGCGCGCGAGAAATCGCGCGCCAGTATTTCGTTTTTCGTGATAATTCTTACTGTCTACGGCAAGGATTTTCAGGGAAAACAAGGGGTAAGTCATGTCAGGATTGCAGATAGATAAGCTATCGATGCGGTTTGATCTGCCAAATGGATCGTCAGTGCAGGCGTTGAAAGACGTCACCATTGATCTTAAGGCAGGGGAATTGTTGTCGGTGCTGGGGCCTTCGGGATGTGGCAAAACGACATTGCTAAATATTGTCGCGGGCTTTTTGGCCCCGACCGAAGGTGTAATCACCTTGAACGGCAAGACAGTCCATGGACCCGCCGCCGAACGAGGCATGGTGTTCCAGCAGGGCGCCCTGTTCGAATGGATGAGCGTGCGTGAGAACGTTGGTTTCGGCCCTTCAATGAAGGGGATGCCAAAGGCTGAAAAGGCGGGCATCGTCGATCATTTGTTGGACGTTGTCGGCTTGCAGGACTTCAAAGAGAAAGCCGTCTACGAATTGTCTGGTGGTATGCAGCAGCGCGTCGCGCTTGCCCGTTGCCTTGCCAATGACCCCGATGTGATTTTGATGGACGAACCATTGGGAGCCCTTGACGCGCTGACCCGCGAAAAGATGCAAGGACTTGTTCTTAAGCTGTGGAAAGAAACCGGCAAGACAATCATTTTGATCACCCACTCGGTGGAAGAAGCGCTGCTTTTGGGCGAACGCCTGATTGTCATGGCGCCACGTCCGGGCCGCATTCACACAGAATACCAACTGCCATTTGCAGAGATGGGCGTAGGCCAAGATCTGCGCGAAGTGAAAAAGCATCCGAAGTTCAGTGAAACCCGCGAGGAAATCCTTGGGATGATCTGGGACATGGAAGAAGAAATCATGGGCCGGACGGAGAACGCGTAATGGAATTATTTTCAGAGCTTTGGGCCGAACTTGTTGCAGTCCTTTCGACACTGCTAAGTGCTGCACCATATATTATCGGCTACGTCCTTTTGATCCTTTTGATGATGGTGATTTGGGGCGGTATTAAGAAACTTTTGACGCCCAAAAAGGATTACGGTTCGCTTAAAACGGTAACTTTTGGCGACGAAAGTGCTGTCACCTCAAACACTGCCGCGTCGGTCATATCGATTGTGCTGATCTTTGTTCTTTGGGGTGCGTTTACGGGATCGAAGCTATTGCCAGGCTTCATGCATGCACCAGGCCCATTCGTGGGCGAGGGCGAATTTAGCTACACGATCACGACGCCAGCGGGTGAAAGCGACGACGCAACTGTGTCGGTTGTGGTCGCAGCACTTGGTGAAGATGTCACTACCCCAGAAGTAGACCCTGGCGAGGGCATCGCAAAGAACGACGCCGTCACGATTGCTAGTTACCGCAATGAACTGTTGCGCGTCGACGCCAACGATGAGATGGGCCGCGACGAAGATACGCTGGTCACTGCCGTCAATGGTCAGCCGATTGCACCGGGTAGGTCAGTTGACGTGGCATTTGGACGGGTCGCGATGTCGGACAAGGGTACCTTGAATATCATCCCTGCGACCGGTCTTCAGATGGAACCAATCTGGCTGCCATCCCCCGAAGCGGTCTGGAGCCGCTTGGGCGAAATCGCGTCAGTCGGTTACCGCAATTCGACCTTGGCAGAGCATCTTGGTTTCTCGCTTTTCCGCGTGATCGTGGGCTTTATGCTGGGCGCGCTGGTCGGTATCCCGCTGGGCTATGCAATGGGTCTGTCAAATTGGTTCCGTGGGTGGTTTGACCCAATTGTGGAATTCATGCGCCCAGTGCCGCCGCTTGCTTTGATCCCGCTTGTGATCATCTGGGCGGGTATCGGCGAGGTCGG
The DNA here is from genome assembly GCA_047627695.1 of Yoonia sp. Classification (GTDB taxonomy): domain Bacteria; phylum Pseudomonadota; class Alphaproteobacteria; order Rhodobacterales; family Rhodobacteraceae; genus Yoonia. The sequence goes on along the minus strand of JBLHTS010000105.1, from coordinate 5,146 downwards.
CAAGATCATCCTGCTGTTCCTTGCTGCCCTTTGGATTATGGCAATTGCGGCGCGATCGGGTGTGTCCGGCGTGCGGATTTCCAAGGTGCATGCGGCTTATTCTTTGGGTGCATCTAAATGGCAGATCATGCGGCACGTCATCATTCCAAACTCGCTGCCCGAGATTTTCACGGGTGCACGAGTGGCAATGGGTGTGTGCTGGGGTACGGTCGTTGCGGCCGAATTGGTTGCCGCTGAAAAGGGTGCAGGCATGATGATCATGGTTGCGTCCAAATTTCAAAGCACGGACATCGTTTTGATGGGTATTATCCTGATTGGTATCATTGGTTTCAGCATTGATATGCTCATGCGTCAGGCTGAAAAATGGCTGGTGCCTTGGAAGGGCAAGGGTTGATCCAACCCCCATATTGACTACTTAAACGGCAGGGGCGAGGGTGCAGAACCCTCGCCCCTTTTGGTTTACCTGCGTTGATGATTTCTGACCTTATTTTGCTTTTGCCCGCCCTTTTGGGTTTTTTCGTCCTTTTGTGGCTGCGTGGCCGAAAGCCCGTCGCGCAAGAGCAGGAAGGACCACCAGAAAACGCGATCGTCGTGGATGGTTCAAACGTGATGCATTGGGGGGAAGATCCGTCCGCCAAGGTGCTGTCACGCGTGCTGCGTGAGTTAGAGCAAATGGGTTATACGCCAATCGTCTTTTTTGATGCGAGCGTCGGTTATAAATTAGACGACCACTACTACGATGAGTCAAAAATCGCATGGCTAATTGGTGTGCCGGCATGGCATGTGTGCGTTGTAAACAAGGGCGTCGTCGCGGATGAGGCAATTCTTGCATTTGCCACTGACCACCAACTGCGCGTTGTCACCAATGACAAGTTCCGCGATTGGCGCGTGCAGTTTTCGCATGCCGATAAGAAGGGGATTCTGGTAGGCGGCACATGGCGGGAAGGGTCGGTTGTGTGGCGTGGAACGCTTTAAGCGAGGTTCACCGTGGGACAGGCGCGAAAGGCTGAAATTGCTGGACCGATCCCGTTCAGCGAGAAGCCGACCGTGGTATCACCCAACATCGCGTAGGCGTGTGTGTTGAGCTCTAATCCATTCAAAACATTATCAAATCCGCGATCTTTGACCGTCAGACTGCGCCCAACATTGCTGATCGTATAGCGGTCAGTTTGGATGCTGATCGGGCGCTCGCCCGCAAAGGTCATACTGAAGATCGGATCGGTGGGCCAAGTGCCATTGGGCAGGGTCACAGTGACAGAGTATTCGGTAATCTCCGCTTCGTAGGTGACGGTGATTTCGCCTGCATCCGAAGCGTCGGTGAGGGTGCAAATAGGACGTGGCGAGAACTCCCACGCGGCGGCGGGAGTGGCGAGCAGCAGGAGGGCGAGAGGGGTACGCATGAAAGTAAGGTAGGTGTTTGGTGGGGAAGGCAAGGGCTTTGCAAGGTTGCTCACTTCTGCCCTCCATAACGCGATTTCCCACCTCTCATACCCCCACGCCCGGCAGTACTCCGCCCTGACGCTTTCTGCGCGTCGCCCACGGCCTTATCCACCGCTTGCTGCCGCGCTAGCGGGTCGTCGGCGATGGTCAGTTCGACCGTTTCTAGCCGCTTGACCTCGTCGCGGAGCCTTGCTGCTTCTTCGAACTCTAGGTTCTCGGCGGCTTTGCGCATATCCGTGCGCAGCCCGTCCAGCACGGCGGCAAGATTTGCACCTGCCATTGGTTTGTCGATCTTGGCGGTCACGCGGTTCATGTCCACGTCGCCTTTGTAGAGACCGGCCAAGATATCCTCGACGTTCTTTTTAACGGTCGTCGGCGTGATGTTGTGTTCAACGTTATAGGCCAATTGCTTGACGCGGCGGCGTTCGGTTTCTTTCATCGCCCGCTCCATCGAGCCGGTGATGCGGTCGGCGTACATGATCACGCGTCCGTCGGCGTTACGCGCGGCGCGCCCGATGGTTTGCACGAGGGACGTTTCGGAGCGCAGAAAGCCCTCTTTGTCCGCGTCGAGGATCGCCACCAGTCCACATTCGGGGATATCAAGTCCTTCACGAAGTAGGTTGATCCCTATTAGCACGTCGAACGCCCCAAGCCGCAGGTCGCGTAGGATTTCAATCCGTTCAATCGTGTCGATTTCAGAGTGCATATAGCGCACGCGGATGCCTTGTTCGTGCATGTATTCGGTCAGGTCTTCGGACATGCGTTTGGTAAGCGTTGTGACCAGTGTGCGGTAGCCAGCGGCAGCGACTTTGCGCACTTCGTCTAGCAGATCGTCGACCTGCATCTCGACTGGGCGGATTTCGATTTGCGGATCGATCAGGCCCGTGGGGCGGATGATTTGTTCAGTGAAAACGCCGCCTGCCTGTTCCAGTTCCCATGCCGCAGGAGTGGCCGAGACGAACACCGATTGCGGGCGCATGGCGTCCCATTCCTCGAACTTCAGCGGACGGTTGTCCATGCAAGATGGCAGGCGGAACCCGTGTTCGGCCAGCGTCATTTTGCGTCTAAAGTCACCTTTGTACATGCCGCCGATTTGGGGTATGGACACATGACTTTCGTCCGCGAAAACGATCGCGTTGTCGGGGATGAATTCGAACAATGTGGGGGGCGGTTCGCCCGGTGCGCGGCCAGTCAGATAGCGCGAATAGTTTTCAATCCCGTTGCACACGCCTGTCGCCTCGAGCATTTCAAGATCGAAGTTGCAGCGTTGTTCTAGCCGCTGTGCCTCGAGCAGTTTACCTTCGCCAACCAGTTGGTCCAGCCGCAACCGTAGTTCTTTTTTGATGCCAATAACCGCTTGGTTCATTGTGGGTTTGGGCGTGACATAGTGCGAGTTGGCGTAGACACGGACCTTGTCGAAAGTGTCAGTTTTTTCGCCCGTAAGAGGGTCGAGTTCGGTAATATTTTCTAGCTCTTCGCCGAAGAACGACAGCTTCCACGCGCGATCATCAAGGTGGGCGGGCCAGATCTCCAAGCTGTCGCCGCGCACCCGGAACGTGCCGCGCTGGAAGGCGTGGTCGTTGCGTTTGTAGGCTTGGGCGATCAGGTCGGCGATAATCTGGCGTTGGTCGTAGGTTTTGCCGACATGGATGTCTTGGGTCATGGCCCCATAGGTTTCTACCGATCCGATGCCGTAGATGCATGATACTGACGCCACGATGATCACATCGTCTCGTTCCAGCAGCGCGCGGGTCGCCGAGTGGCGCATCCGGTCAATCTGTTCGTTGATCTGGCTTTCTTTTTCAATAAATGTGTCGGACCGCGCGACATAGGCTTCGGGCTGGTAATAGTCGTAGTAGCTGACGAAGTATTCGACAGCGTTTTCGGGAAAGAAGCCTTTAAATTCACCGTAGAGCTGGGCCGCGAGGGTTTTGTTGGGGGCTAGAATGATCGCAGGCCGCTGAGTTTCTTCGATCATTTTGGCCATTGTAAAGGTCTTTCCGGTGCCGGTCGCCCCCAATAGCACTTGGTCGCGTTCGCCGTTGCGGATGCCTTCGGACAACTCTTTGATTGCGGTGGGCTGGTCGCCTGCCGGTTCAAAGTCTGTGTGCAGCACAAACGGTCTGCCGCCTTCAAGCTTTTCGCGTGTTTTCACGTCAGGCGCAGGATTGGCGAGGAATTGATCAGGTGCGGATTTGTCGGTCTGGGCGTAGGCCATAAGAGCGTCCTTTGGTTCACGACTATAGTTGATGTGTTTGGAGGCAGGTTCAAGGGCATCTAGATGGATCGGCGCGACCGTCTAGCTTTCAGCCAAATCTAAAAACGCCTGTAGGTATGGCCTAATCTGGTGCTTGTCCTTGTTGCGCAGACTGCCTGAAAACACGCGTAGGGCAAATGTAACGGCACCCCATTTTATGACCTGAACGGATGATGCGCCGATTGCATCGGCCATCACCGGTGCGCGCCGCGCGATACAAGCGGCAAACTCTGCTACGGAAACGTTTTTAAATGACGACGCAAGCGTTTTGTGAAACTCGAATGACGGGTCAGCGACAAATCCTTTGGGGTCGATCAGCGGTGGACCATCTGTGGTCAGGATGACGTAGCCGTAATGCAGATCACCATGCAGGACGCATTCCTGCGTCGTTGATTTAACAATATGGTCCAGCGTTGCTGCCGCACGTTGCAAGTCGTTATCGGGCCCTTGGGTCGCTTGCTCTGCCAAGCTACGTTTAAAGTCGTTTTGATACTTCGGTGTGTTGCGCCGATAGAGGAACGGAAATTTGAAAACTTTGCCAGACACAGCGCTGGCCACTTGCGCCAGATGCGCGGTGGCCTGTGCCTCGTTTCCATTTTTCAATAGCGAGACCAGCGTTGGTCCTTCGAGGTATCCAAACAGGACTGCAGTGCGAAATGTGCTCACGCGGTGGATCTTGATGCCACACTTGGGCGCAAGGCCCCGCAAGAACGGCACTGCGGCGTCTTCACCGTTCGACCCAAGGCTCTTGTAGAGCTTCCGGATGATCTGACCTTGGGGCCCAACGCCTTTGTGAACCGCAGAGGGGTCCGTTTCGGCCAAGCACCCTTGCACTGCTAAATTCCACCGTGCGGCTATGGTGCGCACTGCATTTTCGGGCGACTTGATCTCAAACTTCATCTGGTTCTTTCGAAGCGTTCCAACGCTACCTTTGTGTGATTGGCCACATGTGTGATTGGCCACAAAATTACAAGAATGTCGCGAAAATGCGGGCTTTTGGACGCGATTGAATCCAATTGACGCCACCGGATTACGACATACTGTTAGACCGCTAGAAATAAAGGGAATTGCCCCATGTCCGACCATATCGATCCTGTGAAACTTGACCGTCTTGCCGAAGTGGCTGTGCGCACAGGTGTGAACCTGCAACCGGGCCAAGACCTTGTGATTACTGCCCCCATGGCTGCCCTTGATTTGGTGCGCCGCATTACGGTGCATGCGTACAAGGCCGGCGCTGGAAATGTGACGCCGTTCTTCAATGATGATGCAATCACCTTGGCGCGCTATGAACATGCGTCTGACGAAAGCTTTGATCGCGCGCCTAACTGGTTTTTCGAAGGAATGGCTGTGGCGTTCAAAGGTGGTGCAGCACGGATGGCAATCACGGGTGATGATCCGATGCTGTTGGCTGACCAAGACCCCACAAAAGTCGCACGCCAGTGCAAAGCC
>JBLHTS010000104.1:0-11368 GCA_047627695.1 Yoonia sp. | reverse complement strand
TTCGAGGATGGCACCTATCCGGGCGATTATCTGGTTCCCGTTGGGCAGGCACTGAAAGCCAAGGTCGGAGATGAGTATTTAGACCAAAGCGAGGATGTCTGGTTGGAGGAAATCCGCGAGTTTGCGACTGCGGCCATGATGGACCTTATCCGCGAAGATCTGGCCCAGCTTGGCGTCACAATGGATAACTTCTATAGTGAGAAATCACTTTATGGCACGGGTCTGATTGAAAAAGCGATTGCAGAACTGGATGCCAAGGGTCTGATCTATCGCGGTGTGCTTGAGCCACCAAAGGGCAAAATGCCCAAAGATTGGGAGCCGCGCGAACAGACGCTGTTCAAGTCAACTGAACACGGCGACGACGTGGACCGGCCTGTTCAAAAAGCGGACGGATCGTGGACCTATTTTGCGCCAGATATCGCGTACCATTACGACAAGATCCAACGCGCCTTTGACCAGTTGATTGACGTTTTCGGGGCCGATCACGGCGGCTATGTGAAACGGATGAAGGCAGCTGTCTCTGCATTGTCGGATGGCCGTGTGCCGCTTGATGTGAAGCTGACGCAGCTTGTGAAGCTTTATAAGAACGGCGAGCCTTTCAAAATGTCAAAGCGGGCAGGGACATTCGTGACCCTGTGCGATGTGGTCGACCAAGTGGGCGCGAATGTGACGCGGTTCCACATGCTGACGCGTAAGAACGACGCTCCTTTGGATTTTGATTTCGACAAAGTGCTGGAGCAGTCCAAGGACAATCCGGTGTTCTACGTCAACTATGCCTATGCGCGTGTGAACTCTGCTGTGGCGAAGGCGGCAGAATTCACAGACGTGTCAGATGCCACCTTGGCAGGCGTTGATATCTCTGGGCTGACCCATGACGCCGAACTGAAAGTCATGAAAAAGCTGGCCGAATGGCCGCGTCTGGTTGAGATTGCAGCGAAGGGGCATGAACCACACCGCGTTGCCTTTTACCTTTATGATCTCGCGTCTGAATTCCACGGGCTTTACCATCAAGGCAACGTTGATCAGGCGCTGCGCTTCGTGCAAGAGGGTGACTCAGATACCACACAGGTGAAAATTGCTCTGATCCGGGCCGTATCGATTGTTATTTCGCACGGTTTGAGTATTCTTGGTGTCACTCCGATGGAAGAGATGCGTTAACGCACGACCTGTCGGACCGTCTAAGAAAATGACCCCGCAAAGCCATAAGGCATGGGTCGGCGAGAGGCAGAGATGGCAGTATACGATGAGGGGTTCGCCCCGACCGCGGGTGCACCCCGTGTGACGAACTTGATGAATTTTGCGGGTGCGGCTTTGTCATTAACCTTGATCCTTGGCGTCGGTTTCTGGGGCTACAAGTTGATCATGCGTGACGTGAGCGGCATTCCCGTTGTCCGCGCTATGGAAGGTGACATGCGGGTATTGCCTGATAATCCGGGTGGTGCAGTTGCCCTGCACACTGGCTTGTCCGTCAACGAAGTTGCTGCAATGGGTGAGGCCGGCGGTCCTGAGGATCGTTTGGTTCTGGCCCCGCGCACAGCCGGTCTATCGCAAGAGGACCTTGAGGCGCAGCCGACCTCTGAAACGTCTAATATGCTTTCCCCGGCTCAGTCTGAGCTTGCAGAGCCGGTCGTGCTTGATGTGACACCTACGGCTCTGGATACGGACGATATTTTTGCGCTTGCAGAACAGCTTGCGGCAGGGACTGCACCATTGGCACCAACGACAAACGCGATTGCGGCTTCGGTGCCCGGTGTGGCAACGTCGGTTCGTCCTGCACTTCGTCCTGCTGCATTGCGGATCATGGCGTCTGTTGCTGCTGCTCCTGTGACCACATCAGAAATTTCTATAACAACCGAAGCATTCCAAGTTGGCACGAACCTTGTGCAGCTTGGCGCATTTTCCAGTCCTGCGACGGCTGGCCAAGAATGGGATCGCCTTCAGGCGCGCTTCGGTCAGCTTATGACCGCCCGCGAGCGTGTCATTCAAGTGAGCAACCAAAGCAGTGGCACGTGGTATCGACTGCGCGCCAGTGGCTTTACTGGACGCGATGAAGCGCGTCGTCTGTGCGCTGCGTTGCAGGCCGAGGGTACCGAATGCATCGCAGTGGTCGTCAATTAAGTGGTTTTAAACGCGACGATTTTTGGACCTGAAGGGTTTGAACTGACAGATTGGGAGCGTGGGTTTTTTCGCGAGGTCCAACCGCTTGGATTCATCGTTTTTACACGCAACATTGATAACCCCGACCAACTGCGCAAACTGACAAGTCAACTGCGCAATGCCGTGGGACATGATGCACCGATTTTGATCGATCAAGAAGGCGGACGCGTGCAGCGCATGCGCAGCCCGCATTGGCGTGAATACCTGCCCGCGCTCGACCAGATGGACTGCGCCCGCGATCCGCTGCGCGCCCAATGGGTCCGCAACCGCCTGATTGCGGATGATCTGCACCGCGTCGGTATTGACGCCAACTGCGCACCCCTTGCCGATATTGCCGAGGATGCCACCCATCCGTTTCTCTATAACCGCCTTTATGGGCGTGATGTGGCATCCGTTGTGGAAGCAGCGCGTATCTGTGCTGACGCGCATCTGGCGGGTGGTGTGCTGCCGGTGCTGAAACATATCCCCGGGCATGGGCGTGCGACCACCGATAGCCACCTGCATTTGCCGCGCGTCGATGCCCCACGCCAAGAGCTCGAGGCGCATGATTTCGCGCCGTTCAAGGCGCTCAAAGATCTGCCGTTTGGTATGACGGCACATATTGTTTTCTCTGATATTGACTCTGTTCAATCCGCCACAACATCCGCCAAAATGATTGAAGTGATCCGTAAGGACATAGGTTTCGATGGTGTCTTGATGACAGATGATCTGTCGATGGAGGCTTTGTCAGGCACGCTGACCGACCGCGCAACAAAGTCGATCGCTGCAGGATGCGACGTCATTTTGCACTGCAACGGTGACCGCGACGAAATGACAGAAATTGCAGATGCGGCGGGCGACATGTCATCTGCGGCTCAAATCCGAGCAAATCGTGCTTTGGCTATGCGAAAAATACCTGAAAATATTGACATCCCCCAGCTAGAAGCAGAACTTGAGGCGCTATTAAGCTGAGAGGGTCGATGCAGGGCGAAGAGTTTCAAGAGGACGTCGTCAGCGTCAGCGAGCGTGTCGCCGCTGAAGCGTTGATTGTGGACGTTGGCGCCTTTGAAGGCCCGCTGGACCTTTTGCTGACCCTGTCGCGCACGCAGAAAGTCGATCTGCGTCAGATATCTATTCTGGAACTCGCCAAGCAATATCTCGCCTTTGTAGAACAGGCCAAGAAACTACGCCTTGAATTGGCGGCTGACTATCTGGTGATGGCGGCTTGGCTGGCATTCTTGAAGTCACGTCTATTGCTGCCGCCTGATCCGACCGAAGATGGCCCCTCTGGTGAAGAACTTGCAGCGCACTTGGCGTTCCAACTCGAACGCCTGCAAGCCATGCGCGAGGCCGCGGCAAAACTGATGGCCCGCGACCAATTGGGCCGTGACTTCTTTGCCCGTGGCATTACCGAAGACGTGCAGCGTGTGCGCCGTGTGACCTATACCGCCACTTTGCTTGATTTGATGCAGGGCTATGCCCGCACCCGGACCCGCGATGATTTCCGGCCTTTCGTGATGGATCGCCAGCATGTGATGACGATGGAGCAAGCGCTGGAACGGATGCGCGGGTTGATCGGCTTTGCTGGCGACTGGACCGACCTTATCAGCTATCTGCCCGACGGTTGGGATGCTGATCCCCAACGCAGACGTTCAACCACCGCTGCGACATTTGCTGCCACGCTAGAGCTGGCCAAAGAGGGTGAGATCGAAATTCGGCAAGGCGAGATTTACGCCCCCATTCAAATTCGCAAGAAAGTCCCCGATGAGTAAAGACACCAAACCCGCAAACGACAGCCTGTTCGAAGCGCCACCGATGGGTGAACAAGAACGCATGGTCGAGGCCATTATGTTTGCGACCGCCGATCCCGTCACAGTGGCCGAACTGATTGGCCGGATGCCGCACGGATGTGATCCAGCAGAGGCTTTGGCCAATCTGCGCAAACGCTATGATGGGCGCGGTGTGAATATTGTGAAGGTTGGCGATGCGTGGGCAATTCGCACGGCAGGGGACTTAGGATTTTTGATGCAGAAAGAAACGGTTGAGACACGCAAGCTTAGCCGCGCCGCAATCGAAACTTTGGCGATTGTTGCCTATCACCAACCCGTCACCCGCGCCGAAATCGAAGAAATCCGTGGCGTCAGCGTTAGCCGTGGCACTGTTGATCAGTTGATCGAGTTGGAATGGATCAGGTTCGGGCGCAGGCGCATGACGCCGGGTAGGCCCGTGACTTTTGTGGTCACGCAAACCTTCCTTGATCATTTCGGGCTCGAAAATGCCCGCGACTTGCCAGGTCTAAAAGAGCTGCGTTCCGCTGGACTGTTGGAAAACCGTCCTTCACTGGGGGCAAATGCCTTGGGCGATCCGGAAGAAGGCGATGATGATGATAACCAAACAGAGTTGTTTGAAGATTAAAAAATTCGGCATATCTGTAACGTAGAGCTGGTTGGAGATACCTGATGAACATGAACAGATTGATTAACATGGGACTGCGCATGCTGATGAATAAAGGGGTTGATGTCGCGTCTCGGCGTGGCAAGAAACCAGAAGGCATGACCAAACAAGCGCGTGAAAGTGCCAAGAAAACCCGCAACAACACGCAACTGCGCGGCGCTGTGTCGCGATGTTACGGCGCTTTATGCGCTAGGACTTGAAGTGCTTTGACAGCTTCAGGCCTTGGCCCTGATAGTTTGATTTGATCTCGCGACCATAAAGGGCGTCGGGCATCGCTGCCATATGTTCATAGACCAATCGGCCCACGACTTGCCCATGTTCCAGCACGAACGGGGCCTCGTGGCAGCGGACTTCAAGTACGCCGCGCGATCCTGATCCACCCGCCTCTGCATAGCCAAAACCGGGATCGAAAAAGCCTGCATAGTGGACGCGAAATTCACCGACCATCGCCAAATAAGGTGCCATTTCAGCGGCTTGCATAGGCGGGATGATAATCGCCTCGCGGCTGACCAAGATATAGAACGCACCCGGATCAAGGATAATCCAGCCATCGTTTGTATGGACTGGTTCCCAAAAGTCGACAGGTTCATAGTGGTTGAGTTTGGACAGATCGATCACACCAGTATGGGGTTTGGCGCGGTAACCGACGAGATTTCCAGTCTCGGGGCGCAGATCAACTGAAAAGCCTAGACCGTCCGAAATGACGGGATCATCCGAGACAATCGGCGTTATCGCGTGTAGTGCACGCAAATCATCATCCGACATCAAGGTCTTGCCTTGGCGAAAAATGATCTGATTTAGCATTTGGCCCGGTTGGGCGACTACAGAAAACGAACGCGGGCAAATTTCGACATATAGCGGGCCGTCATAGCCTTCGGGGATGCGGTCAAATTCGATCCCTTGATCGGTGATGATCCGGGTCAGCAGATCAAGCCGCCCGATCGACGATTTCGCGCTTGCCGCTGCGGTCATGCCTTCGGGCAGGCGCACGCGTTCCATCAGAGGCACGACGTACACGCAACCTTTTTCCAGCACCGCGCCGCCGTCCAGTTCAACAGCATGCATTTGGAAATCAGCAAGACGTTCTTTGACTGAGCGTGTCCGCCCCGCCAAAAACGATGCCCGCACGCGGAACGCCGTCGCACCAAGGCGTAGATCAAGCGATGCCGGTTGGATTTGGCCTTCGGTAATAGGTGCGTCCGACGCTATGCGCCCTTGTGCGATCATGTCGCGGATTTGGTGGTCGGCCAGTACGCCAGCAGTTGTCATTCAAGTTCCCCTTGCAGGTACAAAAACGCCCGCCGTGCTTGGGCACAGACGGGCGGTTATGATTGGTCGGGCTAGCAGGACTCGAACCTGCGACCTTCCGTCCCCCAGACGGACGCGCTACCAGGCTGCGCTATAGCCCGACTGAGCGCGTTCTTAACGCAAATGGGTGTAAGGGCAAGCCCGAAAAGCACAGGATTCAGCCTGCCACGCGGGTGTGCAAGACCTGCAACCGGGCAAGGAGTGGGGCAATTTGCGCTACGCGGGCAGCGAGGTTTGCGGTATCCAAGGGCGCGCGTCCAATCAGACCAGCAGACACTTCTGGCATGCCTTGTGGTGGAAGGGGCAAGTCTATCACAAATGCGGGCACTTTGGGCGCCGCTGACGCGGGCGTATAAACCGGTAATTCGTTCTGTGTAGACTTAAGCGTAGGCGGCTTAGTTGGTTCAGATAAGGGCGCTTCGGGTGCTGCTGCTCGTGGGGCGGGTGCGGGCTTTGCCGCGACATCGGCCTCTGGCGCGCTTGTCATTGACAGGCCCAAGGCGGACACATGCTTGACCCCTTTTTCGCGCAGCAGCTTTTGCGTGCCCTTGATCGTTAAACCATCCTCATGCAGCAACTGCTTGATACCGCCCAATAAATCCATGTCAGCGGGGCGGTAATAGCGTCGTCCGCCGGCGCCTTTTACAGGCTTGATCTGATTGAATTTGCTTTCCCAAAAGCGCAGCACATGAGTGGGCGTATCCAACCATTCAGCAACTTCACTGATCGTACGAAATGCGTCTTTGGCTTTGGCCATAACCTAGCGTTTGTTCCCAGCAGCGACGCGATCTTTCATCAGATGCGACGGGCGGAAGGTCAGAACGCGGCGGGGGTGGATCGGAACCTCTTCGCCGGTCTTTGGGTTGCGGCCAATACGCGCAGCTTTTTCGCGTACTGAAAACGTCCCGAAGGACGATATTTTAACAGTTTCACCTGAAACAAGACTGTCGGAAACATGGCTTAGTACACTTTCGACCAAGTCTGCGCTGTCGTTCCTCGAAAGACCAACTTGGCTATGCACAGCATCTGCCAAGTCCATCCGCGTCAATGTTTTATCAGCCATCAATGTACCTCTCACATTAAAGCAGATCATAGGCCGTGTGCAAATTCAGAGTCAATAACAACGGCTTGGCAAACGGTATTCAGCGCGACTTTCCCGCTGTTACCAGCGGATCACGACCGCGCCCCAAGCCAATCCGCCGCCAATTGCTTCCGTCACGACCAGATCACCTTGTTTTATTTGTCCGTTTGCCACGCCGACGGACAACGCGAGGGGAATCGATGCCGCGGATGTATTGCCGTGGTCCTGAACAGTTACGACAACGCGGTCCATCCCGACCCCCAGCTTTTTGGCCGTCGATTGGATGATGCGGATGTTGGCCTGATGCGGCACGATCCAGTCGACGTCATCTGCAGTAAGGCCCACTTTTTCCAACGCGGCATCGGCAGTTTGCGCCAGTTTTTCCACTGCGTGACGAAACAGTTCTTTACCCTGCATACGCAGCATACCGCTGTTTTGGGTCGAAACACCGCCATCGACGTAAAGCAGGTCTTTGTAGCGACCATCAGAATTCAAATCGACCGACAGTATACCGCGATCGGTGGCTTTACCTGTGCCGTCTTCTGCTTCAAGGATCAGCGCGCCTGCACCGTCCCCGAATAGCACGCAAGTTGCACGGTCTGTCCAATCCATAATGCGGCTAAATGTTTCGGCACCGATCACAAGCACACGGTCCGCTTGACCCGACGCGATCAAAGCATTCGCGTTTGACAGGGCATAGACGAAACCCGCACAAACGGCTTGCACATCAAAGGCATAGCCGGTGGTGTTGCTAATTGCGTTTTGGACCATCGTTGCAACAGATGGGAATGTCAGATCAGCGGTCGAGGTGGCGACGATAATCGCGTCAATGTCGCTGCCCTTCATGTTTGCCATCATAAGTGCTGCTTTCGCGGCGTTGGATGCAAGATCGGATGTAGTCTGGCCTTCGGCTGCGAAATGACGTTGTGCTATTCCCGATCGCGATTTGATCCATTCGTCCGACGTTTCGAGCGTTTTTTCGAATTCAGCGTTCGGGACCACACGTTCAGGAAGGTAATGACCGACCCCTTTTACGACTGCGCGACGCATCATTTCTACTTGCCTGTTTTTGTAGTGAGACCTGCCGTCTCATTCACTGTTCCCGCATCTTGAGCAAGTGACGCGGCGGATGCAACCCGTGCAGCCAGTTTATCCGAAAAACCACTTTCTGCGAGGCGGAAAGCGAGATGCAAAGCAGCTGCAACGCCCGTATCATCGGCTGATCCGTGGCTTTTGATCACGGTTTGGTTTAGGCCCAAGAAAACGCCACCATTGACGCGACGCGGATCAATCCGCTTGCGCAATCCCCGCAATGACCTTCGGGCCAACAGCGCGCCAAAGATCGACCAAGGGTTCTTCATCAATGCTTCGCGCAAGAGATCGCTGATCAGCGTGGCAGTGCCTTCGCCAGTCTTGAGCGCGACGTTACCTGTAAAGCCGTCAGTGACGATTACGTCGACTTTGCTGGACGGCAAATCACCGCCTTCGACAAACCCGACATATTCGAAATCACCAATAACCGCCGCATTTGCGATCAATTCATGTGCAACTTTTAGTTCTGCGCGGCCTTTGTGTTCTTCGGTACCTACATTCAGTAGACCAACGCGGGGGAGGGCAATATCAAGGCCGTTGCGGGCGTAAGACGCGCCCATAAGTGCATAGGTCAAAAGATCGTCTTCGTCGGCACGAATATCAGCACCGGCGTCCAGCATGACATTAAAGCCGGATGGATTGCGTGACGGCCACAGGCAGGCGATCGCAGGGCGATTGACACCGTCGGCCTTGCGCAGGCGCAACATAGAGATCGCCATTAGACCGCCTGTGTTGCCGCAACTGACCGCAACCGCCGCTTCACGGTTGCGCACAGCTTCAACAGCCGACCACATCGACGTCTTCTTGCCGTTACGCAAAACATGGCTGGGTTTGTCGGACATTTTCACGACTTCGATGGCATCGTGCACCGTGACGCGTTCGGCGATTCCATGCTTGTCGACCATGGCCTGCAGTTCAGCCTTTGGACCGTGCAAGATTGCGCGCGCTTGGGGTTTATCACCTAGAAACTTCGAAAGGCCCGCGACAACAGTTGCAGGCCCTTTGTCTCCGCCCATGGCGTCAACTGAAAGAACATTGTTTGAAGCATGGCCCTGTGTCGGAGCCGTGTCCGTCCGGGCCTGTGTCATGCTACGTGCCTTTGCGTGTTCTTATGCCGCGTCGTCGTCAAGTTCGACTTCGGTTTTGTCTGCAATCACTTCGCGTGTCGCGTAGTGGCCGCAAGAAGGGCACACGTGGTGTGGGCGCTTCAACTCACCGCAGTTGTCACACTCGTTTGGGTTCGCTGCAACCAGCGAGTCGTGCGCGCGCCGATTATTACGGCGGGATTTGGATACTTTATTCTGCTGGACGGCCATGTCTAACCCTATATTTTAAAGGGCCGAGGCCCAGATTTCCTTGTGTCTGCGGGGGTCCTACGCCATTGTGGCAGCCCTGTCGAGACACGATGTAAAAGAGGTCGCGAACATACTGCGATTCCGCATATGTGCAACCTTTTTTCAACACCCTTCGGGGTGCAGCTATTGCTCTTTCTTTTCAAGACTTTCACGCAATGCACCCAAGCCTGCAAAGGGCTTTGCGTCATCGTCGCTCATGGGTGTAATTCCGGGCGCTGTGACCGCCACAGCGCCAAGTTCTGCGTCTTTGCTGCGCGGATAAGCGGGCAGGGCCAGTGAAAGCGCCTCGATCATTACCTGCGCCAGATCGAGCAATTCGGGCAGTGGGTCGATTGTGTCGTCTTGCGACATCTCAAGTTCGGCGGCGTCGATTTCGGGAATTTCTTTCATGTAGGCGCGGTTCACCTGCTCATCAATGCGGGTGGTGACAGGATCAAGGGTGACCACACATGCCTGTACAACCGTCGCGCCAAGTTTGGCCTGCAGTATCCAGTCAGTTCTGCCCTGCGGGGTTAAAATCCCTTCGAACTTCAGCTTTTTAAGCGCAACAATGCCAAGCACTTGTGAGACCGCCTTGCGCTCGGCAATGGTGGGATCCAGCGTGAAAGACGTTGGGCGGCCAGTTGTCAGATCAGTTAAACGCATCGATGATTGGGGCAGTTGGTTCAAAGCGGCTTTCGATTCTTGAATAGGGGTCTGTGGTGCTGTACTGGGGATAAAAGGCCATCAAGGCCAAAGCAAGAGGGCGCGTTCATGGGTATCAAGTCAGGCAAGCTGCACAAATCGGTCATGATCGTTGGTCTGGCCGCACTTGTTTCAGGTTGCGCACCGATTGACCGCTTTCACGGGTTTATCCCGCCCGAGCGTGAAATTGCGTCGCTTCAGGTGGGGGTGACCTCGAAAGAGGAGGTTCTAACTCTGTTTGGCCCACCCATTTCGGACCGCGCGCTCGAAAAAAACACAATCTACTACGCCTCTAGCCAATTTCAGATTTTTGGTCCTCTCGCGCCGCGACTTGTTGACCGTCAGATTCTCGCTGTCGACTTTGACGCAAGTGACCGGGTGCGCAATATTGTCCGTTACACGATGGAAGACGGGAGGGTCGTTGTACTTGATCGCCGCGTCACCGAGGATGGTATCAGCGATATAAGCTTCCTGAGCCAGCTTTTTGGATCCTTCGGACGCATGGATGCGGCAACGCTTTTGGGCGAACGCTAAGTCATTCGCGGAATTCGGCGGCACTTGTCTTGTTTCGCTTTCATCCTAGTTTTTATGCATGTCAGTTAGCCAAGATCTACACCCCGACCACGTTAGCGAAATCGTCCAGATGGCGCTGTCTGATCACGTGAGCTTTGCCGATATCGAACGTGAATATGACCTTAGCGAAAAGCAGGTCACAGCGTTGATGCGCGACACCTTGAAGACGGGCAGCTACCGCACGTGGAGAAAACGTGTGCGCACCTTTGGTGACAGGCGCGCACACTATAAATAGGTTTTATTCTTCAGGCTCGAACGTCAGCGCGACGCCGTTGATGCAATAGCGCAGGCCGGTTGGTTGCGGCCCGTCTGGAAACACGTGGCCCAGATGCGCTTCGCAGCGGTTACAATACACCTCTGTGCGCTTCATGAAAAAGCTGCGGTCCGTAGTTTCGCCCACCATTTCGGCACCAATTGGCTGATAGAATGATGGCCAGCCTGTGCCGCTTTCGAACTTGGCATCTTGTTCAAACAACGGTGAACCGCAGCACACACACATGTAAGTGCCTGCTTCTTTTGGGAAATCCTCGTAGGTCCCCGCACGTTCAGTCCCATGCTTGCGCGTGACCTTATAGGCCATGTCAGACAACTGCGCGCGCCACTCTGCATCAGATTTGACGATTTTTTCCATCAATTTCCATTTCTTTCACTACGTTGCTTGTTGAAGTAGGTCGCAGAACCCCAT
>JBLHTS010000103.1:0-11378 GCA_047627695.1 Yoonia sp. | reverse complement strand
CCCGAAGATTTCAATCACCCTTCGTTTGAACAAGGTGTGGCCTGTCATCAGTGCGTCGGTGAAACCTCAGACGCTGACAAGGCCCGCTTTCGCGAACGCCAGAAACAGATGACCCTCGCCAAAAAACACGGAACGCACCACATTGGTGGCATCTAGGTCTGGGACGATGACCACACATAAGCCTTTCTTGCCGCAGCTTTTAGCTTTGGCAATCGGGGTGGTGGGCGGAATGGCCGCCTATTTTGGTGGGCTGCCGCTTCCTTGGATGCTAGGGCCGATGATCGCGAACACTTTCGCTGCAATGGTACGCGCGCCTATCGCTGGACCAGACCCGCTTCGTATTTATGTCATCCCCATCATTGGCGTGATGTTGGGCGCCGGGGTCTCAGCGCAGATGTTCGGGTTGTTAAGCTCGTGGCTAGTGACACTGGCGCTGCTGCCTGTCTTTCTCGCTTGTGCGGCGGGGGTTTCATATGCCGTTTATCGACGGATTGGCGGCTATGATCCTGTGACCGCGTTCTATTCGGCCATGCCCGGCGGCTTGAATGAAATGCTAATTCTCGGTGCCGAAGCTGGCGGTGACGAACGACGGATTGCCCTTTCTCACGCCGCGCGCGTGCTGATTATTATCGTCTTTGTTGCTATATTCTTTGGGTTTTTTGTCGGCGTCTCAAGCGGTGGGCGTGGGGCGCAGCAATGGATAGGCTTGTATCAAATTACGGCGCTTGATTACACCGTTCTAGGATTATGCGCTCTGCTCGGGGTTATTTTGGGAAAGCGGCTTGGCCTGCCCGCGGCCCCCGTCTTTGGACCAATGATCCTCAGCGGCATCGCGCATGTTGCGGGTTGGGTTACCGTTGCGCCGCCAACTTTGTTTGTTATTGCTGCACAAATCACCATCGGAACAATCATTGGCACCCGATTTATAGGCGCGACATTAGCAGAAATCCGCAGGGATATTGGCCTATCAGGGATCGCGTCCCTATTGATGCTCATCGCTGCGGTTGGATTTGCCGAATGTATTGCTTGGATCAGCGGGATTCCCTTGGCCCAAGCATTCTTAGCATTCTCACCCGGTGGCCTGACCGAAATGTCGCTGCTCACGCTCGCAATGGGCCAAGACGTCGCCTACGTATCGGTGATGCACATTATCCGGATCACCCTGGTCATCGCTGTCGCGCCCTTTGTTTTCAAATGGACGCGACGCGGTTCTTAAAAATCGAGGTTTTCGACGTTCAGCGCGTTGGTTTGAATAAACTCGCGGCGCGGTTCGACCACATCACCCATCAGTTTGGTGAACAAGTCATCCGCTTCGGCCAGATCTTCGACCTTCACCTGCAAAAGCGTGCGCGCATCAGGATCCAACGTAGTTTCCCAAAGTTGGTCTGGGTTCATTTCGCCCAAGCCCTTGTAGCGCTGCAATGACAGACCCTTTTCGCCCTCTTCAAGGATCGCCTTGAGCAGATCAAGCGGGCCGTGGATCAACTGGCTACGGTCTTTGCGCACTAGGGTGGCGGGCAGATCATAGACGTCCTGCAAGCTTTGGGTAAACGTGCCTGTGCGCCGTGCTTCGCCACCGCGCAGCATGGGTCCATCCAACGTACGCACTTCTTCGACGCCGCGTAGGATACGTGCAAGACGCATACCTTGGTCTTGGGTAATGCGCCCTTGCCAGCCACGTTCCCATTCGAACGCGATCAGGTCCAGACGCTTTGCGACGCGGTCAGCGGTGCCTTGCAGATCATTGTCCACAACACCAGGCACGAATGCGCCAGCAATGGCCGCTTGTTCCAATATGTGGCGTGGGTAATGCGTTGGAAAAGCGTCCAGAACGCGTCGCATTTGGCGTGCTTCTTCCACCACACGACGCAGATCAGCGCCGGCAATTTCTTCGCCATTACCTTGGCGCAGCATAGCCCCGTCAATGCCCTGTTCGATCAGGTATTCGTCCATCGCGGCCTGATCCTTGAGGTAAACCTCCGACTTGCCACGCGCGACTTTGTAAAGCGGCGGCTGCGCGATATAGAGATACCCGCCCTCGATAAGCGCCGGCATCTGGCGGAAGAAGAAGGTCAGCAAAAGTGTGCGAATATGCGCACCGTCGACGTCCGCGTCGGTCATGATGATGACCTTGTGATAGCGTAGTTTTTCGATGTTGAATTCGTCGCGGCCAATGCCGGTACCCAAAGCCATGACAAGGTTGCCGATTTCCTGACTACCCAGCATCCGGTCAAAACGAGCGCGCTCAACGTTCAGGATTTTACCCTTCAACGGCAAAATCGCCTGCGTACCCCGATCGCGGCCCGTTTGGGCAGAACCACCAGCAGAATCACCCTCGACGATAAAAACTTCGGTTTTGGACGGGTCTTTTTCAGAGCAGTCTTTCAGCTTGGACGCGTTAAAGTTCACGTCCATGGCCGACTTGCGCCGGATTTCGCGGGCCTTGCGGGCAGCCTCTCGTGCGGCTGCGGCTTCGACGATCTTGGAAATGATCATCTTAGCCTCGACCGGGTTCTCCTCAAACCATTCGCTGAGCTTTTCACCCATCAGGTTTTCGACGGCTGGACGTACTTCTGAACTGACCAATTTGTCCTTGGTCTGGCTGGAAAACTTTGGATCAGGCACTTTGACGGACAGCACACAGGTTAGGCCTTCGCGGGCGTCATCACCTGTCAGAGATACTTTTTCCTTCTTGGAAATACCCTTTTCCAAAGCATATTTTGCAATCGCACGGGTCAGCGCACCGCGGAAACCGGCAAGATGTGTGCCGCCATCACGCTGTGGAATATTGTTTGTGAACGGCAACACCATTTCGTTGTAGCTGTCGTTCCACCACATCGCGACTTCGACGCCAATATCGTCGCGTTCACCCGAAACGTAGATCGGCGCTTCCATCAATGGCGTTTTGGAGCGGTCAAGATATTTCACAAACTCCTTCACGCCACCCTCGTAAAACAGATCTGCTTTCTTCGGCTCTGTACTGCGCAGATCTTCAAGAATGATCCGGACGCCGGAATTCAGGAATGCCAATTCGCGCAAGCGCTTTTCTAGGATGCTGAATTCAAAGTCGCGGTTGCTGAAGGTGCTCAATGAAGCAAGGAAAGTTACTTCGGTCCCTTTGCGCCCATTTGCATCGCCTTCGACACGCAAGTGTTCGGTGGTAAATCCACCCTCAAACCGCGCGTAATGCTCTTTGCCGTCGCGCCAGATGCGCAGCTCAAGAAAGTCAGACAACGCGTTCACAACCGACACACCGACCCCGTGCAGCCCACCCGAGACCTTGTATGAATTGCTGTCGAATTTACCGCCTGCGTGCAGTTGGGTCATGATGACTTCGGCCGCAGAAACGCCCTCTTCTTCATGGATGCCTACCGGAATACCACGACCGTTGTCACCGACTGTGATCGAACCATCATCGTTGATTTTCACGTAAACATGGTCCGCGTGGCCTGCCAGCGCTTCGTCAATGCCGTTGTCCACAACTTCGTAAACCATATGGTGCAAACCAGAGCCATCATCGGTATCGCCGATATACATTCCCGGCCGCTTGCGAACCGCCTCTAAGCCTCTGAGAACTTTGATAGAATCGGCGCCATATTCTTCTGGTTTTTGGTCGGTGTCGGCCATTGGGGATACCTTATGTATTTATCCGCAAAATATACGCCAAACAGGGGCGATTGTCACCCTAATGGCACAATATTTTGTGGTTTTAGAGAGATTGCAAACGCCCGCTTAGGTAAAGGCGATCACCACGCCGACGCCGACCAAAAGCAAGCCTGAAATTGTGTTCATTCGCCGCAAGGCTTGGGGTGATTTCAGCACACCGCGGACCCTATGAACGGACCCCGCCAAGACAAGGTTTCCGCCAAGCGGGACAACAAAACTCAGCGTGCAGATAGCAACCATATCGAGGATCGTAACCGTGGTGAGGTCAAAGAAACCGGGCAAAACCCCCATGTAGAACAGCACCGCTTTGGGGTTGCCTATAATGACCGCCAAACCCGCAAGGAACCCTGCCCACATGCCCGGACGGGTCAGACGGCTATTGGCGCTAAGCGCTTGATCGGCATTGCGGATCAACCCCACACCCATCGCCAGAAAGACAATCATGGCAACCCATTTGAGGACATCCATGAACCCTGCGAATTCGGACACGAGCCAGGACACGCCCAACACCGCCACAAGCGGCCAAACGATGTCGCCGATTGCGACCCCCATTGCGAGCGGCCAGGCCGCCGGAAACCCGCCTGAAAGCGACCGCGCAAGCAGTGCAACCCAAACAGGACCGGGGGTCATGAACAAAATCAATAATGCGCCAGCGTAAAGCAGCAGTTCGTAAGGGGTGATTGTCATTTGGTGGGCAACGTCAGGCTTCCGTCGGGGTTCAATTCCCAAAACGGATTGTGTGCGACTTCCCAGACGTGCCCGTCAGGGTCGGCATAATAGCCAGAGTATCCGCCCCAAAACACTTTTTCAGGGGCTTTGAGCGCGGTTGCACCTGCCGTCAAGGCAAGGGCATAGGCCACGTCAACCGCTGCATCAGTGTTGAAATTCTGGGCCAGCGTCATCGCCCCTGTGCCCAATTGCGCATCGGGACGCCCTTGATCCTTGGCTAGTGGTCCCAAACCAAAGAAGCCAAGGACCATTCCGTTGATTTGATAAAAGACGACTTCGCCCTCATCGCTGGTCGGGGTCCAACCAAGAGCGCCATAGAATATCTTGGCACACGTCAAATCGGCGACACCAAGTGTGATCAAGGTCACGCGTTGCGGTGTCATGGTCTATCCTTTTGGATGACGGACGATTGCCCATCAATTTCAGTGACTTCAGCATACTGTGCGCGGTC
Source organism: Yoonia sp. (assembly GCA_047627695.1). Taxonomy (GTDB): domain Bacteria; phylum Pseudomonadota; class Alphaproteobacteria; order Rhodobacterales; family Rhodobacteraceae; genus Yoonia. The sequence goes on along the minus strand of JBLHTS010000103.1, from coordinate 6,532 downwards.
GCCCAGTTCTGCAAAAAGCTCTGGCCCGGTGCCTGTCATAAAGGCCTGTGCGCCCAAGCTAAAGATCTCGTCATAAAGTGCTCCGCGGCGGGTGGCGTCAAGGTGCGCTGCGACCTCGTCCAAAAGCAAGATCGGCGGCGCACCGAAATCACGCGCCAAGGCCCGCCCGTTCGCAAGGATCAAGCTGATCAACAACGCCTTTTGCTCGCCCGTCGAGCAATCCTTGGCCGGCACGTTTTTGCTGGCGTAGACCGCGTCAAGATCGGCGCGGTGAGGGCCAATCAGCGTGCGACCTGCCGCCATATCGCGCGCGCGGTTATGCGCAAGGGCCGCTTGCAGATCATCGGGAATTGGATCGGGCGATGTCAGCGCCAGCATCGCGGTCGGGAAAGTCGAGATCGCTGCCTCTTGTGCTGCAGTCAGTTCGGCGATTGCGTGCAACCGATTGCGTTGAATAGCAGCGCCTGCTTGGGCCATTTGTGCTTCAATTGCGGTGTACCAATGCGCGTCGCGCACCATGTCTTTCAGCAATCTATTGCGTTCGCGCATGGCTTTTTCATAGGTCAAAACAGCCTCTGCATGGGTTGGCTCAAAACTCAGTGTCGAGCGGTCCAAGAACCGCCTTCGACCGTCCGCCCCTTCGATCCACAGCCTGTCCATCGATGGCACCAGCCACAGCACTCTGGCGATCCGCCCCAAGGCGACTTGTGGCGCAGCTTTGCCGTCGATGCGTAACTGGCGCGGGTTGCCCGCCTCGGCCCATGTTTCCAGTTCATGTGTTTGATGCAGCGACCGCAAAACGGCAGTGACTTTCCAGCCCAGCGCCTCTGGCCTGCGCGTCAGATCGTCGGCCCCTGCGCGCCGCAGCCCGCGCCCCGGCGACAAAAGCGACACCGCCTCAAGCAGATTAGTTTTACCGACGCCGTTGGGGCCGAAAATAGCTATCGGGCGTAGATCAAGCGCCACTGTGGCGCGTTTATGCGACCGAAAATGGGATAATGTCAGCTCTGACAGGGCGAGTTTGGTCATTGACGGCGATCACCCCCTATCAGAGCGCAGCCCGAAGCAACGGAAGTTGTCCGCGTCAAACGCGCATCGGCATCACGACATAGATTGCAGACGTGTCATTGCCTTCGCGCATCAAGGTCGGGTCACCAGAGGAGTTGAACATGAAAACAGCGTTTTCGCGATCCACTTGGCTGGCTATTTCCAACAAGTATTTCGCGTTAAAACCAATCTCAAGCCGCTCGTCGCTGTAAGCCACGGCAAGTTCTTCCTCGGCTGCACCGCTATCAGGCGCGTTGACGGAAAGGATCAGGCGATCTTCGTCAATCGAGAGCTTCACAGCCCGCGAACGCTCGGACGATACGGTCGCGACGCGGTCAACGGCCCGCGCGAATTCACTCGCATCGACTTCCATCTTACGCGTGTTGCCTTGCGGGATCACTCGGGTGTAGTCGGGGAATGTGCCGTCGATTACTTTGGATGTCAGTGTGATATCGGATGTGGCAAAGCGAATTTTCGTCTCGGATACCGACACCGCGATCATCATGTCATCGTCATCCAGCAGCTTGCGCAACTCACCAACTGTTTTGCGCGGCACAATCACGCCCGCCATGTCAGAGGCCCCTGCAGGCAAATCAGCGTCAATACGGGCCAAACGGTGGCCATCAGTTGCCACGCAGCGCAGCACCTTGCCGCCATCGCTTTCGGCGACATGCATGTAGACACCATTGAGGTAATAACGCGTTTCCTCAGTCGAGATCGCGAACTTGGATTTATCAAACAAACGGCGCAGCACCGGTGCCGGTGCGGAAAAGTTAGCCGCATATTCAGACGATGCCATCACGGGAAAATCTTCTTTGGGCAATGTCGCCAGCGAAAAGTTCGAACGGCCCGCTTCGATCGTCAAGCGACCAGATGCACCATCTTCAGTCAATGTGACCAATGCGCCGTCAGGCAGTTTGCGCACGATTTCATTCAATGTCACCGCAGAGACTGTCGTGGCGCCTGCCCGATCCACCTTGGCGGGTGCGCGATCCACAACTTCGATATCAAGGTCGGTTGCGCGGAAATGTACATCATCGCCTTTGGCCTCGATCAAGACGTTTGCCAAGATAGGAATCGTGTTGCGCCGTTCGACCACCGACTGGGCCTGCGCCATTGCTTTCAAAAGCACCGCACGTTCAATGCTGAATTTCATGTCCCAATCTCCGAATATCTTACTTCCGAACGAAGCCCGGAAGCAGAATGTACTCTATTCCGCGACCACCTCAAGCATTTTGTTGAACTGTTGACGAAGGGAGGGGCCGCGTCAATCGCCCGTCCCGTTCTACAACCTTCTTACTAGGTTATTCCTGCAATGCGCGACGCAGCAATTCTAGATCATCGGCGATCTGACTATCAAGCGCCATCAGCTCTTCGATCCGGCGCACACCGTGCATGACAGTCGTGTGGTCGCGACCGCCAAAACGACGCCCGATCTCTGGCAAGGACCGGCTGGTCATCTTCTTGGCCAGATACATCGCAATTTGACGCGGGCGGGCATAGTTGCGAACGCGCTTGGGGCCGATCATGTCGGACAGGCGGATATTGTAATGCTCGGACACTTTGCGCTGGATTTCTTCGACCGTGACCTTGCGATCAGAGGCTTTGAGGACGTCTGACAAGCAGTCCTGCGTCAGGTCCAGCGTGATTTCGCGCCCAACGAGCGAGGCGAAAGCGAACAAACGGGTCAACGCACCTTCAAGCACACGAACGTTGGTTGAAATGCGGTGGGCCAAGAATTCCAAAACGCCGTCAGCGATTTCAAGTTCCGGATATTGGGCCGAGTAAACATCGACCTTGGACTGCAAAATGCCCAAACGCAATTCATAGTCGGTGGGATGAAGATCCACGACAAGGCCACATTGCAGGCGGGACTTAATCCGCTCTTCAAGGTCCTTAATCTCGCCGGGTGCGCGATCAGCTGAAATGATAATCTGTTTGCCCGCATCCACCAACGCGTTAAAGGTGTGAAAGAACTCTTCTTGGGTGCTGCCTTTGCCACCGATGAATTGCACATCATCAACCATCAGCACATCGACCGAGCGAAACAACTGTTTGAAATCCATCATCTTGCGTTCGCGCAATGCCGTGATGAAACGGTACATGAATTGTTCAGCCGAGAGATAAAGCACATTCAGTTCTGGCGAGCGTTGCTTCAGCTCATGCGCAATCGCGTGCATCAGATGCGTTTTGCCAAGGCCGACACCGCCATAAAGGAATAGCGGGTTAAACGTAATGGGGCCACCTTCGGCAACGCGGCGGGCAGCGGCATGGGCCAGCTCGTTTGGTTTGCCGACAATGAAAGTGTCAAAGGTAAAACGGGCATCAAGCGGGGACCCAGATGTCGCATCACGGCCATTGGAACGTGGGGTTGTTTTAGGGGTAAATGAAGGGCGGGCTTGGGAAGGGACGCGGAATTGCAGGCGCTGTACGTCTTCACCGGCTTTATTCATTTGATAGATGATCTGGTCACCAAAGTTCTGGGACACATAATTGCCAATGAAATTCGTCGGAACATCAAAGGTCGCAACACCGCTTGAAAGTTGCGCAAATTCAAGCGGGGCGATCCAGCTAGAATAGTTACTTGCTCCAATGGTGCCCCTTAGCGCACCCAACACGTTTGCCCAGATATCATTCGTCATACTAACTTCTAGCCCCCATAAAACGGTCTTCAAATATTTACAACGCGCCCAGCGTTGACGACACATAGACCGAGACAAAAAGACGGGATCGCCTAGGCTGCCTTGCCTAAGCGGTTTGTCCTCTACCTATAACCAATGGCTGCGACAAAACCTGGCATCCAATAGATGCAAAGCTTTGCCGAACGGCAGCATTAAAGGTCCATAAGCAACAACATTACCAAGGAGCAGCCCCTGGCTTTGGTGCAGACACAACTTTGAAAAGGCATGTAGCTTTTGTTGCTACTTTTTGCCTGATCAGCATTGCATAAGGTTCGACAAAGATCCTCGTCGTGGTGCCTGTGCCGTATCGCGCGTCAGCCCCACTCAGTTCTCTGCAAACCCCCTCATGTCCCCCCGGAACGATGTGAATCGCATGTACAAACTAGCAAGGGGTTTGGGGACCGTTCAACACAACATCGCGCTTGACTCAGCGATTGTCAGAAAAGAATCTCTTGGCCCCTTGAAATGTCACAACTTCTGCGCGGCGTCACAACACCAACACAAAAAAAGCGCGCCCAGTTCGGACGCGCTTGATCTCTTTTATTTCTGTGTCTCGCGGCAGAATCAGATAATTTAGCTAACAGCTTTGACGCGTGCCGCAAGACGGGACACTTTGCGTGATGCTGTGTTCTTGTGCATGACGCCTTTGGTCACGCCGCGCATGATTTCTGGCTGTGCTGCTTTCAATGCGGCAGTTGCAGCGGCCTGATCGCCAGAAACAATTGCTTCTTCAACAGCGCGCAAGAATGTCCGGATACGCGAGCGGCGCATTTTGTTGATTGCAAAACGTGCTTCGTTCTGGCGGGCGCGCTTTTTGGCTTGTGGTGTGTTTGCCATGTGGTCGTTCCTAACTGGGCCCTCTAAGGGACATACTGAATTTCAATAGCGCAATAAGCCCAAGCCCCGGGTTTTCGAACCGGTGATTCTGGCCAAAGCGGGCCGCACGCGCATGTATGAGGACGCTGTTAGGGCAATTTGTCGAAAAAGAAAAGCCCTATCGGTCGCGGAACTGCGGCTCACGCTTTTCAGTAAAGGCAGACATACCTTCGCTTTGGTCTTCTGTCGCAAAGAGTGAATGGAAAAGCCGACGCTCGTAATTCAGGCCCTCGGCCAATGTGGTTTCATAGGCGCGGTTAACGGCATCTTTGGCGGCCATCGCGGCAATTAGTGATTTCTGGGTGATTTTCTCGGCTGCAGCTTTGGCCTCGGTCAGTAGTTTCTTGGTCGGCACGACGCGGCTGACCAACCCGCTACTTTCTGCTTCGGCGGCATCCATGAAGCGGCCGGTCAGGTGCATATCCATTGACTTGGCTTTGCCGACAAAGCGCGTCAAACGCTGGGTGCCGCCCAGACCAGCGATCACGCCAAGATTAATCTCTGGCTGGCCGAATTTTGCGTTCTCGGCGGCAATGATAAAGTCGCACATCATTGCCAGTTCGCAACCACCGCCCAGCGCATAGCCTGAAACCGCTGCAATAATTGGCTTGCGGGTCCGGTTAAATCGATCAGTTTCATTTTCAAAAAATTGCTGCGTGTACATTTCAACGAACGACTTGTCGGCCATCTCGGAAATGTCAGCACCTGCGGCAAATGCCTTTTCAGAGCCGGTAATGATTATGCAGCGCACCTTGTCGCTTGCGTCGGCCTCTTCCAGTGCGGAGCAAAGCTCGCGCAGCAACTCACCGTTGAGCGCATTCATCGCGTCAGGTCGGTTAAGCGTTATCGTTGCGATGTAGTCACTGGTGTCGACGATGATCTTGTCATAGGCCATGCTGCTGTCCTTTTTGCCGCTGGTCATTCCCCAAGCCTTAGCAAAGCGGGCAGACAGATCAAGCTATCTTTGGCATTGCGGACAAAAGAAAGATGAGCGTCCAGACTGTACGATTCGCTGAATTATCCTGTCACATCCAAGAGTTGCGCATAGCTGACCTTCGCGGTCGTAGACCTGAAAAACATGCTGGAAGTAGCCCAACTCACCGTCGGACTGCCGATAATCGCGCAAGGACGACCCGCCCGCTGCAATCGCTTCTGACAGAACCTGGCGGATGATGGGAACGAGCGTCGTCACCCGTTTGGCGCTGATCTGACCTGCCTTGCGCTTGGGATGTATCCCTGCGCGAAACAGAACCTCGCAGACGTAGATATTACCAAGGCCCGACACGATCCGCTGATCCAGCAGGGCTGACTTGATCGGCGTATTGCGCCCTTTCAACCGTTCAATCAGATAGGTTTCATTGAATGCATTACCCAGCGGTTCCGGCCCCAGATCGCGGATCAGCCAATGATCGTCCTGCGTCGCGGTATTCATCAGGTCCATCGCGCCAAAACGGCGGGCGTCGTTGAACGTGATGCGAACACCGCTGTCCATTTCAAAAACGACATGATCATGCTTGGCAGGTGCGGGGTGCACATGATGGAAATCACCTACCATATGCCCCGAAATCAGCATGCGTCCCGACATGCCTAGATGGATCAAAAGCGTCTCGGCGCTTTCCAAATCCACAAGGATATATTTAGAGCGGCGGCGCAAACCCAAGACACGTTGGCCCGTCAGCCGCTCTGTCATGCGGTCTGGGAATGGCCAGCGTAGATCAGGGCGATTTACCTGCGCTTGCGCAATAACGTGGCCCACCATCACAGGGGCAATGCCTGCTTTGACGGTTTCAACCTCTGGCAGTTCGGGCATCTTCGCTCTCTTTTATCTTGGTTAAGACCCACCCTGATCGAGCAAACACAAACTTACCATGTAGTCCAAGCAAAAGCAGAGGCGATGTAAAAACCCAAATGCTCCAAGAGTCCACTTG
>JBLHTS010000102.1:0-11408 GCA_047627695.1 Yoonia sp. | reverse complement strand
GTTGATTGCATGACGGGACCCAGCAACCGCGCGCCATAACCAAGACTGAAAAAGAACACAAAAGACGCGGTAACTGCACCGATCCCGAATGCCGTTTTCTGCGTAAAAGCAACATACTGCGTTGAAATCGCACCAACCAACCCAAGCGTATCAAGATAGACATGCGGGTTCAGCCAAGTAAACGCAGCCCCCGTCGCCAGCGTCGCCCAAAGCCCTGCACTTTGGCCGGCCAACTGCATTTCATACTGACCTTGCCAAGCGGCCCAAAAACGCATTGCACCGTAAACAGCCAAGAACGCGGCACCACCCCATGCCATGATCTGTGGAAACTGCGGGTAAAGCGCGACAATCGCGCCAAATCCTAGAACTCCGGCAGTGATGAGCATTGCGTCAGAGACAGCACATAACAAACACAGCCAGAACACATGCGTGCGCATTAATCCTTGCCGCAAGACAAAGGCATTCTGCGCCCCTATCGCCAGGATCAACGCAAACGCAGTGGCAAAGCCTGTCAAAGCGGGAGTGAACATCAATCAGGTTGTCTGGTCGGGGAGTGCTGCTGTGTCTTTGCCGTTGGGGTAAACCAGACCGGCAGAAATAACCAACTTTGCGGCATCCTCAACTGTCATATCCAGTGGTTTCACGTCGCTCAGCGGCAGGAACAGCAAAAACCCTGATGTGGGGTTCGGGGTCGTCGGCAAGAAAACCGTGACGACAGGTTCGCCATTGCTGATCTTGGCATCAATTTCGCCTTTTGCATTTGTGGAAATAAAGGCGACCGCCCAGATGCCGCGGCGCGGATATTCAACCAGACAAGCCTTATCGAAGGACGTGTCGCGCTGGGAAAAAACGGTTTCGGCGATTTGTTTGACGGCGTTGTAGATTGAACGTACGACAGGCATGCGGTCGACCAGACGCTCGCCTATTCCTAAAAACGACCGCCCGATCAAACCCTTGCCAATCCAACCGACCAGAACAGTAAAGACCAGAAAGATGACGACGCCGACGCCGCGCACGTTCACTGTCACCTCATTGCCTGGCGCGCGGCCCAGCAGGTAGTTCACCAGTGCTTCGGGATGGTAGGCTTGCGGCACGAAGGGCCAAACCCAGCTATCGACCCACCCCACAACAGTCCAGATCAGCCAGATTGTCAGTCCAATCGGGGCCACAATAACCAGGCCCGCCAGAAAATTGCCTCGCAACCGTGCGAGTATGCTCGGCTTGGTCCGTTTGGTTAAGTCGTCAGGCGTGTGATCGTTCATGATTGATATCCGAGGTTTGAATTGCTTCACACTTAGGCGCTGGCATGCAGCGCAGCAAGCTGCGTGGCGACCAAACCCATGCTATTTAGCCATTGCGATGGCAATTTGTGCAGCCAGCCGCGCATTGTTGCGCACAAGCGCAATATTTGCCGTCAACGACCGCCCGTCGGTCAATTCAAAGATGCGCCCCAAAAGAAAAGGCGTCACCGCTTTGGCGCTGATCCTTTGCACGTCAACTTCGTTCAATGCCTGTTCTATAATAGGACGTAGAACATCAGCTGGGATCTCTGCGTCTTTCGGGATCGGGTTGGCGATCAATTGTCCGCCTGAAAGCCCCATCGCGGTGCGTGTTATTTGTGCGCGGGCGATGTCATTGGCGCAATCCATCCGCAATGGTGCGGCCATGTTAGACGACGCGGACCAGAATGCGGGCAACATGTCTTGGCCATACGCGATGACTGGCACGCCCAGTGTTTCAAGCACCTCGTAGGTTTTGCTCAGATCAAGGATCGCTTTTGCCCCTGCGGCGACAACTGTAACAGGCGTTTGCGCCAATTCTTGCAGGTCGGCTGAGATATCAAAGCTAAGCTCTCCGCCGCGATGCACGCCGCCGATACCGCCTGTTGCAAAGACATGAATCCCTGCCAAATGTGATGCAATCATCGTAGCTGCAACTGTTGTGGCCCCTGTGCCACCTGTTGCGATGCAGGCGGCCATATCAGCACGTGATAGCTTAGCCACGTCTTGTGCCTGACCCAAAGCGTCAAGTTCAGCCGCCTCTAGCCCCACATGCAACGCGCCGTTCAACACGGCAATTGTCGCTGGCACGGCACCAGCGGCGCGCACATCATCTTCGACCAACCGCGCGGTTTCCACATTCTGCGGGAACGGCATGCCGTGGGTGATAATCGTGCTTTCAAGCGCCACAATCGGCTGCCCAGCAGCACGTGCGGCAGCGACTTCGGCGCTGTAAGTAATCGGGATCATAAAGGTGTCTCTCCCGAAACATAAGTTGCGGCAGCGTCCAGCGCACGGGTCAGGGCAGTGGCCCGGTCCATGCCTTGCGCCTCTGATACGATGTGCGCGGCCATGAATGTGTCACCAGCACCGGTGACGCGGGTGACCATGACGGCGGGGGGGGTCTGGGCAATAATGTCGCCCGACGTGCCCTCAGAGGCTGATTTGCCGCCGTCGGTGACAAGCACGCGGTGCGCGCCGCGTTTGATCAATCCTGCCGCTGCTGTTGCGGAATCCGCAAAAGTGGTCTGGCAAAGCAGTCCAGCCTCTTCGAGGTTTACGTAAAGCGTCGCGGACGGGTGATCAAGCAAGGCCAGCAACCGTTCCGCCTTGCCGGGGGAGGCGGGGGCCACGCGCAAGCCCGCTTTGGCAAACAAAGGCGAAGCCGCGATCATTTGCAACAATTCGACCGTCAAATTACCGTCCAACGCCACAGGTCCGTCAAACGGCGCATCCGCAGACCCGAGCACGCCATTGGCCAAAGGGCGCAAAATCTTTTCGCCGGCAGCCTCAAGTGAATGGGCATCAGCGACAGCTGCAATAAGCCCGTTGGCACCTTCGATCGCCATATATACGTCGGTGGGCAGATCATCAGAACGGTAGACATGGGCGCAATCCATACCCATGCGCGCGGCTTCCAACATCAGTTCTTCGCCCTCGGCGTCGCGACCAATCGCAGTCAACAGGACAGGGGTCATGCCAAAACGGCGCAGGGTCATCGCGATATTCATCGCCACGCCACCGGGCAGGCGGGTGATCCGTCCTGGAACGTCGGATCCCACGCGCATATGGCTAGCCGTGCGCCCGATCACGTCCCAAAGGACCGATCCGATGCAAAGAATATCAGGTGCTTTTGTCATGCCAGCGTTGTGACGCGGCCCGCGATCAAGGGCAAGCCTTACTGTGGCACCGCAAAGGTCATATTCGCCCAGAGCGTTTCCCATACAGCCCCGGTTTCGGCCGCCACTTCGGCGCTCGGCTCTCGCAGAACCACCGCATCCAACATGTAGCTATGCTCTGCTTTCACGGGGAATGTGGCGATCCCTTCGGCATCCGTGCGGTAAAACGAGACCGCGACCGTGTCGTCGGCGGCTTTCTCAAAAACTTCAAGCTGCACCTGCGCGCGTGGCTCATTGAGGTAAAAAAGCTGAACCTTCACGCCGTCCGTCAAATCGTCAGTATAGGGATTGGTCAGTGCCACGATTTCTGTGATTAGACCCACGCGCGTGTCCGCGCCAACGCTATTGCCAACACCAATCAAAGACTTTGAGAACCGCGCATAAATTTCGGTAAAGCCTTCTTCGGGCAGCCCGCGTCCTTGGTGGATCGACAAAATATCACCAAAATCCTTGTGGTCGACGAAGGCTTGGAATTTCGCCCATTCTGCATATTTAATCGTGGACGGATTGGCCTGATAGACGACGACGTTCAAGCCCTCGCCTAGCGGATCTTGCTGCAAGGCAGGCATATCACCGGCGCGGCCACGCACCCGTGCGGCGGTCTTAATGTCGGTAAACGTGACAAAGTTCGCAAATCCACGCGGAAGGTATGGAATTTTAACGCCTGCGAAATCCTGACCATTGACAAGATGCGCTTCCAGCCTACCGTCCGCTTCGACCTGATAGGCGAGCGGTTCAATCCAGAACTCGTGCGCAACCGCGGGGCTGGCAAGAAGACTAAGAACGAGGGCGAAAATGCGCATGAATACTTCCTTTATAGCTGATGCAAGGGTGGCCTTTCTCCGGCTTTTGTCAAGCGCAGTCCTGTTGTGGATCACGACACTGTCAGCGGCGCAAGCCCACGAGGTTTTGCCATCAATCGGTGACATGCGCGCCAGCGAGACCGAGGTAACTTTCGAAATTCGCGCCAATCTGGAAAGCTTTATCGCAGGCATTGACCTGACCGAAACAGCCGACACCAATGAAAGCCCGCAGGCTGCAACCTATGACGAATTGCGTGCACTTTCACCCGATGCACTGGCCGCCCAGTTCGAAGCCTTTTGGCCACGCATGACAGAAGGCATGACTTTGACAGCAGGCGATACCGCGCTGTTCCCCGCACTGACGCAGGTCGACGTCGGTACAGTCGGCGATGTTGACGTTGTCCGATCTTCAATCTTTGCATTTTCCGCCGCGTTGCCCGCTGGCGCAGAAAACGTGCAATTCGGCTGGGACAGCAGTTTTGGCGTGTTGGTCTTGCGGCAAATGGACGTGCCCGCCCCCTATGACGGCTACCTTGAAGCGGGTGCCTTGTCGGATGTTATTTCATTGTCAGGCGGCGGTCAGGCCACCGGATGGGAAACATTCGTAGACTATACCCCTGTGGGTTTTGACCACATCGTCCCCAAGGGGTTAGATCATATTCTCTTTGTGTTGGGCCTGTTTTTCTTGGCCGCGCAATTCCGCCCGCTTTTGTTACAAATCTCGCTTTTCACCTTGGCGCATACGATCACGCTGGCCCTCGCAGCCCTTGGATACGTCAACTTGCCTGCCAGCATCGTTGAGCCGCTCATCGCCGCCTCAATCGTTTTCATCGCGATCGAGAACGTCTGGGCGCGTGGCATCTCTAGATGGCGGCCCTTTGTCATTTTCGGATTTGGCTTGCTTCACGGCCTAGGCTTTGCATCTGTTTTGGGTGAATTTGGCTTGCCGGAAGAGACATTTGTCGCGGCACTGATCGGTTTTAACGTCGGTGTTGAAGTAGGTCAGCTTGCCGTTATTTCGGCGATGTTCCTTTGCGTCTGGCAGGCCTTGCGCATTGACCGTGGACGCAACGAGGCAGGGCGGGGACTGGCGATTTACCTCGCGTTGCTGGTCAGTGCGGTTGCGTTGTCAGTGCTGAACCCTGCACCGTTGGTGGTCGCACTCGAAAACCCTGTTTGGGTCTTTGCAGCCCCTCTTGCTGGTGTCTTTGCGATGTGCATGCTTTCGATCCAATTGCGCAATCAGCCCGATGCTTTCCGGCGCTTGGTCGCGGTGCCATGCTCGCTCGCTATCGCGGCGATGGGTGCATACTGGGTGATCGAGCGGGTGTTCCTTTAAGGCCCTTGCTCTATCATCTTGTCAAAAAAACTCCCGTCTGAGGCTACGGACACTTGCACAGTACATAACAGCCCGCTATGACGCGCGTACTTAATCCCACAGGCGGGGGCGGGTACCTTGGGGAGAAATCCCAAAGTATCCACCGGTTGGCATAACGCTAATTCTCCGCTGAGGCTGAAACCGGAAAAGGAAAACGACATGGCTCTTCCCGAGTTCTCCATGCGGCAGCTGCTTGAAGCAGGCGTACACTTTGGTCACCAGACATCGCGCTGGAACCCAAAAATGGACAAATACATCTACGGATCACGTAACGGCATCCACATCATGGACCTGACACAAACCCTTCCAATGCTGGATCAGGCGCTGCAAGTCATCCGTGACACCGTCGCTAAAGGCGGCCGCATTCTATTCGTCGGCACCAAGCGTCAGGCCGCAAAGCCTATCATGGAAGCCGCAGAGAAATCAGCGCAGTTCTACATGAACCACCGCTGGTTGGGTGGCACGCTGACAAACTGGCAGACAGTTTCAAAATCCATTAACCGCCTCAAGGCGATTGACGAAGCATCTGCAAATGGTTTCGCTGGTCTGACCAAGAAAGAGCGTCTTGGCATGGAGCGTGAGCAGGGCAAACTGCAAGCATCATTGGGCGGCATCCGTGAAATGGGCGGCGTGCCAGACCTTATCTTTGTCATCGACTGCAACAAAGAAGATCTGGCCATCGCAGAAGCCAACAAGCTCGGCATTCCAGTTGTGGCTATCGTGGACACCAACTGTTCGCCGGCTGGCGTTGATTATGTGATCCCGGGCAACGATGACGCAGCGCGGGCAATCGCGCTTTATACAGATCTGGCCGCACGTGCAGCCCTTGACGGCATGACAGCCCAGCTGGGTGCTGCAGGCGTTGACATGGGTGCCATGGAAAATTTGGTCGAAGAAGTTATGGCTGAAGAAGCCGCAGCTGCGCAATAAGCGTTAAAACCAATCAGGGCAGGGGCGTTCACGCCCCGCCCGCATTCAATTTTATCTCTAAGGAGAAGTAACATGGCAATCACCGCTGCAATGGTGAAAGATCTGCGCGATAACACAGGCGCAGGCATGATGGACGCCAAGAAGGCGCTGACAGAAAACGATGGCGACATGCAAGCGTCTGTTGATTGGCTGCGCACGAAAGGTCTGGCAAAAGCTGCAAAGAAATCTGGTCGTACCGCAGCAGAAGGTCTTGTAGCTGTAGCTGTACAGGGCGGCAAAGGTGTGGCTGTTGAAGTCAATTCCGAAACCGACTTTGTTGCAAAGAACGCTGACTTTCAAAAAATGGTTAGCAACATCGCCACCGCGGCGCTTGGCGCGTCGAACCTTGATGGTTTGAAAGCATCTGACATGGGCGGCAAGACCGTCGAACAAGCGGTTACAGATGCGGTCGCCATCATCGGCGAAAACATGTCTGTACGCCGTATGTCTGTTCTTGAAGGCGCATCAGTGGTGACTTACGTGCACAACGCTGCCGCACCCGACATGGGCAACATCGGTGTTCTGGTTGCGATGAACGGCGAAAACGAAGCCTTTGGTCGTCAGGTTGCAATGCACATTGCTGCCGCAAACCCTGCATCTTTGTCCGAAGCGGATCTTGATCCGGCGATGGTGGAGAAAGAAAAGCAGGTCCAGATGGACATCGCCCGCGAAAGCGGCAAGCCAGAAGCCGTGATCGAAAAGATGATCGTTGGGCGTATGAAAAAATACATGGCTGAAATCACTTTGTTGAACCAGCAGTTCGTGGTGAACCCTGATCTGACAGTGGCCCAAGCCGCTGCCGAAGCAGGTGTCGAAATCACGGGCTACGCGCGTTTGGGCGTTGGCGAAGGCATCGAAAAAGTTGCTGAAGACTTTGCAGCCGAAGTGGCCAAGCTCAAAGGCTGAAACAAGGCCAAGTAAAATAGGAAAGCTCGTAGGTTTACGCCTGCGGGTTTTTTTGTTCGAACAAATAATTAAGTGCGACTTACAATACCAAGCAAGCCACACTTCTTTTTAGGGGAGAAAAGTGCGGTACCACTTTTGGAAGAAAAGCAGCACCGCGACGATATTATGCTGGACCAGTTTCGGGACGAGGACCAATATATATCGCATTACTGGCGTGCTAAGCAAACTCAAAACACCAGCCCCGGTTCCCCGGCACGCATATCAGAGCCTTGTAAACTCAAGGGTTAATATCCGCTATTCCCAGACCTTAGGCCACCACTTACGGAATAGTTGAAATTTGGCAGCTTACCTTACGCAAGGAAAGTCAGGTTATCATGACCTTTTGTGCATTAATCAAATTAATGCCCCTGCGTAAAAAGCAACAAAATTACGCTACAGATTGGCGTTAATCGTGAACATCTGATTGTTAAATGCAGCCTTTAGAACGGCTTGTGCGGTTGTGTCGACGTCCAATGCCTCGCTGGCAAGCCGCAAATGCTTTTCAATTGTAGCGACAGTTAAATTGAGTAAAATCGCGATGTCTTGCGTTGTTTTTCTGTCTCCAACCCACGCGAAGTACTTCGCGTTGTCGTTTTGTCAACCGCCGTTTTCCCGCATGGGGCAGGGTCAACAGCTTCAGATGCATCACGTTATTCATCATAACGATTACGTCCCCGTGTTCAGCCCACATGTGTTCAACCACATCTTGAGTCATTCCGGGTTTTGCGGTCAAAGAAATTGCGCCTTTTGACCGTTCAGAGATGGACCTAAAACTGATCGTGTATCCCGCCGTGACCTGCATCGATTTGTTGAACTCCATTACATGCAACTCACCAGGTGTCAGGCTGTCGATATCGTTCATATCAAACATCCAGCGCCAACTACATGGGCCATCATTTGCCAGGGCCCAACGGATCATCGGAGCATGGCGATAGAGCCCTTCATCAAAGAAAACCTACATGTATTCAGGAGTTTGCGTCGACAAAAGCACCCAGTCATGGGGGTCACCAAAAAAGTTTGAAGTCCGGTGCCGCGTAAACCCGTACATCAGCCTGTCAAAGCAATAAGTTTCCATCTTGCTGGTGTGATGGTCCCAAAGTTCTTCGACTGAGCTGGCGTTTGTGAGGTCTTCCAGGTGCCGTACATCGATCAACCAGTATTCCCAAGATATGTCGCAAGGGCCTCCATCGCGAGCGGATAGCCTGCAGCGCCAAATCCGCATATTTGACCAACTGCAACGCGGGAGATGTAAGAAGTTTTCCGAAATTCTTCACGCGCATGAATGTTCGATAAATGCAGTTCAATCACGGGCAACATGATGCTGGAAATCGCGTCCATCAAAGCGACGGACGTGTGCGTAAAAGCGCCAGCATTCAAGATCACACCAGCATGCAGTCCACGCGCAGCGTGCAGCATATCAATCATCTCGCCTTCATGGTTGGTTTGATGAAAGGCCGTCGTCACACCCAGCGCGTCTGCTTTTTCTGCACAAAGCGCCTCAATATCGGCAAGGGTCGTGCGACCATACACCTCTGGTTGGCGGGTGCCAAGCAAATTCAGGTTCGGGCCGTTCAGGATCAAAATTGAATGTGTCATAGTTGGTATCTATCATTTTTAACCTGTTGGTCAAAATACATTTTTAGTCGCTTGTTACAGACGACATTGCCCCAAAATTAGATGAAAATACGCTAGTTTGTTGTCCTTCGAGTACGTTCTCTCGCTTTGATTTTCATCAATTCACGCAGCAGCATCTCTTGGTCTGCCATTGCAGGCACTTGTGTCGGGGGCAATTGCCGCAATCTCGCGACGATGCTGTGACCCTCAACTGTTTGCAATAATGCGCGAATTCGCGCTCCGCGCCAATCAACACCCGCAAGATGTAGCCTATTGACTTCAAGGTCCTTCTTCAACTGTGCAAGTCGGTCTGCGACAGGCGGTTGATGACGCAATATGCTTTCATCCTCGACCTCAGCAAAGTTGCGATCAGACCAATAGGCCAAATCGATGGGATCGCTAGTATGGTTCGGTTTGCCGCGCGTGATTTTCACAAGAAAACTTTCCATCGCGCCCAAGGCATAATGGTTAATCTGGGTCAGCCCATAGCGTGGCGCGGTGGTATACTGAAATACGTTGGGATTATCGAGCAGGGGGGCGCCATTACCATCGACCCAGAGCCCACTGTCCGTCCTTTCGACCTGCTTTGGACGATGCACGCCCAGCTGGGTGTTGCTTGTACAGCGACTTGTATTGCACAGCTCCGCCTTTAGCGCAGCTTTTGTGAACTGCTCAACGATCGGTTTATCCTCGAAACCCAAAAACACGTGCGTTCCCAAACATCCGCCACGGAATTACAAAACCATCCGCATCAGTGGCAGCCGCCATCAGATCCTCGATCTTTCCAGCACCTGCATGGATATTCAGGAACCCGTCAACGTCTGCCACAAATGTCCAATCCCCTTGTGCAAAGACCGGATGCCGCTGCGCTTTGGTCAAAACGCGTCACTGAACCGCTTTTGTACCACCAGAATGATTGCGTTCGTGATGAACAACACCAAGGGCTGCCAATCGATCTAGCAGAAAATCTGTGCCGTCTTCGCAGTCATTAGTGTAGATCAGGTAATCTGTGACACCAATGTGTTGGTGATACGCGATCCATTCCAACAGGAACGGAGCTTCGTTGCGCATTATGGTGACCGCAAGAACGCGCATTTGATCCTTCCAGCATGTGACCCGTAAGACTTAAGGCAAGCAAAAACCATGGTCAAACGCGGTATGCTGGGCTTACTGTAGCTACTAATATTACATAATACTTATTATGCGTTTTTTTAATCATGTAGCTGCAAGTAGCTGCAAAGCGATAATGTCACCCCTGTGCAATTCAGGAATGTTACTTTCTTGCTCAAATGAACAACGGGAGATTGGGCATTGGTGGGATGGGTAATAATGAGCGAGAAGGCAACCCGACACTGGCAGCGGAGATGCTGGCAGAACATCATGGCCTCATGGTGACACGCGAGACGCCGCGCAAATGGATAGCCGAAGACGGCCTCTAGTTGTCGCGCAAACAACGCCGGACATTCCATCAGCCGCGCCTGCGCCGCGAATGTTATCGCGAGTTAATCTAGATCAACTGCTCAGACCACAGATGGTTCGAAGATCGAGCCGGTCCTAGCACCCTGCTCATCTTCATCGAGGACGTGACAAGCATGCTGATGGAGCTCCGGTTTGTGCGATCAGAAAGCACGTTCAGCTATTTTCGGGGCACTGAGTTAGCTCCTCAAGCATGGTCGCCCTGTGGCGTTCCACAGCGACAAGCTATATATCAACAAGGATATGAAGCTCAAATGAGACCGCAAATGGATCAAGCTGAAAGTCAACAATCTGACACGCGGCCTCGTCGGAAAATATGTCTATGAAATTGCGAATGTGCGCATTCAGGTGCGCGCAAAAGGGATCGCCCTGCCCCATGTGATCCTTAATCCAGAGCGTCGAATCACGCATGCGTCTATGACACATAACAAGCGCCACGGTGCTGTTCTGGCCTATATCGAGGAAGAGCAAAACAAAGCTGCACCACCACCGAAGGTCAAACCCGTCAGTGCAAAGAACGGGTACAAAAAGAGCAGATGTCGCGGCCCCGGTCGACCCGCGAAGATGGAAGCCTGCTACGAAAGATGGGGTCCGAAACGTGAGGCCGCTTATGAACCAAGCGAGCTTAGTTTGGTCGTCGGATTCTATCTTTAGACAAGGCGTCCAAAGGGGCGTCTAGTAATATATTCCATCACTGAAAATGCTTTTTCTGTCGCTTTCTTCTCAAAACGCGCCCAGTCAGAAAAGCGCCCGGATAATGTTGAACTTAAATGTTGAGCGCACATCTCTATAACGCGGATCGCACCCTTCCCAATCCGTCACTCCATAGAGAACTTCGATCAGACGCGAGGGCAGCAATATCTCACAGTAGCCATTTAATGCCCGTCAAACAAAGGAACGTGAGAACTGCAGACTCGACAAATCAGAATTATAGATGCTTTATAACCAGAATTATTCGATTTACTGATTGGAAAACGATGACCTACCCAAGCATCAAAATTCGTGCGCTACAGGCCTTCATCGCTGTTTTTGAGGAGCAATCCTT
>JBLHTS010000101.1:0-11423 GCA_047627695.1 Yoonia sp. | reverse complement strand
TCCCTCTAGGTTAACGTGCGTAAGGCATCATCGGTTTGATGATACCTTCGTCAGCTTTGCAAAGTGTGGTTGTCCCACGGGCATTGCGGAGGAACTTGTTGGAACGTTTGATCATTCCGTGACGCTTACCAGCTTGGCCGGCAAGAATGCGGCCAGTGGCCGTCACTTTGAACCGCTTTTTGCAGCTCGATTTAGTCTTCATCTTCGGCATTTCCGTCTCCTATTACTAAGTCGGTCGGAACGCGCGACTCGGCATGCCATATTGGCCGGACGCGCGGGTTAAGTTGCGGCATATAGGACGCATCCACATAAGGCGCAAGGGATTAGTTCAGGTAGCGGCCCAAGACCACCAATATGGTGTCATCGATCGTTGCCACCGAATAGGTTTCGGGGTTTTCTTGCATCGCATACACGACTGCACCAGCCCCAATCAACAGCATCAGTACGGCCTGTTTGGGCCAACGGCGGTCCGCATATGCGCTAACAAACGACGGAATCGCAAAAGCAGCCAAGGCCACGCCAATAACAAAGATCAAATCGATATCCATTACTTCATGCCTCTAACTTTTTCTTTGATGCAGTTTAATCCTTATCCGCAGCATAGATCAAACGTTCTGCGCAAGGTGCCACGCGCAGAATATTCGTTGATCCGGGTGTATTGAAAGGTACACCCGCAGTAACGACGATCATATCTGTTTCGGTTGCCAGACCTTGCGCACGCGCGGCACGCACAGCTTCGACGACCGCATCCTTGAACCGATCGACATGACCAGTCACAACGCAATTGGTGCCCCATGACAGGCATAGGCGGCGGGCCGTACTGATATAGTTGGTCAAGGCAATGATTGGCACACGTGGACGTTCGCGTGATACCAGCAACGCCGTTGTGCCAGATTGCGAGAAACAGCAGATCGCTTTGACATCTGTCGTCTCAGCGATTTCTCGTGCTGCAGCGACGATACCGTCAGCCACTGATTTTCGTTCGGCTTTGCGCGACGCTTCGATAATTTCTGTATAGGTCGGATCTGCTTCAACTTCGCTTGCAACGTTGTGCATCGTTGTCACAGCTTCGATTGGATAGGATCCAGCCGCAGACTCCGCCGACAGCATGATCGCGTCCGCACCCTCATAAATCGCCGTTGCCACGTCAGAAACCTCGGCGCGCGTCGGCATCGGCGAATCGATCATTGATTCGAGCATCTGCGTCGCCACAATCACCGGCTTGGCCGCAGCACGGCATTTGCGCACCAATTGTTTTTGGATTGGCGGTACATTCTGCACCGGCAGTTCCACACCCAAGTCACCACGGGCCACCATGATCCCGTCAGAGACGGCCAGGATTTCATCAAACATCTTCACGGCGTTTGGTTTTTCAATCTTGGACAAGATCGCAGCACGGCCTTTGGCCAATTTGCGCGCCTCTTCCACGTCCGCAGGACGTTGCACAAACGACAACGCCAGCCAATCGACGCCCAACTCGCAAACAAACTCGAGGTCTTTGCGGTCTTTGTCAGACAATGCAGCCAATGGCAGAACAACATCTGGGACGTTCACGCCTTTGCGGTTGGAAATCGTGCCGCCGACGATCACTTCGCAATTGGCGAAATTGGCTCCGCAATCTTTGACCCGCAGCTTGATCTTGCCGTCGTTGACCAACAAATGCGCACCAGGCTCTAGCGCGTCGAAAATCTCTTTGTGGGGCAGTTTCACGCGGTTTACGTCGCCGTCTGCATCATCCAGATCAAGACGGAAAGATGCACCGGGCACCAATTCTTCTTCACCGTTTGCGAACACACCAACGCGCAGCTTTGGCCCCTGCAGGTCAGCCAGAATAGCAATCGGGCTATCAAGGTCTTTTTCGATCTGACGAATTATCGCGTGGCGCACCCTAATTTCGGCATGGTCACCGTGTGACATATTCAGGCGGAACACATCTGCGCCGGCCTCGTGCAGTGCACGGATCATCGCGTAATCATTCGAAGCGGGGCCAAGTGTGGCGACAATTTTCACGTTGCGGTGGCGTCTCATATCATTTCCTTCGTCCAGCAGCGCCGTTAGCGGTAACAGCGCAAGTTGCGCCCTTATTGCGCAATTCCATTCCAGTTACAATTAGCCTAAATGCGGTAGCAAAGGAATGACACCGACATGACAGAAGAACCGTATGAAATTTTAGGCGCGGACCGCACGGGAAGATGGCTGATCAGTTGCGATCATGCCACAAATCATGTGCCCAATTGGGTGAATGGTGGTGATCTGGGTCTACCCGCCGAAGACATGCAGCGCCACATTGCCTATGACATCGGGGCACAGGGCGTGACGCGCAAGCTGTCGCAGGCACTCAACAGTCCGGCAATCCTTTCGCGGTTTTCCCGGCTGGTGTGTGATCCCAACCGTGGCGAAGATGATCCGACGATTATGATGCGCCTTTACGACGGCACAATCATTCCCGCCAACCGCAACGCAGATCAGTCAGAGATCGAAGAACGCCTGCGCCGCCTTTACCGCCCTTACCATGCTGCCTACGCTGATCTGGCAAACAAGATCGCGCAGCCGATCATTTGCGCGGTCCATAGCTTTACCCCCCGCCTGCGCAGCCGCGCCCCGCGCCCATGGGAGGTCGGCGTTCTTTATGCGGACGACACACGGCTAGCAGTCCCGTTTATGGCGGCGTGCCGCGCACAGGGCTGGTGTATTGGCGACAATCAACCCTACGCAGGTCACCTGCCCGGAGACGCCGTTGACAGGCATGCCCTGCAAAAAGGTCGCCCGAATGTGTTGATTGAGCTACGTCAGGACTTGATTGAAGACGAAGATAGACAAACCCTATGGGCAAACCGGCTAGCCCCTATATTATCAGAAGTACTGGCCCAATCGGGCCTTTGAAGGGAAAGCACTATGGACGATCAAACCCAAATCGAACTTGAAGCCGCCGCGTTCCGGCGCTTGCAAAAGCACTTGATGGAAGACCGCACTGACGCGCAGAACATCGACATGATGAACTTGGCAGGGTTCTGCCGGAACTGTCTGTCACGCTGGTATCAAGAGGCCGCAAATGAACGCGGAATCGCAATGACCAAAGACGAAGGCCGCGAGGCTTTCTACGGCGTGCCGTTTGCCGACTGGAAAGCCAAATACCAGACCGAAGCGTCGCCTGCGACCAAAGAAGCCTTTAAAGACAGCCACGGATAAAACTATGCTTGAACGACTAACAGCCTTTTTTGGCAATCCTGCCGGCTATCACACTCCGCTTCCCGACGCTGATGCACAACATGCATTAGGCGCATTGTTGGTGCGTGCGGCCAAGGCAGACAATACATACTTGGTCGAAGAAATTGCCCAGATCGACAAAGTCCTTTGCGAACGCCACGGGCTGAACCCTGTGCAGGCCGCCAAAATGCGCGCTGAGTGCGAATTACTGGAAAAAGCGATCCCAGACACCGCTAAGATCACCGCGATTCTGGAGCATGCGATCAGCACGGCGGAAAAAGAAGCAACGCTGCTGGCGCTTTGGCGGGTCGTCTACTCCGACGGGGTCAACAAAGAGGTCGAAGACCGCTTGCTACACGAGATTGAGGCGGTGCTGGGCGTGGGACCAGAACGCGCGAAAGAACTGCAGGATGCGGCGCACGGGTAGGATGGATTCACTCTGACAGTTCGACGTACGAATCGAGGAATACCCCGACCTAAACGGCAGCTTTACGGCTCTCATCCAGATAAATCTCGCGCAAACGCACGGCCACTGGGCCCGGCACACCAGTGCCGACAGCGACACCATCCACCTCAACCACAGGCATCACAAAGGTACTAGCGGATGTAATAAACGCCTCATCCGCGTCTTGCGCTTCGGCGATGGTAAAGCTGCGTTCGTCCACCTGCATCTGTGCTTCTTTAGCAAAACGCAGCACAGCGGCGCGGGTGATTCCGTGCAGGATTTCATTGCCCAAATGCCGAGTGATGATCGTGTTGCCTTTAACGATATAAGCGTTGTTCGATGTGCCTTCAGTCACGGCACCATCCTCGACCATCCAAGCGTCATCAACGCCTGCAGCCTTCGCCATCATCTTGCCCATCGACGGAAACAGCAGTTGCACAGTTTTAATATCGCGCCGCGCCCAGCGCTGATCTTCGATTGAGATGACCTTGATACCTTTTTTAGCGGCAGGGCTATTTGCCAGACCAGGCTTGTTCTGCGTAAATAAGACAACGGTTGGTTTGACAGTCTCGGGATCAGGAAAAACAAAATCGCGGTCATCTGGCGCGCCGCGTGTGATTTGCAAATAGATCATGCCTTCGTCGATGCCGTTCAGACGCACCAGCTCGCGGTGTACCTCCAGCAGATCAGGCAATACGTCAGGATGCGGCATGTCCAATTCGCTCAAAGACCGCTCAAGCCGTTTGGCGTGGCCTGCAAAATCAATCAGCTTGCCATCCAGCACAGATGTCACCTCATAAACGCCATCAGCCATCAGGAACCCACGATCAAAAATCGAGACTTTAGCTTCGTTTTCAGGCAGATACTCGCCGTTGACATAGACTGTTCGCATGGTCATCCCCAAAGTGCTGCGGCGGGCGGATGCACGCCTTTTTCATCAAATTGCAGTGGTTGGGAACGGTCTTCGGCCAATAAGAGCGGCCCGTCAAGGTCTGTAAAGGCTACACCTTGAGCAAGCATCGTGGCAGGGGCCATCGCAAGCGACGATCCAACCATACAGCCAACCATCACGCCGTAGCCTTCGGCAATCGCTTGTGTCTTCAGCGCCAGCGCTTCGGTCAACCCACCCGTCTTGTCTAGCTTGATATTCACCATATCATATTTACCACGCAATGCAGGCAGGCTAGCACGATCATGGCAGCTTTCGTCTGCACAAACAGGTAAAGGGCGGGCAATTTCGGCTAGCATATCGTCCTGACCAGCAGGCAGTGGCTGCTCCACCATCTGCACACCAAGGCGGATCAGATGCGGGGCAAGGTCGGCGTAAACCTCCGCCGTCCAACCCTCGTTGGCATCCACGATAATGCGGGCATCGGGCGCGCCACGGCGCACGGCCTCAAGACGGGCCATATCATCCGGCGTGCCCAGCTTGATCTTCAACAAAGGCCGAAACGCATTCTGCGCAGCCTGCAACTGCATCGCGTCGGGTGTATCGAGCGACAATGTATAAGCCGTGATCTCTGAGCGTGGCGCTGGCAAATACAGCAATTCCCAAACACGTTTGCCTGCAAATTTAGCTGCACGATCCCAAAATGCACAATCCAGCGCATTGCGGGCAGCACCTGCGGGCAAGGCCGCTTGCAGGCTATCCCTGTCCCCCGAAAACCCCGAAATCTGTGCGGTCACACTTTCCAGCGTCTCACCATAGCGGGCATAAGGCACGCATTCGCCCATCCCGCGCGCACCTTCAGCTTCGACCGTCACGGTCAAGACCTCTGCCTGCGTCCGCGAACCACGGCTGATCGTAAAAACCTGCACCAACTGAAACACATCACGCGCTACGCTAATTTGCATGGCATCCATTCTTCCGAGCATAAATATCCCCGCCGGAGGACTCAAAGTTTTTCAAGCGCGTCCACCAAACGTGCCCCACCTTGGCGGAAAGTATCAACAGTCGGCAAGCCCATGCGTGTTTCAACATCAGCCATATACGCCAAAGCTTCATCCTCCGACAGATGTTGAGTATTCACCGAAATGCCTGTTAACTGGCAATTCGGATTGGCAACGCGCGCAATCGGCAGTGCCGTGTCGCGCAGGGTCTCAAGGCTTGGCAGATCATAATCTGGCAGCCCGCGCATATGCGTGCGGGTCGGCTCGTGCGCCAAAATTAACGCATCGGGTTGACCGCCGTGGATCAAGGCCATCGTAACGCCGGAATAGGACACGTGGAACAAGCTGCCTTGCCCCTCGATGTGATCCCAGTGATCCGCGTCATTGTCAGGGGTCAGATATTCGACAGCGCCAGCCATAAAGTCAGCAATAACAGCATCCAGCGGGACACCACCACCCGTAATCAAAATGCCGGTCTGCCCAGTCGGGCGAAATGTCGATTTCATCCCGCGTTTGTGCATTTCGATATCCATGGCCAGCGCCGTGTACATCTTGCCTACGGAACAATCAGTGCCAATGGCGAGGCAACGCTTGCCGGTGCGTTTCTTTCCGTTGGCAATCGGATAAGCAACGGATGGAATGCGCACATCAAACAACGTCTGGCCATTCACACGGGCCGCCGCCATCAGCTCGTCTTCATCACGCAGCAAGTTGTGCAAACCAGAGGCGATATCAAACCCAATTTGCAAAGCCTTCACCAAGACCTCTTTCCACGCCTTCGAGATATACCCACCACGGTTTGCCACACCTATTACAAGGGTCTTGGCACCCGCCGCCTTAGCCTCTTCCAAGGTCATATCAGTGATTCCCAAATCCGCACCACAGCCTTCCATACGGAACTGGCCAACGGCGTTTTCGGGGCGCCAGTCTTTGATGCCTTGGGCCACCTTGGCGGCAAGCTGGTCAGGGGCGTCGCCGAGGAACAAAAGATAGGGGGTCTGGATCATGGGAGGGCTCCGTCAGAATGAGATTCGGTTTCAACACGTAATATCGTGCGGAGCCATGGGAGTTCATCGCAGAATAGGTCGGTCCATCTACTTTTTTCGAGAGTTATCAGCGTATTTTTCTGCATGCATCGAAGAATCTACCGAACTGCACGATGTTTGGTCGACAATCCTCCACCAATCCACAAAAAACCCGGGCGCGAACGCCCGGGTCAGTTTTAAAAGCCAATAGGAAGGGTATCAGCCTTTAGTGAATTCAGGATAGGCTTCCATCCCTAGCTCGGACATGTCCAAGCCATTGATCTCGGATTCCTCAGAGACACGGATGCCAACGACACCTTTCAGGATCGTCCAGACCACAAAGCTGACTACGAAGGTAAAGCCACCGATTGCGACAAAGCCTAAAAGCTGTGTGCCAAAGGCTGCGTCTGCGTAGATCGGCACAACCATTGTCCCCCAGAAGCCTGCAATCAGGTGAACCGGGATCGCACCAACCACGTCGTCGATCTTGAACTTGTCCAGCATTGGAACAGCGAAGACCACGATGATACCACCAACAGCACCGATCCAAAGCGAACCAAACAGGGTTGGCTCCAACGGGCTGGCTGTGATTGATACCAGACCGGCAAGCGCGCCGTTCAGGACCATGGTAAGGTCAGGTTTGCCATACATGACTTGGCTCATGACCAATGCAGCCACAGCACCGGCAGCTGCCGCCATGTTGGTGTTGGCAAAAATACGGCCTACGTCTGTGATGTCGCCGACGGTACCGGCCGCAAGTTGCGAACCACCGTTAAAGCCGAACCAACCCAACCACAGAATAAATGTACCCAGTGTAGCTAATGCTAGGTTTGAACCCGGCATCGGGATGGTTTTGCCGTCTTTGTACTTGCCGATGCGGGCACCCAGTACGATGGCACCTGCCAGCGCTGCGAAACCACCTGCGGCGTGCACTACTGTCGAACCCGCAAAATCATAGAAGCCCGCTTCGGACAACCAACCGCCACCCCACTGCCAGGATGCGCCAATTGGGTAAATCAGGCCTGTCAGGATGACAACGAAGAACAGGAACGGCCACAGCTTGATGCGCTCGGCCAAAGTACCGGACACGATGGATGCGGTCGTTGCACAGAACATCAACTGGAAGAAGAAGTCAGACGCAACAGATGCATAATCAAGGGCAGCATCAGCAGCAGCTAGACCAACTGGCTCAAGCTGCGTTGGCGAGAACGTGCCAAACCAGCCTTGGAAGATCCAGGCGTCGCCCGGATACATCAAGTTAAAGCCAACCAACCAGTACATGATGGCAGACAGTGAATAGAGAGCGATGTTCTTGGTCAGCTGCGTGGCAACGTTTTTGCCGCGCACAAGGCCCGCTTCCAGCATGGCAAAACCAGCAGCCATCCAGAAAACAAGGAAGCCACCGATCAAGAACAGCAAAGTGGTCATCAGATAGGGGCCGATTTCGTCAAATGACGGGGCGGCATCCTGCGCCAACGCGAAGGTCGGAAGCAGCGCAAGCGCTGCACCGACCGCAATGTATTTTGTTAGTTTCATAATAATGTCCCTCAGTTCACACGATCAAAGCGCGTCATCATTGGTCTCGCCGGTCCGCACGCGCAGCGCACTTTCCACGTCGAGTACGAAAATCTTGCCGTCGCCGATTTTTTCGGTTTTGGCGGTTCTGGCGATGGTCGACACGATTTCATCAGCCATGCTGTCTTGCACGACGATCTCAAG
Source organism: Yoonia sp. (assembly GCA_047627695.1). Lineage (GTDB taxonomy): Bacteria > Pseudomonadota > Alphaproteobacteria > Rhodobacterales > Rhodobacteraceae > Yoonia. The sequence goes on along the minus strand of JBLHTS010000101.1, from coordinate 3,137 downwards.
CTTAACCTTAGGCACGAAGTTCACAGCATATTCTGCACCGCGGTAAATTTCAGTGTGACCGGACTGAGAGCCGAAGCCTTTGATTTCGGACACCATCATGCCGCGCACGCCAACGGTGGTCAGCGCTTCGCGGACCTCCTCAAGCTTGAACGGTTTGATTGTTGCAATGATGAGTTTCACGTTCTTCCCCTTGCAAATTCTGATGCGGAACACCCATGACGGCGCCCGCTTGCAAGATGACACAAAGCCCACTCAGTCCTGTTCAGCAAGATTTGGGCGGGGGGCCGGCACGCGGTTTTCACCGCTAATTGCACAATTTTTGCACAAATCACCCAACATGCTTAATAATTAATCGGCCAAAAAAAGCGAATCGGACGCAGCATCATGCGCGACATCCCAGACCGAGCCGTTTATGGTGACCGCAAAACAGAACAAAACAGTTAATTGAGCAGAACATGAGCGGAAACGGCAATAAACGCACCCCATTGGTGGCCGACAAGCGTTATGCCGCTAAACCGGCAGCACAAAAAAAGACGACGCCTACGGCGAAAACCGCTAAACTAGCGGCGCGGCGCAAAGCTGTCCCCAAGCGGAGCAAGCCACGTGGCTTCACCGGTTGGTTGCTGACGCCATTTCGGTGGTTATTCCGACTTGTCTGGGCATTCACGTGGCGCGTGGGTCTGGTCGCCGGCCTAATCGTCGCTGGGTTCTCGTTCTACTTTGCATCCCAAATGCCTGCGATGACCGAACTTATCGATGGGCGCACGCGTGGCTCTGTTACCCTGACCGACTTGAACGGTGACGTTTTTGCATGGCGCGGCGATCAATTCGGCGGCATGATCACGACCCAAACCGTGTCACCCCACTTGCATAACGCCGTTGTCGCAACCGAGGACAAACGGTTCTATCGCCATTTCGGTCTTTCGCCGCGCGGCATCGCCTCTGCGGTGCGCATCAACCTCAGCGAAGGCCGCGGGCCGCTGTCAGGCAATGGAGGTTCAACGATAACCCAGCAGACGGCCAAGCTATTGTGTCTTGGTGTTCCCTACGATGCCAGCCGCTGGGAAACCGAGGCTGCCTACGAGTCCGATTGCCGTCGTGGATCACTGTGGCGCAAAGCCCGCGAGGCAGTGTATTCAATCGGGTTGGAACTGGCCTACACTAAAGAAGAAATTCTGACCCTTTATCTGAACCGCGCCTACCTTGGCGCAGGCAGTCGCGGCTTCGAGGCAGCAGCCCAGCGCTATTTCGGGATTTCAGCGGCACAAGTCAGCCCCGCACAGGCCGCTATGCTTGCTGGACTGCTGACTGCACCATCCGCTAACGCCCCGACCCGCAGCCTGGAGCGCGCGCAAAATCGTGCCGCAATTGTGATCTCACTTATGGAAGAGCAAGATTACTTGACCCCAGAACAGGCCCGCGACGCCCTTGGTAATCCAGCAACATTGTCAGCCGCAGCCAGCGCCAGTTCAGGCGGTTTCTTTGCCGATTGGGTAATGGACAGCGGGCCCGAATTTTTTACCCGCAACACCACCGAAGACGTAATTATCCGCACAACACTTGATCAACGCATCCAGAAGGCGGCGGAGGACGCGCTCATTTCGGCCTTTGAAAACGACGTGCGCGAAGGGTCCGAAGCCCAAGCAGCAATCGTCGTCATGTCTGCCGATGGTGCTGTGCGTGCAATGGTTGGCGGGCGCAACATTAACGCGACAGGCGCATTCAACCGTGCCACCCAAGCGTTGCGGCAAACCGGATCGGCGTTCAAACCGTTCATCTATGCGGCGGCGCTTGATCTGGGCATGTCGCCTTACGATATGATCGACGATGCCCCGACTTGCTGGACTCGACGTGGATCGCCGCAATGGTGCCCTGAAAACTATGACCGCGAATTCAAAGGACCCATCACGATGGTGCAGGCTTTAACCGAAAGCCGCAACATCCCTGCGATTCTGGTCTCTGAAAGCGTAGGGCGCGAATTGGTGCGCAACGTCGCCGCCGGTTTTGGTATTGATGGCGACATGGCGGCAGGCCCTGCTTTGGCATTGGGTGTGTCCGAAAGTACATTGCTGGATATGACCGGCGCTTTCGCAGGTATACTTAATGGGGGTTCGGAAGTGGCACCTTATGGGCTGACCGATCTGCGCTTCATCGGTGACAACACAACGCTCATGGATGCCCAAGGCGCAGGGATCGGCGAGCGGATCATTCGTCAGGACGCGGCCCAGCAGTTGACCTGGATGATGACCAAGGTCGTTGAAGAAGGCACCGGCATGCGCGCGCGGATAGACGGATGGGAAATTGCTGGCAAAACCGGTACGACACAAGGGTCACGCGATGCGTGGTTTATCGGGTTTACGGGTGACTATGTGACTGGGGTATGGATGGGGTATGACGACAACAGCCGCCTGTCCGGCGTCACTGGCGGAGGATTGCCCGCTACGATCTGGCGCGAAACGATGCTGCGCGTACTGGCCGGAATGCAGCCGACTCCACTACCCGTGATGATCCCCCAGCGCCCATTCTCTGCAGGCATTTTGGAAAGCCAAGGCGGTGAAGTCCTTGACCAAGCGATTCTGAACCTCTTGGACAATATTATCTCTGGTGGGACAAATTAGAACGGTTGCAAGTTTCTGACTGCGGCACGGCGCTGCTTCAAACCTTTGGCTGACTATTTCGCCAAGGCATTCCGCGACTCTTGATTGCGCCTGCGCATTTTGCCCGCTAGCGTCGGGCAAAATAACAGGAGACTTCTCATGAGCATGATCGAGACCAAATTGGCCGAACTTGGCGTCACATTGCCTGACGCGCCTGCACCCGCAGCAAATTATGTGCCCTTCGTAGTGGCAGGTGATCTGGTCTACGTCTCTGGTCAAATCGCAGCCAATGCGGACGGCATGATCAAGGGCAAACTGGGCGACGACATGACCGCCGAAGAGGGCGCTGTCGCGGCCAAAAGCTGTGCAATCTCTCTTTTGGCACATCTCAAGGCTGCCTGCGGCGGCGATATTGATCGTCTTGTGCGCGTTGTGAAACTTGTAGGCTTCGTCAATTCAACCGCTGACTTTGGCGACCAACCAAAGGTCATCAACGGCGCCTCTGACTTTTTGGTTGCGGCGTTGGGTTACAAGGGTCGC
>JBLHTS010000100.1:0-11477 GCA_047627695.1 Yoonia sp. | reverse complement strand
GCGCAGCATCTGTGACTGTCGGCCCTTGGTGTCGAATGACACGAACGGCCTATTGCTGCCATTGACCATGCCAGACCAATGCTGCGGTGCGGCCCGTCATTGCGGTCATTCGTGCACAGCGCAGCATTTTGTCGGCTCAAACGTCGGTGTGCGGACAAACCGGACCTGTACGGATGCGGCTATTGCTGACGCAGCATTTGCTCGCAACCGCTGCGATGATTGTATGGCAGTGCAGCATTTTTCACCAAAGCAGCCGTTCAAACTGACAATCCACGTCGAATTTCAAACTTACCTTTCGCCGCACGGTGCAAGAACTCACATGTCGTGGGACTTTCCAGCCTTTTGCACGCGCAGGTATTACTGACGCAGCATCCCTTCGAGGACGCAGCACGTTCTCCGCTGCGTTGCAGCCAAGATCGTCAGGGCGGTCATGCAACGCGGCTTGATGACGTCAAATCCAAACTGCACTTTCGCTGCACGGTGTGAGAACTATCGAGACGCGGATGGAGTGGATGGCGTCGGCACCGAACTGTCGCACGATGAGGCATAGTGCAGATGTTGTCATCCGCTAGGAGAGGATCCCCACTATGCAGGATACAAAAGTTGGCAACGATCTCGGGAAAGACATTTTTCAGGTCCACGGAAAAACCACTGACGGCACGGTTGTCTTCAATCGATCACTACGGTGCGGACAACTACTCACCTTTTATAAGAAATTGCCAAGTTTTCTTGTTGGGATTGAGACCTGCAGGTCAGCACATCATTGGGCGCGGCAGCTGCGGTCGGTGCTGAAGCAATCTGTGAAACGGGCATCCTCAGAGAACGGCACGTTAGTGGAAGGCGGACAAATGGCAACGGGGAATGGATCGACAATAGCCCGCACCAGACAGATTATTCTGCACCGGGCGGCGACCCTAGTCAGCCCACTCATCCGGCATTACCAAATCTGGAATGTCCTGATAGCAGACCGGACGCAGAAAGCGGCGGATCGACATCGTGCCGACGGATGTCGCCCCAAAATTGGTTGAGGCAGGATAGGGGCCACCGTGGACCATCGCATCACATACCTCAACGCCCGTCGGGAAACCGTTCACAAGTAACCGACCCGCCTTGCGCTCCAGAATGGGCAGCAGGGCGCGGGCGATCTGGGCGTCTGACGGCTCCATTTGGATGGTGCAGGTCAACTGACCGTGCAGTGATTTAGCCACAGCAGAAACTTGGGCCGCGTCCTTTGCAACGACAATAATCCCAAGCGGGCCAAAGACCTCTTCGCCAAGGGCGACATCTTCAAGCCAAGCATTGGCAGTCGTAGAAAACAAATGCGGTGTCGCCATGCGCGGGTCGCTGGCCGTTGTCAGGATGGGCTGCACCCTGTCGTTGGCCGTGATCCGGTCACAGCCCTGATGATACGCGCGCGCGATCCCGTTTGTCAGCATCGCCTGTGGACTGACCTTGGTCAATGCAGCCGCCGCAGCGTTGGTAAACTCGGCAACGCCCGGCCCTTCGGTCACGACAGCGACGCCGGGATTGGTACAGAATTGGCCAGCCCCCATGCTAAGGGATGCGGCCCATCCGGCCGCGATGTCGCTGGCGCGGGATGAACAGGCACCATCAAGAATGAACATCGGATTGATCGACCCTAATTCGCCAAAGAACGGAATCGGTTCGGGGCGCGCTGCGCAAAGATCAAAAAGGGCCCGTCCGCCTGACAAAGACCCGGTAAAGCCAACGGCCTTGATCAATGGATGGGTTACAACCGCCTGCCCAACAGCGCGGTTCCCACCCTGAATTTGATTGAATGTTCCGGGGTGAACATCACAACGTATCATTGCTTTTTCAATAGCCTGTGCCACCAGATCAGCGGTGCCTGGATGCGCGGAATGGCCTTTGACCACAACGGGGCAGCCCGCCGCCAGAGCAGCAGCGGTATCACCGCCAGCGGTGGAAAACGCCAAAGGAAAGTTGGACGCGCCAAACACGGCCACTGGCCCGATAGGCCGTTGCATCAAGCGAATGTCGGGACGCGCAAGCGGGGCGCGGTCAGGCAGGGCCTTGTCATGTCGGCGGTCAAGGTAGTCACCTGCCTCGATATGGTCTGCAAACAACCGCAACTGACCGGTTGTGCGCCCTCGCTCTCCGATCAGCCGTGCTTCAGGCAAGCCGGTTTCTTTGCAGCCGATCATGGTGATGGCATCACCAAGCACGTCGATCTCTTCGGCGATTGCCCGCAGAAACTCGGCGCGGGCGGACCGGGTGGAAGACCCATATGACCAGAATGCCTCTTCCGCTGCCTGACAGGCCTGATCCACAAGTTTCGGGGTTCCGGCTGCAAAACTGTCAGCATCCCCGTTGATCGGCTCATTGGTGAATGTTGTTTCACCACCGATCCACTCGCCCGCGATCAGATGTTTGTGCTTGAGCATGGTGTTTGTCCTTTGGTTTTCGGGATTGGTCTGAAATCGGCCAGAGTTATGAGGTCACCCAATAACTGTCTGGCGGCGGGCCAAAATCGATCAAAGCACAGGAATACACAGCTGTTTCATCGAACGGATAGCGCGCTTCCATCTCGGGGGTCAGGGTCAGGCCCAACCCTGGCGCTGTCGGACGCAAAAGCGCGCCATCAACAATCTGTCCCTGATCGCCAATCATTTCAGCGCCCAGAGGGAACGCCAGCATCGGGTACTCCACGAGTCCCCCCCCCGCTGCAAAGGCCGCGTGGTAACTGGCCATGATCGCTGCCGCACCGCCCCAAGCATGGACCACAACACCCGTACCCTTGGCCTTGGCGGCATCGAACACGTCCATCACTGCCGAAATGCCGCCCATAACTGAGGCGTCGGGCTGTACAAAGTCGTATACATCCGCATTAATCCGTTCGATCATTTCTTTGGGGGTGGTGATTATCTCTCCTCCGCAAACCGGCACGTCGATGCGCCCGCGCAATTCGCGAAATTCGTCCGGGCAATCGGGGCCAAGTGCCTCTTCCACAAAGATCATGCGCTGCTCAGTTCGGGCATGCACGGCGTCTACGAAGGACACAACATCCTCAACCGCCTGCGGAGGGTCAGCCAAATTCTGGCACATATCGACCCCGACAGCGATGCCGTGTTTTGCCGCCTCGTCCAACACCCACGCAGTGCGCAGAATATCGGTCTTGATCGAGCGGATTTTGTATTTCTTGATCCCCAACACATCAAGCGCGTCCAGTTCGCGCTGAAATTGTTCTTTGGCATCACAACATCCACCCGATCCATAAATCGGAATCCGTTCGCTTTTTGCCCCACCCAAAAGCTCATAAACAGGTTTGCCCAGTGACTTTCCCTTTGCGTCCTGCAAAGCGGTTTCAAAGGCGGCAATCACGTGGCGGGCCGCGCCCTGCAAGGACCAATAGTCGCAAAGCGACCGCAGATCCTGCACACGACCCGCGATATCAAAGCCATCCTTGCCCATCACTTGCGGCGTGCAAAGATCGACGATGGATTTGAACACCAGCGGCGCGAATACAGCCAGATAGCCTTCGCCCAAGCCAGTGGTTCCATCGTCTAGGGTGATTTCCACCATTCCGATGGTGCGCTTGGGGCCATTGGGAAAGCACTCTTTGATTTCGGGATCATCCGCATCGGCATAGGGTGAGCTGAGCAAAACACAGCGGACATTCATAATATTGGGCATCAGTAACCTCGTTTCATGTCGACAACGCTTGTCAGCGGTTCACCGTTCTGGAAACGTGTGAAATTAGCCAGAAAGACATCAATTTTTCGGTCCAGCTCGTCTGCGGTCCCACCGCCAGAGTGCTGGGTCAGAATGGTGTTTGGGCAGTTCCAGAACGGATGGCCGGCTGGCAAAGGTTCCTCTTCTGTCACGTCAAGAACGGCACCTGCGATTTGGCCTGTGCCAAGCGCGCGCGCAAGTGCCGCTTCGTCCACGATAGACCCGCGTCCAAGGTTGGCGAAAATCGCATGGGATGGCAGCAGGCCCAGACGTTTGGCGTCAAACATCTGCCGCGTGGCTGGCGTATCGGGGGCGGTACAGACGACCACATCGGCCGTGGCAATTGCGCGATCCTGCACGTCCAGTCGCGTATCACTGCGGATCGGTGTGATCTGGCAATCAAACGGGGCAAGAAAATCAGCAAGCCGCTGGTTGATGGCCCCGAACCCGACCATAACCACATGGCTACCCGACAGTGACCGCAACCGGGTGCGGATCGGATCACCTTCCCAGATTTGAAGAGTTTGAAGATGCAACACTTCATTGATCCCGCGTGTCAGCGCCAGCAGACCGGCCAGTGCTGTTTCGGCCACTGGCCCTGCAAAGAAGCCAGCCAGATTGGTGAGCGTCAGGCGCGTTCCAAGCCTGTCCCAATCCAGATCGGTGTATTCGCCAAACCCCACTGACTCCAACTGGACCCAACGCAAGGTTTCAGCCGCCGCCAGCGCATCGGAGTCAGGATTCCCAAAGGCGACATCACAGCCCGAGACCTCACCTGTTTCGACCAGTTCCGCACCGCTCAGACCACCGCGCAATCGCGCGATTTGACTTGGCAATAGGTCAATGCAAAGTGCAATGCGCGTCACGTGGCACCGCCTGTGGTGATCCAGATGGTCTTGGTCTGCAGATATTGATCCATCGCCTCGGTGCCATTGTCGCGCGACAGTGAACCCGACCGTTTATAGCCTCCAAACGGTGTCTTGATGTCCCCCTCGCTAAAGCCGTTTACCGCGACCGTGCCACAGGGCAAACGGCGCGCCATGTGAATGGCCCGGTCAATATCCTGCGTGAAGACCGTGGCGTGCAATCCGTAATCAGTGTCTTTGGCAATCTTCAGGGCCTCCTCCATGCCGTTGACAGGCAACACCCCAAGGACAGGGCCAAAAATCTCTTCCCGCGCGATTGTCATGTCGGGAGTCAGATTGCCAAACACCGTTGGTTCAATGAAATAGCCAGCACCGTCGCGCGCACCGCCAGTCAGCATCCGCCCACCCTCGGCATTGCCCTTGTCGATATAGCCGCTCACCTGTGCCATATGTTCGCGCGTGACCATCGCGCCAATATCGGTTGCCGGGTCAAGCGGGTCGCCAACAACATAAGCCTTTGCCCGAGTGGTGATCTTTTCTAGATAGCTTTCTGCGATGCGCGCATCCACGATCTGGCGCATGTTGGCCGAGCAGTTTTGCCCGCCATTCCAGAATGCAGCTGTTACTGCGTGCTCAATCAAATTATCGGTGATGTCGGCATCATCCAGCACGATGAACGGGCTTTTACCACCCATTTCCAGACTGATGCCCTTTAGATTGCTTTCGCCTGCGTAGCGCAGGAAATACCCACCCACTTCAGTCGAACCGGTGAAGGATACGATATCAATGTCGTTGTGTCGTCCGATGGCCTGACCTGTGGTTTCTCCCAGTCCGGGCAGAATATTCAAAACGCCGTCCGGCACGCCAGCCTCGCGCGCCAATTCCGCCAGACGCAGCGCCGTAAGCGGTGTCTGTTCTGCTGGTTTGACAATGCAAGAGCACCCTGCGGCCAGTGCCGGGGCCAGTTTCCAAGCGGCCATCAACAGCGGGAAATTCCAAGGCAACACCAACCCGACAACGCCTGCGGGTTCTTTCACGACAAGCGCCATGGCGCCCTCGCCGGTTGGGGCAACCTTGCCAAAACTTTTGTCAGCTAGTTCTGCGTACCATTGGAAAAAATCCGCAACCTCATTGCCGATTTCATGCAGGCAATCGGTGATCGTCTTGCCACTGTCGAGACTTTCCATCACGGCAAGCTCTGCTGTGTTTTCGCGGATCAACGCGGACAGGCGCAGCAACACGGATTTGCGATCCTCGGGCGCGGCACGTGACCAGCCCCCGTCATCAAAACTACGCCGCGCCGCCACCACCGCCCGATCAACATCCACCGCCGAACAGTGGGCGACATTGGCGATCACTTCGACAGTGGCGGGGTTGATGGTTTCAAACGTCGCCCCACCTGAAGCGTCGCAAAAGCGACCGTCAATGAAGGCTTTGGCAGGTAGTTTCAGGCCAGAGGCGATGCATTGCGCCTCATCTTTTGTCAGTTCCATATCAGTCTCCAAAGTCAGATATTTGATTTAGCCGCGTCGCACCGAGATGTGCCAGGGAATCAACAAGCGTTCTGCCAGCGTGACAATACCGAACAGACACAGCCCCAGCAGCGTCAGAAAGAAGATACCTGCAAAAGCCAAGTCAGGCCGCATGTTGCCGGTAACTATTTGGATATAAAAACCCAGGCCTTCATCAGAGCCGATAAATTCGGCGATGGCCGCCCCAACAGTCGCGTTGATCGCGGCGTATTTGAATCCGACAAAACATTGCGGCAGCGCTGCGGGAAGGCGGATTTTAACGAAGGTCCGCCAGACGCCACCACCGGTAGAGCGACTGAACAGCGATAGCTCTTCGCTGAGCGAATTGAATGCAAGAATGGCGTTCAGCACTATTGGAAAGAAGCAGACCAGAAAGACAATGATCACTTTTGGCAACAGACCAAAGCCGAGCCAAGAGATGAAAAGCGGTGCAAAGGCGATTTTTGGCACCATTTCGATGCAGACAATAAAGGGGTAAACCGTCCGCTTGAGGATACTTGAGAAGGCAATCGCAAGCCCAAGAGGAAGCGCCAGCACGATGGCAATCGAATACCCCAATACGACTTCAATGCCGGTGACATAGGTATAATAAAGCAGCCGGTCGAGGTCTGCGGCGCCTTTTTCGACGATCAGCGATGGGGGGGGGAGAATGAAACGCGGGACGTCGAACCATACAATGGCATATTCCCAAAAAAGGAAGAAGCCTATGAAGAATGCGATGAACATCCAAGAATTCTGCAGCCAAAGTTTCATCGCCGCAAAGATTTTTTTTGTATTAAATGACGCCATAGCCTCGGAAGATCTCCTGTGTCTCACGCACGTAGGCGACGAATTCTGGGGAATTCTTGACCTCAAAATCCCTCGGAAATGGCAGGTCAATTTCAATGATCCGCTCTATCTGACCGGGGCGTGGTGTGATTACAGCGACCCGCGTCGAAAGCTGGATCGCTTCTTCGATAGAGTGGGTGACAAAAATCACCGTTGGACGTTTCTGCATCCAAAGGTTTTGCAAATCACTACGGATATGCTCGCGGGTCATTGCATCAAGTTTGCCCAGCGGTTCATCCAACAGCATGGTTTTTGGCTCGTGGACCATCGCCTGGCAGAAAGCTGCACGTTGCTGCATACCACCTGAAAGCTCATAGGGGTGACGATCCGCAAAATCCTCCATATGCACAGAAGCCAGAAGCTGGTCGATCTTGTCTTTGTTGTCTTGCTTTGACATTCCGCGCATTTCCAGTTGTAATTCGATATTACCCCGGACGGTGCGCCAAGGCACCAGTGTATTGTCCTGAAACATTACACCCACATCGGTCTGCGGGCCATTCACTTCAGAGCCGCCAATCACAACTTTACCTTCGGTTGCCTCAAGCAGTCCTGACGTCATCAACATCAGGGTGGATTTTCCGCACCCCGAGGGTCCTAAGAGCGATATGAATTCACCTTCTTTGATGCTCAGATCGACCGGTCCTAAGGCGTGGACAGCACCAGGCCCGGTGCCGAACACTTTCTTGACGGCTGAAAACTTTATTTGGTGGGTCATCATTCTTACCTTTTTTCCGCCGGGAGGCCCCAAAGCCCCCCGGCGGAGCGACAAACCTAGTTCACAAACTCATTGGTATAGAACGACGCGGGGTCTGCACTCGGGTCCAGATCGTTGTATTCCTTCATGAGGTTAACCATGCTTTCCCAGTCAGATGCCACATGCAGGCCAAGCTGCTTATCAGTGTTGGCATTTGAATAGAGCAAGCCAAGTGTGACATCGAGAACCGAGCGAGATTGCGCTTTTCCCTCGTCCTCGGCCATGGTGCCACCGACGATATCAGCAATCGCATTCACGGCTGCATCCGGGTCAGTTTCGGTCTGAGTATAAGCGGCGATGGTGGCGTCAACAAAGCGGTTTACCAGATCGGGGTTATCAGCAACCATGGCCTTGCTGGTCGAGATACAGTATCCGACTTGATCAACTCCATAGTCAGAATATGGGATCAATATCGGATCCTCGCCACCATTGGCGCGAATTTCAGCCGGTTTGTCGTCCAAACCACCCAGAATACCAACAGCATCACCTGCCGCCTGCAAGTAGCTGGAGACCAGCGCACCATCTGGTACGCTTGTTATTTGTACATCTTCAGTGGTCAGGCCGGCATTGGCCAGAACAATCGGGAAGAACGTATTTACCCCTGCATTGGCCGTTGTCAGGATCGTCCTGCCTTTCAGTTCGGCAATCGTGCTGACACCACTATCGGGCCGCAGGATGAGGGCCTCCGCACCCATTGCATCAATTACGGCGACGGAAATAATTTCAGCCCCTTGGCTGGCCAGATTGATCAGTGCGCCGCAGGAACCATAGGCGAAATCGCTGTCGCCATTGGCCACCAGCCGGTGCGCCGTGCTGGACCCGTTGCCCGAGCGGATATCGATATCGATGCCCGCTTTGTCATAGATGCCCGCGTCCTGACCAAGGGCAAAGCCCGCGTGAGAGCCATAGTACATCCAGTTCAGCCGCAGCCTGACGTCGTCTTCTGCCATGGCAGATGTTGCCAGCAGCGCGGTTGCGCTAGCTGCAAACGTGAGTGTCTTGATGGTTGTTTTAATCATATTATTTCTCCATAGGTAGGTTAATTGAAAGCCGTTCTACGCGGCCCTTAAGTGGTGCTCTGAAGTCTCGGGGTGCCAATTTGGCGCAGCATTGCGTGGGTGGCGGCGCGATAATTTTCGCGAATGTCACGGGTCGGAGGACGGCAGCGGCTGGACGGCAGACCGATAAGCTCCATACAGAGTTTATCAAGATAGCCGTCGCCAGATGTGAAATCGCGCTCTATTGCGACCCAGAGCTTGTAAAAGGGCATCCCCTCCTCCACCAGCATTCGGGTGAGTTCCGCGTAGTTTCCGGCATGCACTTCATCGATCAGTTTGATGCCCCATTCTGGCCAAAAGTTGCAGTGATGGACCTCAAAAGCCTTAGCACCAAGGGCAGGCATAGCGCTCATCCCGAAGAACAGGTTGTTGTCGATGATCGTAAAACGGTCCGAGAAATGCGAACAGACATCTTCGAACTCCATCGCATCCGTGCGTGGGGTAGCCCATTTTAGACCGACAATATTGGGAATTTCTGCCAGCCGTTCTATCATCGAAAATGACAGGTTCTGACTTGTCCAGAACGTATTATAAAGGATGATCCCCAACTCGGGCTCAGCGGCGGCGGCGGCGCGCACGTATTCCTCAAAATCGCCCTCGGTATGGGCAAAATAGAACGGGCAGGACACCTGAATAAAGTTGACCCCGATCCGCTTGGCAGCATGTGCCAGTTTCACCAACTCCAGCGTGCTGGCAGTCTGCGCTCCCATCGCAATCGGTACGGCGCCCGCGGCTTCATCCACCACAATCTCGGCCACCCGAAGCCGCTCTTTCAGGGTCATCGTGGAAAAATCACCTGCCGCTCCTCCGGCCAGCAAAGTGGCGTAATCTTTGTTCAGGCCTGAATCGATCAAGAAGCGTACATATGCCCTCAGCGCAGGTTCATTGACCTCCATTTCAGCGGTATCGGAAAATGGCGTTGGGATAGTTACATAGCAACCTTCAAGCATTTTTTTGAGATCATTCACGTCGTATACCGCTCCGTTTATGGGCAAAACTGCATCATCCGCGGCAAATTATTCGCCGCGTTCAGACTGTGTCTGCACCTAAAAAATTTTATGTTGCATCGCATTTCATACAAGTGGGTTGCACGGTGCAAAAACATCTTGAGCGGAAAATCCACAAAAAAGTTGACGATTACGGCCGCTCTTTCTACAAATTTGGCCATAATCGCGGTTTTTTGCAAAGGTTCGAAATGAAAATTGATGCTCCGACTCAGTTTGCACTTCTTTTACAACCTGAATTTTCGCTTACGACTCTCACTATGGCGACCGAGTCACTTCGAATTGCCAATCAGAATTCAGGACAACAATTGTTTGACTGGCACCTGGTTTCAGAAAATGGCGAGGACGTTCGCGCCAGCAATGGGATGTGGTTTGCCGCTGATTGTGATCTTGCAACGTTAGAGCTGACCGATGTCAGCCTTTTGTTTGAAGGAAACCTCCCCACCCAGCACCTGTCGAAAAAGCTGTTGGCTTATCTGCGCAAGGCCGGACGGTTTGGATCAGTGATCGGTGGAGTGGACAGCGCGACCTATGCGCTTGCCCAGGCCGGATTGGTTGGGACGGAAGCATCGCCAGAGGTTGTGCTGCATTGGGAAGCTGTCCCTTCCTTTCGGGAATGGTTTCCAAACGCGCGCCCGCAGAACCAAATCTACCATCTCAGCACGACACGTGCTCAATGCGCTGGCGGAATAGCAACCCTGGACCTCATGCTCGACCTGATCGGCCGGTTCGTTGGCGAGGCAATGGCAAACGAAGTTGCCAATGCAATGATCCACACGCGCCGCGACAGCTTTACCCGCCAGCGTGACGACCAGAGCTTTGATGGCAAGGCGATCAGCACATCGGCCAAGATCGTCAGCATTATGAAAGAGAACCTGGACATTCCGCTCACCCTGGCAGAAATGGCCGAAAGTTTAAACATTCCCCAGCGGACCCTATCACGGATATGTAACAGCGTTTACGAGACGTCGCCGATGCGGCTCTACCTGAGTATTCGTTTGCAGGCAGCGCGAAACTTCCTGTTCTATGAAGAGCATTCGATCAAGGAAATCGCCACGGCGACAGGGTTCTCGTCACCCGCGACGTTTTCCCGTTGCTTTATGGCTCAATTCGGGCAGGCCCCATCGCAGTTTCGGATCGGCCTTCGTGAAAAACAGAACCTTGCGGAACATCCAGAGATCCACCGCCTGATCCGACGCGATGCCGCCACGCCAAGCTGAGAAACGCCACGTCTACTGATGCGAAAACTGCTTTCGCAAGATTTTGGTATCCCCAAGTCGACATCCTTTGAATCCGCGACTTAGACGTCCTGAATGCAAGCTGAATGGCAGCAATCCCCTCTGCAATGCGGCAGTGATTTCGCGGCAACGCAGCAGGTTAACGCGCTGCGAGCGCACGTAGCGAGGAAATCACATTCACAGAATGGGCTCAGTGCTGCCGTTAGCAGCGTTTGCACCCCGACAAAATGGATCGTGACCCTGAGCGTCTGCTTTCTTAGGATTCGCCCGTTTAGTTTGCAGGTGCAGCGAATGTCGGCAAACCGCCCTTCATGTCGAAATGTGCATGGTGCAGCATCTGTTGCTATCCGCCCTTGTTGTCGGATGTCGCTCACGGCCCAGAGCCGCCTTTCGACGAACGGTCAAGATGCTGCAACGCGGCCCAACGAAGGAGACATTCGTGCATGTCGCAGCATTTTGTCAGCTCAAATGTCGGTCTGCGGACAA